>NZ_CP042243.1:2400000-2723376 GCF_008152325.1 Crassaminicella thermophila
CTGCCCATAAATACCACCATTTCCATTTACTCCATACATATGTATTGCATCATTATAATTTTTTACTATGTAATCTATTACTGTTTTTATATCATCATAAGCAATTTCTGGAGTTAAATGATTTCGTTTTCCACCACTTTTCCCTGAACCAGTTAATTGGACAGCAAAAATATTGAATCCTAATTCTGCAAAGGGTTTGTAATATTGAGGATAATCATCGATGTTTATATTAAATTGTGTAGTTAATACATTTGGATAAGATTTATTTACTTCATAAATATCAACGAATAATTTTTGTCCATTTTCTTTTGTTAACATAATTTTCTTATTTTCCATTTCGAACAAAACACCGCCCTTCTTCATTTTTTTAACAGTCGGGTTTGTTGTTTGGTTTTAGCATGACTTTATATGTTTTAATCATCTTCAACCAACTCTCTCACCATTTTTCTAGCTTTATTTGTTCTTTTTAAATTAAATACTCCTAAGTCGGATAAATCCTGCAAATTAGGTGTTTATACTTTTAAAATAATTTTTCTTAAAATACAGTTCCAATTACTGATATTCTTTTTTGCCTACGGCAATTTTATTAATTATTCTCATCTATAATTAGATTATACAAAATTTTTATAAATTCTTATAATTTTTATTTAACTGTTCATAACATCCATCATTTAGATTACTTTAACACAATATCAATTACTTTTCGAATAATATCATAATCATATCCACGATATACTAAATATCTTCCTAATTTTTCATAAATTTTTCTTTTGTCTGTATCTTTAATAGTTTTGACCTTCTTTTGTGCTAAACTTAATGCATTCTCATATTCTGTTTCCCGATCTAATTCTTCTGTAATTATATTTTCTATAAGCTCTATATCCATCCCTTTTCTATATAAATCTTGCTTTATTCGATTTTGTCCATACTTTTTCTCCTTTGATTTACTTTTTACCATCTGCTTAGCGAGTTCCTGATCATTAATAAAGTTATATTCCTTTAGAAATAATATAACTCTATCAATTATTTCATCTGAGTATTCATATTTTTTTAGTTTTTCTCTCATTTCTTTTTCTGTACGAGAAGAAAAATGTAATAGCTTTAAAGCCTTACTTTTTGCCTTTTGATATGTTTCTTCCTCTATAATAAATTGTAGTTCTTTTTTTTCAATATCTCTCCCTTCCTTTAATCTTAATTTGTATAGAATTTCCATATCTATTCCTAAGAAAAATTCACCATCTACATATAGATTTACCCGATTATTATTTTTTTGCTGCTCAATCTTCGTAATTATAGGCATTATTTTTTCATCCTTTCTATGTATATTAAATAAAAGCCGAGAAATTTCTCGACTTTTATTCATCTACCTTTACTTTATTACACCAAGGTTTTCTACATCCTCTTATACAAAATCTTCCTTCATTTATGCACACTACTTCCTCCGATTTACACTTCGGGCATAAATGGATTTCTTTTTCATAAGCCTCATTAAATTCATACCCACAATCTTTGCATACATATTTACAAATATTCAAAGTATAATTTCCACCTTGAATATTGATTGCCTTTCCTTCTGTTAGTGCCTGAGCAACTTTCCTTCTTGCTTCATCAATTATTAATTGAAAAGTTTGTCTTGATACATGCATTTTTTCTGCACATTCTTCTTGAGAAAGTTTTTCAATATCTTTTAGGCGCATTGCCTCAACTTCCTCTAGCTTTAATTGAATCTCCTCAAGATGACACTTTGGTTTTCCTATAGGAATAAAATATCTATTTTCAGGCATAAAAGCAATTTTTCTTGGTTTTGTTGGCCTAGGCAAAATTTCACCCCCTACACTTTTGACATATACCATTAAGAATCATTGTAAGGTCTTTTATCTCTACATCATGTTCCTTTTCAACAAAATTTCTTAATTTAATAAGATCTAAAATCAATTCTGTTTCATCATAATCATAAATACTATTGCACCTTTCACATCGAAAATGAATATGCATTCGTTTTTCACTAAATAATTTTAATTCGTAGTATCTATCTTTTCCAATCGTAACTTCTTCTATTATATCATGTCTTTTCAATATTTCTATAGTTCGATACACTGTTGCTAATCCGATTTTTTTATCCTTTATAAGCTCATATAATTCTTCTGGCTTAAAATGTGCATCATGATTTAAAAAAATCTCTATAATCGCTTTCCTTTGTTTTGTCATCTTTATATTATTTTCTTTTAAAATCTTTTCTATCATTTCTATTTTGTTTTTCATTTTTATCACCAAATTCAATTATTTTCTATAAAGTAAAAATAATTTTTTATATAGAAAAAGGCAGAATAAAACAATTCTGCCTAAGCCTTGCAATTTCCCTCATGAGCATGATCTCTACATACGCTTCCTGTAGATTGTAAATTACCGCTTACATATGCATTAACTACATCTTCAATATTTCCTTGTGCTCCCACAACTACTGAAACACCATTTTCTTTAAAAAGTTCTTGAGCAGTAGCACCCATTCCACCAGCAATAATTACATCGATTCCTTTTTCAGCAAGATATGGTGGCAAAAACCCTGGTCTATGACCTGGATTCGGAAGAAAACTTCTTCCTTCAATTTTTCCATCCACTACATCAAAAACTTCAAACCCTTCACAATGTCCAAAATGTCCGGATACTAAATTCCCTTCCTTAGCTAAAGCAATTTTCATTTTTAAACATCCTCCTTATATATTTCTTTTAGTTTGTTCCATATTTTTATAATTTCTTTTGAAGCTTTGCTTTCTTTATAGCTTACAATAGGCTTTAAAGCATTTACAGCTTCTTTTACACAAGGATCAAATGGAATTTTTCCTAATACATCAATACCCTCTTCCTTGCAATATTTCTCTATTTCAATAGTCATATCTTCATTTATGTCATATTTATTAATACATACAAATGGCTTTACTCCAAAAAAATTGATTAATGAAAGAACTCTCAAAAAATCTTCTAATCCTGACTGAGTCGGCTCAACCACAATAAGTGCAGCATCACAGCCAGTAACAGAAGCCATAACAGCACATCCTATTCCTGGAGTTCCATCTAATATAATCCATTCATTGTTTTTTCTATGTGCCATAGCATTTTTTCTTACCTTTGTAACAAGCTTTCCTGAACCTTCTGCACCAATAACCATATCAGCTCTTGATAAAAGTCCTTTATTTGTTTGTGTAATAATAGTCTTCCCAGTCACTTCATCTTTTAACAGAATTGCATTTTGCTCACATACTACAGTACATGCTGCACATCCTTCACATTTTAGGGGATCTACTTGATAATTTTTTATTGCATCATATCTACATACTTTTTCACAAGCTCCACATTTTATACATTTATTAGAGTCTATATTTGCAACCTTTGCTCCAAAGAAGTTTTCTTCTTCTATATCTTTTCCTTGTAAAAGTATATGAAGGTTTGAAGCATCTACATCGCAATCCACTTTTATGCTTTTTTCACTAAGATAGGCAAGTGATGCTGCAACTGTTGTTTTTCCAGTTCCCCCTTTACCGCTTATAACCACTAGTTGCACCTCTTCACCCCCTCAATTTTTCTTCCTATTTCTTCAAATCCTTTTCTAAATACTTCATCTTCAATAAGTAGCTTTCCTTGAGAATATAAAACAGCTGCTTTTCGATCAAAGGCAATCTTTCCTAAAAGATAAATCCCTTCTTCTTTGCAATACCTTGTAATAAGATCATTTTCTTCTTCAGCGCGATTAATAATAACACCGAATGGAATTTTCATCTCTTTTACAAGTGACACAGCGATTTTTAAATCATGTAATCCAAATGCTGTAGGTTCTGTAACCAAAACAGCATAGTCTACCCCTTCAATTGCTGATACAACTGAACAAGAGCTTCCAGGAGAACAATCAATTATTGTAGGTTTTTCATCTATTAAAGATTTCAATTCCTTGATAATCGGAACAGCCATTGGCTCTCCTACATCTAAAACCCCTCTCATACATTTAATATCTTCGCTTTGTCCTATATCTATCTTTCCAATACTTCTTTCTTCCTCTGTAATAGCATCTACTGGACATACAAGTTCACATGCACCACAGCTGTGACACAATTTTTCAAATAAAATAATCCCTGTATTTGTTCCAGCTAAAGCATTAAACTGACAAATTTCTACACACTTTTTACAATTTATACATTTTTCATCATCTATCTTAGGAATAGGTACATTAACTTTCTTTGTTTTTAGTACATTAGGCTTTAAAAATATAAACCCATTCGGTTCCTCAACATCGCAGTCTACATAATCCCAATTCATAACCTTTGCAAGATTTGTTGAGACTGTTGTCTTTCCTGTCCCACCTTTACCGCTTAAGACTGCAATTTTCATCCTACCAGCTCCCTCTTGCTCTGTTTCCCATTCCAAAATGAGCAGGTCCTGCTTGATTTATCTCTTCTAACTTTCCTTCTTGGAATAATCTAATTTCTTCTTCAATAGCTTTCCCCTGTCCTTTATATACCTTGATATTTCCTCCTTGTAATACTTTCATTGCATTTGGTCCCATGTGCCCAGTAATTACTACTTCTACTTTTTCATCTACAATTTGTTGTCCCGCAGCAATTCCTGCTCCATGTGCAGATGTTACACCAGCATTTTCAAGCGCTTTGAATTCTTTTGTTTCTGTATCAAATATAACAAAATATTGACATCTTCCGAATCTTTCATCCATTATAGAATTTTTTTCTTTTCCTGTACTTGAAATACATATTTTCATTACTCAATCCCTCCTATTTTATCTTCTAATTTATTAGCAAAGTTTTCACAAAAACCAAAGCGTATTTTTCCAAATACCTCTACTCTTCCCTCGTCACACAATTCCACAAATTCAGGATCAATAGGAAGTCTTTCTAATATTTCTATGTCCATTTCCTTAGCAGCTTCTTCAACTTTACTTTCTCCAAATAGGTAGTGCTTTTTATTGCAATCTGGACATTCAAAATAGCTCATATTTTCAACTATTCCATAAATAGGTATTGCCATCATCTTTGCCATATTTACTGATTTTTTAACAATAAGCTTTACTAGATCCTGAGGAGAAGATACTACGACAATACCATCTACTGGCAGTGATTGCATAATAGTAAGGGGTACATCTCCAGTTCCTGGCGGCATATCTATAAGTAATACATCTAAATCTCCCCATGCTACATCTGTATAAAACTGCTTTACAGTAGCTCCTATCAAAGGACCTCTCCATACAACAGGATCATCCTCTTTATCTATCAATAAATTTAATGACATTACTTTAATTCCTGTCACTGTATCTACAGGTTGAATCACTTTACCATCGCTTGAAAAGGCTCTTATTCCATTTATTCCAAATATTTTTGGAATACTAGGCCCTGTAATATCTGCATCCATTATTCCTACCTTATATCCCTTATTTCTTAAAGATACAGCCATTAAAGAAGTAACAGAAGACTTTCCTACTCCTCCTTTCCCACTCATTACTGCAATAATTTTTTTTATGTTAGTTCCTTCCAGTGGTGTTTCCTTTTGAATCATTTATTTTCCCTCCATTTTATTATTGGCATTTGCTAGTTATATTATACCCCAAATTTTGTTATTGTCAAATGCCAATTTGAACAAAAAAAAGAGAAGCATTAATAGCTTCTCCAAATTAAAGTTATTTATATACTCTTTTATTTAACTTTTTTCAAATCCACTTTCTATTAATTCCATTAATGCATGTATTGCTTTTTCTTCATCTTCTCCATTAACAATTATAGTAATCTCACTATCTTTTGCAATTCCTAGACTCATAATTCCCATAATAGACTTAGCATTTATTTTTCTACCATTAAATTCTATCTCTATATCTGATTTAAAAGCATTTGCTGTTTTAACAAACATACTAGCAGGTCTAGCATGCATACCACTTTCATTCTTAATAACAACTTTTTTCTCCATAATTTCCTCCTTAAGAATTAATTATTATTTATTGGCTTTTTTAAAAATCCAAGCATAAATGCTGTTATTAAAGATCCTATTAGAATCGCTGCTACATATAAACCTGGATTACCTTTAACAATTGGAATAACAAAGGCTCCTCCATGAGGTGCTGGAAGTCCTATATTAAAGATCATAGAAAGGGCACCTGCCACTGCCGATCCTACAATAATAGATGGAATTACCCTACCTGGGTCTGCTGCTGCAAAAGGGATAGCTCCCTCAGTAATAAATGATGCTCCCATAATATAACAAGTCTTTCCTGCTTCTCTTTCACCCTTTGTAAATTTATTTCTGAATAACGTTGTTGCAATAGCTATTCCAAGTGGTGGCACCATTCCACCTGCCATGACTGCAGCATGAGGTGCAAAATTTCCAGCGTCAATCATTGCTATACCAAAAGTAAACGCAGCTTTATTAATAGGTCCACCCATATCTACAGCCATCATACCACCTAACACTAATCCTAATAATACTTTATTAGCTGTTCCCATACCGTTTAACCAGCTTTGCAATCCTAAATTCAAACTTTTAACAGGATTTACAACAACAAGCAACATAATAGCTCCTGTAATAAATATTCCAAATAAAGGATATAATAATACCGGCTTAATTCCTTCTAATGACTCTGGCAACTTAGTAAACGCTTTCTTTAAGAATAAAACAATATATCCTCCTAAGAAACCTGCAATCAGTCCTCCTAAAAATCCTGCTCCATTATTTGCTGCAATCAATCCGCCCACCATAGCTGGTGCAAAACCTGGTCTATCTGCTATACTCATACCAATAAATCCTGCAAGAATAGGTACCATTAAGAAAAATGCACTTCCACCACCTATATCCATTAATAGCTTTGCAAAAGGATGAAAAGATGGATCATTTGGATCAAATGCTTTTATTCCGAAAAAGAAAGATATAGCAATTAATATTCCTCCACCTACTACAAACGGAAGCATATTTGAAACCCCATTCATCAAATGCTTATAAAAACCACGTCTTTCCTTTTTGTCAAGGGTATCAGATACTATATTTCCCTTATGATTATAAATCGTTGCATCCCCCTTTAGCCCTTTCATAATAAGTTCTTCAGCATTTTTGATTCCTTGTGATACTGGAACTTGAATAACTTTTTTTCCTTCAAATCTTGCCATGTCTACTTGTTTATCTGCAGCAACAATAATAGCTGTAGCTTTTTTTATCTCTTCATCGGTTAATCTATTTTTAACTCCTGTAGCACCATTTGTTTCTACTTTTATTTCTACACCCATTTCTTGTGCTTTATTTTTAAGAGCATCTGCAGCCATATAAGTATGTGCAATCCCTGTTGGACAAGCTGTTACTGCTAAAATTAATCCTTTAGTATTATTTATCTTCTTTTGATCCTCGGTTTTTAATTTTTCTTGTGCCTCTATAATATTTAATAATTCTTCTTCACTCTTTACATTAGTAATTTTTTTCCTAAAATCTTCGTTCATAAGCATTACAGATAACCTAGATAATGTTTCTAAATGCTCATTATTTGCATTCTCACTACCAGCAATCATGAAAAAAATATGTACTGGCTTTCCATCTAATGAATTATACTCTATACCCATTTTAGAATATCCAAAAGCTAAAGCTGGTATCTTCACTGCGCTAGTCTTTGCATGAGGAATAGCAATCCCATCACCTACACCTGTTGAAGCATCCTCTTCCCTTTTTAGAATTGCTTTTTTGAATGCTTTTTTATCATTTAATCTTCCTGCTTTATCTAGTTTATTTACTAATTCATCGATTACTTCTTCTTTTGTCGTAGCTTTTAAATCAAGAATAATTGTATCTTTCTTTAAAATATCTGTTATTTTCATGTTTGTCCTCCTTTATTTAAATTTTATTTATTTTTACTTGATCTAGTAATTTTTCAACATCTTCTCTTTTACATAAATCAAGTGAAAAAGCTGTAGCACTGCCAGAAGCTATTCCCATTTTAAAAGCTTTCTCTATATCTAAGTTCTGTGAATAACTAGCAATAAATCCTGCAATTAAGGAGTCTCCTGCGCCCACAGAATTTTTTACAACTCCTTTTGGTACAGACCCATGATATACGCCATTTTTACATATAAGCAAAGCTCCCTCTCCTGCCATTGAAATGATTACATTTTGTGCTCCCATATCTCTAAGCTTTTTTGCATATAAAATAATTTCTTCTTGTGTATTCATTTCAACACCAAATATTTCTTCTAGTTCCTCTTTATTTGGTTTTATTAAAAAGGGATGATATTTTAAAGTAACTATCAATGATTCTCCTGTTGTATCTACAACTACTTTCACATCATTGCTTATACATTTTTCTTGAATCTTTGAATAAATATCTCTCGATAAGCTTTTTTGAATATTTCCTGCAAGTACAAGATAGTCATTACTTGTTAATTTACTTATCTTTTCAAATAATACATTTATATTTTCTTCTGTAATATCAGGTCCAGCTCCATTGATCTCAGTTTCTTCATCAGCTTTAAGCTTTATATTGATTCTTGTATCTCCTTTTACAGTTATAAAATCCGTTTCAATCCCTTCAGCTTCTAAATATTTTTTAATATACGCCCCTGTAAACCCTCCTATAAAACCTAATGCTTTACTTTTTATCCCCATATTTTTCAAAACCCTTGACACATTAATCCCTTTTCCTCCAGGATATTTATAATCTGTATTTACTCTATTTACTGTTCCTAATCGAAAATCTTCAACTTTTACTACATAATCTATTGATGGATTTAATGTTACTGTATATATCATTATTCTGTCACAACCTTTATTCTAGTCTTGTTCCTATATTTATCATAATCTTCAACCTCACAGTTTGTAATAATGACTGCTTTTTTTAAGTCAGCAACCTTTACAAAAGCTACTTCCCCAAATTTGCTTTCATCTGCTAGCACAAAAGCTTCTCTAGAAAGATTTATCGCTGTATCCTTAAGAATCGCCTCTTCTGAATCTGGAGTAGTAAATCCATAGTCTATATGTATGCCATTCATTCCCATAAAGCATTTATCAAACCTAAATTTTTCAATATTTTTCAACGCATCTGTCCCTATAACAGCCTTTGTTCGTGATTTTACTTTCCCACCAACGATATAAGCATTGATATCCTTTTCCACTAACATATCAATATGCTTTAATCCATTTGTAACCACAATAATATCTTTTTTATTTAAAAACTGAATCATCTTAAATGTTGTAGTTCCAGCATCTAAATACACACAATCCCCATCTTCTATTAAAGATGCCGCATATTTAGCAATCATTGTTTTTTCTTGAACGTATTGATCTTGCTTCTCACCATAGCTAGGTTCATTAAATCTACCTTTTAGTAAAGTAGCTCCTCCATGTACTCTCTTTAGTGTATTTATACTTTCTAAAAAAGTAAGATCACGTCTTATAGTAGATTCTGATGTATTTGTAGCTTCTACAAGTTCGTTAATTCTTACTGATCCTTTTTGTTTTAAAATTTCTAATATAATTTCATGTCTTCTTTCTGTAAGCAAACTTATCACCTCTTAACCCCTTCATATGCTCATTATAAGTCAAAACCACTCAAAAATCAATCATTTTCTTTCAAAACTTTTCACAAATACACTTTATTCACTCATGATCATTCAAATACAATCACGTTATGTAATTTTTATCATAAAAAACGTCGTCTATCACACGCTTTTTTTAACTACATAATACTTTTCTCCTCCATTGATGTCCGTTTTTAGCAAGCTATATACCCTAATGCAATTATAATCTTAATCCATTCCAGAGCGTTATTTTTCAATTCATTAATAAATATAACTTTGTCAACAAGCTAAAACCAGCTTCTATATGAATATATAGAAGCTGGTTTTGGTTGTTAACAACCTATCAAAATTTTGTTATTCAGTTTTTATTGCATCTAATGCACTTAGATTCATTGCTCGTCTTGCTGGCAAATATCCTGAAATAACACCAATAATTGTTGCAAACAACACTCCACCTGTCGCCAAGCTTATTGTAATAACAGAAATTCCAGTATCACTATCCATAGGTCCCATAAACCCTCCAGCTAATTTGTTAAGTCCAAAGGATACTGCATAACTTATTATAATCCCTAATATCCCTCCAACAAAACCAATCATAGCAGCTTCAAATAAAAATAATTTTTTAATATCCGTAAGATTTGCTCCAAGCACCTTCATAACTCCTATTTCTCTTGTTCTTTCATATATACTCATAATCATTGTATTTGTAATACCAATAGCTGCAACAAGTAAACTTACAGCCCCAATACCTCCTAATATTGCCTGTACCTTCTTTGTCTGTTCTTTCATAGACTTTAACATATCTGTTAAGCTACGAGCTTGAAATCCCATATCTTTTATCTTCTTTTGAATCTCCTCTACCATTTGGATATCTTCTACCTTTACCTTTATTTCTTCATATTTATTTCTATTATTTGAGGATCTTCTTCTTTCATGCCTTGCATCTTTATCTTCTTTAATCAGTTTTTCAAGAGAAGTTATATTCATATAAGCATACCAATCTCTTTCTCCTCCGCTTTCTGCTAAAATACCTACTCCTTTTGCTTTATGAGGCTTTGGAGGCTTATAATCATCCCTTCTTTGATTCCTTTTTTTCTCTCCATAATCCATATCTGATGTTATAATTAATTTATTACTCACCAAATTTACCTTTGGCTCATCTGAATAATCATATTGATTTCTTGATCTTGGATTATAAAACTGATAAGCTACTTCTTTTCCAAAAACCAATACTTCTTTTTATCCGATGGCAAAAGAAGTCTTCCCTTTTCTACTTTAAATCCAAAGGCTTCCATCAATTCAGGTTTTATTCCTACTACATCTACATATCCTAGCATTTTTCCTGCTGCAATTTTCAGTTGCATTCTTTTTATAGGCATTACAGCCTTTACTCCTGGAATTTTTTCAAATTCTGCAACACTTTTATCATCAAGTTTTACTTCTTTTTTTGAGTTTCTTGAATTCTGATCAAAATGATGTCCTGAAGCCCTTACCTCAATTACACTTAAATCTCCCATACTCTCAATCCACTCTTTGTTGCTTTTATCCATTGCAATTCCAATTGACATCATAATTACTATGGAACAGGTTCCAATAATTACACCTAAGATAGTCAAAAAAGTCCTTGTCTTTTTTTTCCACAGATTTCGAAAGCCCATTTTAAATAAATCAAAATTATTCATCAATAGTCACTTCCTCGGCTTTCTTTTTTTTCTTTCTATAAATAAATATTGCAATACCTAATGCTAAAAGTCCACCTCCTGCAATCCAAATCCATCTTTTAGAAGTTTTTGGCTTTTGCATTTCCATTCCTTCTGGAGGCATTGGTGGTTCTTCTATTTTTTGTGCATTTATTTCAAAATCCTTTACTATTTCATGAGGATTTCCTACAGCATCTTCAAATTTGAATACAATTTTGCCGTTAAATTTTCCTTCTTTTTTAGGTATTATTGTAACATCATAATAATCATCTTTTCCTGCTTCCATATTTCCTATATAGACACTTCCATCTTTTATCTCAAAATCGCCTTCTGTATGAATCATCATATTTCTTAAAATACCTCTTCCTAAGTTGTAATAATCAATAGATAACGCACAAGGTTCTCCTGCAAATATATCAGATGGAATCTTTACATCAGACGTTTCAAACCTAACTTCCTGAATTACATAAATTCCTATTGTCTCCTTTGCAGAATACTGTTTTCCTGTATTGTCTTCATATTCAATATCTACTACTACATTATATACTTTCTGTTCTGCATCTACTTTTGCTTTTAGCTTAACATTCCTTTTTTTGCGAGCATTTGGCCCTATTTCATTAATAAAGAAAGAGTTACTACTTCCTACCGGTGCAAAAGTATCTCCTTCTGAGGTTAAACTTACCTTTATGTTTCTTACAGCAGTATTTTTATTCGTATTAAGAAAGGACATAGTAAGTGGAAAAACTTCTCCAGTCTTTATATACTCTTTTCCATAATTATAATCATCTATAATTATTTTAGGAGTCAATTTTGAATTATCTCCCTTAAGATATACACCTACATACTGGCTAATAGAATGATTTTCTTCTGATCCATTTAATCCATATGTTATATCGATTTTAATAGGATAATTTTTTGATTCAATTCCATCCTTAGCAAAAAATACAAATTCTAAATAAACTGACTTTCCTGAAGCTAAACTTTTTATATTTTTTATTGAAGGAGACTTTGGTAAAATTTCACTTCCTCCATCTACACTTACTTTTAAGTTTTTTGCATCTTTTTCTGATAAGTTTTTCAAATCAAAAGCAATCGTAAAGTCTTCACTTGTATTTACGCCTTCTTTAGGATAAGTTAAATTTTCAAATCCAAAATCTAGTTCTTGCTCACTAACACCTTCTACAGGAACATAAATTTTAGTTTTTTGCTCATATTCATGATTATATTCGTCTTTATATTTCATAGAAAGCTCTAATTCATATGTCCCACTTTTCAAATTTTCATCTGCATAAAGCTTTATTGGAACAACTTGAAAATGCTTTGCTTTTACTTCTTTTATTTTAGGTATTTCCATATAACCATCCATTCGAATACCATCAGCCTTAAGACCCTCTAAGCTTATCTTCAAATCTTTTACCAAAGATTCTCCTTCATTTCGAATATCTAATTTCATTGTAGTACTCTGCCCACTTAACAAGCTATCTCCTTCAAATTTTACATCCATTAATTTTAAAGAAGGCTTTTTACGATTATTCTCTATTTTTACATAAACAGTCTGTGATATCTGACCGCCTCCACCCATTTCTGTACTATACACAATATCTACCTTTATCGGATAAATTTTTGCCTCTGCATCTAAAGCTACCTTTAAATAAAATACAGCATCTTCATCACTATGTGCATTTATAGATGAAATTCTCCTTGTAGTAGCCATTTTATCAATGACAAAAGGAAATTTTTCTAAATCACTTGTATCTAAAGAAACAATAACATCATTTGCATTATCAGCTCCAATATTTTCAATAGGAATTGCAAATCTTACTTCCTCCCCTGGCTCAAATACAGGTACATCTGCATTTCTTCCAATAATCAGATTTACGCCACTTGCATATGAAATAGTACTATGTATATTACAAATACTTAAAATCATCATCCCTATAACAAAAAAACTAAGTATCTTTCGCTTCATTTTTTTCCCCCTGTTTCTTACTATTTTTCTTCAATTTTTTCAATGTTTCCATCTAAAATGTAAACAATTTTATCTGCATATTCAGCAATGCTTTTATCATGGGTTACAATTACTAATGTCTGCTGATTCTCTTTTGCTATCTTTAGCATTAATTGCATTACCTCATGAGTCGTTTTTGAATCCAAATTTCCTGTTGGCTCATCAGCAAAAATAATAGGTGGTTTACTAACAAAAGCTCTTGCTATTCCTACTCTTTGCTGCTGTCCTCCACTCATCTGTGTTGGCTTATGGCATATATATTTTTTTAAACCAACAGCTTCTAGCATATCCATAGAAATTTGTTCTCTCACCTTTTTTTTAATTCCTCTAAAAGTTAATGGTAAGCTAACATTCTCAAGAGCAGTAAGTGATGGCAAAAGATTATATGACTGAAAAATAAATCCGATATGCTCTTGTCGAAACTTAGCAAGCTTTTTCTCATTCATTTTTTCAACATTTTTACCATTTATTTTTATTGTTCCTCGTGTTGGTTTTTCAAGTCCTGCCATTAGGTTTAAAAGGGTAGATTTTCCTGAACCTGAAGTCCCTAAAAAACAACATATTTCTCCTGCTTTTATTTCCAGGGAAACATCATTTAATGCTATTACCTTTTCATCTCCTACTTTATATACCTTTCTAATATTTTTTATTTCGACTGCATTTTTAATATATATCCCCCCTGAAACGTTTTTTATTTCTTTTTTAAATAACAGTATATAACAAATTTACTCAAAAATAGTTACAAAAATATTACAAACATAGACTTTTATAATAAGTGTACTATTAGTGTTAGTACACTTATTATATTATTTGATTTTATATTTGTCAATAAAAAATAGAAGCTAATCATAGCTTCCATCATTATACAAATTTAACAGCTGTTCCATAAACAATCACTTCTGCTGCTCCCTGCATAATTGCACTAGTAGCATATCTTATATTAACTATCCCATCTGCTCCTAATTCTTCTGCTTCTTCAACCATTCGTTTTGTAGCAATCGCTCTAGCCTCATCCATCATTTCTCTATAAGCCTCTATTTCTCCACCTACCAATGTTTTTAATCCACTCAAAATGTCTTTTCCCACATGCTTCGCTCTTACTGTTGAACCTTTTACAATAGAAATTGTCTCTAATTTTTTTCCGCTAATATAATCAGTATTTACTAAAATCATCTTTTTCCTCCTCCTTAATTTCTTTTATTCTTTTATACATATTATATATTAACGCCAATATAAATCCTGTAAAAATAATAAACACAACACCTATTATTAAAATAGATCCATTAGTATTAATCATTGTAAAAAGAATATCGAAAGCATAAAGCGTGAAAATTATACAAAAAATAATCGTTATGCCAATGGTTATTAATATATTTTTCATCAAAGTCACCCTTTATAAAATATGGATTCTATCTTATTATATGCATTACAATCCCCTTAATTACAACTTTTAGTTTTATTTTATCTCAAAATCCTCTAACGGATTTTTTTCATTTTTCCAATCATATTCAAAGAAAGCATCAACAACCTCTTTCTTTACACCTTCTAATGAAGAAGGATTCCATTTAGGATTTCTGTCCTTATCTACTAATACTGAACGAACACCTTCAAAGAAATCATGACATTTCATAAAATTCATACTCATATTTAATTCCATTTTAAAACAATCTATAAGTGATTTTTCTTTTCCTTCTATAAGCTGTTTAAGGGTAACTTTTAATGAAGTAGGAGATTTTGTACGTATTAGTTTTGCCGTATCAGCTGCCCAAGAATCTCCTTCTTTTCCAGCTTCCTCCAAAGAACTTACTATCTCTTCCATGGTATTGTATGCAAAATGCTTATTAATTTTTTCTTCTATTGAAGCTATCGGTGCATCTGGTAAAGATTTTTCACAATACTCATCAAAAAGATTACTTAGCTCTCTTGCTGCTGATTCACTAGTCCATACTCTTTCATAAATAGCATTTTTTACATCTTGCCATTTATCACTCTCCATATAGTAATCAGCTGCACCTATATATATAACATCTGCTGGATTTATTGTCCTAGATGTAAGAGCAAGATATCTTCCTACATACCCAGGCATTCTTGATAGGAAATAACTTCCCCCAACATCTGGATAAAGTCCGATATTCATCTCTGGCATAGCCCATTTTGTTTTTTCTGTAACAATTCTATGGGTACCAGGAATAGCAATTCCAACACCTCCACCCATAACGATACCATGCATCAATACTAAAATAGGCTTATTATAAAGGTGCATTATGATATTCATACAGTACTCTGTAAAGAAAAAATCAAAAGCAAGTTCTTCTACATTTGATTCTCTATGGTCATAAAGGGCACGTACATCTCCACCCGCACACAAAGCTTTGTCCCCTTCACCTATTAAGCAAATAAACGCTACTTTTTCATCATCTTTCCATTCCTTCAATTGATTATAAATTGCATGAATCATCTCTACTGAAAGAGCATTCAAAGCCTTTGGTCTATTTAGCTTTATCCAACCTACTCCATTTTTCACCTCAAATAAAACATTTGACTGCTTCATTATTTCCCCTCCATATTTTGTATTTTAATACTGAATGTTTTTTTTACATTTCATTTTGAATTTATCTAACAATTGCAAACGTTTGGGATAATATAAAATAAACATAGGTCAATTTTGACCTATGTTTATTTTATCATATTTTGTCATATTTTATAGGATTAAAATTTTCTAATCGAGCTTACTTACAAATTTACCTATATCTTTTCTATAATACATTCCATCAAAATAAATCTTTTCTACATTTTCATATGCCTTTTCTCTAGCCTCATTAATCGTATCTCCCCAAGCTGTAACTCCTAATACTCTTCCTCCATTGGTTAAAACTTTTCCATCTACAGCTTTTGTTCCTGCATGAAATACCATTATATCTTCATCTACATCTTCTAACCCATGAATTTCCTTTTCTTTCTCGTAGCTTCCTGGGTATCCACCTGATGCAACAACAACACAAACCGCTTTTTTGTCACTCCATTTAATTCTTTTATCTTTTAATTTTCCTTCTAAAATACACTCGATAATTTCTACTAGATCTGTTTCAAGCCTTGTTAAAACAGTCTGTGTCTCAGGATCTCCAAATCTTACATTAAACTCTAAAACTTTTGGTCCCGTTTGTGTTATCATAAGCCCAATAAAAAGAATCCCCTTAAAATCCAATCCGTCCTTTTTAAATCCTTCAATAATAGGAACAAGTATTGTTTTTTCCACTTCTTTTCTAAGCTTTTCATCATAAATATAGCTTGGAGAATAAGTTCCCATGCCGCCCGTATTAGGTCCTTTATCTTCATCAAATACTTTTTTATAGTCCTGTGCACTTACCATAGGTACAATACTTTCGCCATCTACAAAGCATAATATAGAAGTTTCAATACCTGTTAAATATTCTTCAATAACCACTTTTTCTCCAGCTTCTCCAAATGTTTTTTCAGCCATCATATCCTCTAAAGCTTTTATGGCTTCTTCTTCATTCTGTGCTATTACAACACCTTTTCCAGCTGCTAATCCATCTGCTTTAATAACCATAGGATATCCATAAATACCTATGGCTTTTTTTGCTTCTTCAATATCTATAAAAGCTTCATAATTGCCTGTAGGAATATTATGCCTTATTAAAAAATCCTTAGTGAAAGCTTTGCTACCTTCTAATTGAGCACATTTTTTGTTTGGACCAAACACTACAAGACCTTCCTCTTCAAATCGATCAACAATCCCTAAAACCAAAGGAACTTCTGGACCTACAACGGTTAAATCTATATTGTTACTTTTGGCAAAGTCACATAATCCTTCAATATCTTTAGGGTCTATATCTACAATCTCTGCCATATTACCAATCCCTGCATTTCCAGGAGCACAATAAATTTTATCAACCCTTGGGCTTTTCCTTAACTTCCATACAATCGTATGCTCTCTACCACCACTTCCTACTACTAATACCTTCATAAGCTACCTCCTTCCCATTAATGCTTAAAATGCCTCATTCCTGTAAACACCATAGCAATGCCATATTTATTTGCCATCTCTATAGAAGCTTCATCTTTTATTGAGCCCCCTGGTTGAATAATGGCTGTAACGCCTGATTTTGCTGCTTCTTCAACACAGTCAGGAAATGGGAAAAAGGCATCTGATGCCATAACACTTCCCTTTACTGGTATATTTGATTGTTTAATTGCATTTTCTACTGCCCAAATTCTATTTACTTGCCCAGGCCCAATACCAATTGTCTGTCCTTCACGTGCTAAAACAATACCATTTGACTTAATATGTTTTACAACCTTCCAGGCAAACATTAAATCTTCCATTTCTCTTTTAGTAGGAATTCTCTCTGTAACAACCTTTAATTCTTCTTCAACAAACAATTCATTATCAACATCTTGAATTAATAGTCCGCCATTTACTTTTTTCATATCTAATGCATTTTTAGATTGCTTCTTATTGATATTTGCTAATTTTAATATTCTTATGTTTTTCTTGGATTTTAAAATCTCCAATGCATCTTCATCATAATCTGGTGCAATCACAATCTCTATAAAAATCTTATTTATTTCTTCTGCCGTTCTTTTATCAATTGTACGATTCATAGCAACAATTCCACCAAAAATAGAAACTGGATCACATTTATAAGCTTTTAAATAAGCATCATATATATCATATCCACTTCCTACCCCACATGCATTTGTATGCTTTACTGCAACAACTGTAGGTTCTTCATATTCTTTTAGTAGCTCTATTGCTCCATTTGCATCATTGATATTGTTAAAGGAAAGTTCCTTTCCATGAAGCTTTATAGCATCTACCAAAGAGCCTTCATTTTTTCCAACTTCTTTATAAAATACTGCCTTTTGATGCGGATTTTCTCCATATCTTAAATCTTGTACCTTCTCAAAAGTCATTGTAAATACATCTGGTAATGGTGCATCTATTTGCTTTCTTAAATAATCTGCTATCAATGCATCATAATGTGCTGTATGCTCAAACACCCTTAGTGCCAGCTTATATTTTGTATCATAGGATACTTCCCCATTATTTTCTAATTCTTCTAATACAGAAGTATAATCATCTGGATTACATATAACAGTCACATCTTTATGATTCTTAGCAGCACTTCTTAACATTGTAGGTCCACCTATATCAATGTTTTCAATAGCTTCTTCTAAAGTTGCATTTTCTTTTGCTATTGTTTCTTTAAAAGGATATAAGTTGATTGCAACTAAGTCAATAGGTACTATATTTAAATTTTCTAACTGCTTTAAATGCTCAGGATTATCTCTCATTGCTAATAATCCTCCATGTACTTTAGGATGAAGTGTCTTTACTCTTCCATCAAGACATTCAGGAAAACCTGTAACATCTGATATTGGAATTACTTTTACACCATTTTCAACAAGAACTTTTGCTGTTCCGCCAGTAGAAATTATTTCTACACCCATTTCTTGCAATTTCTTTGCAAAATCAATAATTCCTCTTTTATCTGAAACACTTATTAAAGCACGTTTAATCATTTCCATGCCTCCTATTTTATTCTCACTTTTCGACCTTCTACTTTTAATTTGCCTTCAGCAAATAGCTTTATTGCCATAGGAAGAATTTCATGTTCAACTTCTAAAACTCTCTTTGACAAAGATTCTACCGTATCATCATCCTTTACAATAACTGTTTTTTGCAAAATTACAGGCCCTGTATCAGTCCCTTCATCAACAAAATGTACAGTAGCCCCTGTCACTTTTACACCATAATTTAGAACAGCCTCATGTACTTTTTTACCATAAAATCCCCTTCCACAAAAACTTGGTATAAGAGAAGGATGAATATTTATAATCCTATTTTTATAACGCTGAACAATTTCTTTATCTAAAATGCTCATAAACCCTGCAAGGATAATTAAATCTATTTGTTTTTCTTCTAAAATTTCTAAAATCTTATATGTTCTTTCTGCTAAATTAGGATAATTATTTTTTCCTATATAAATTCCCTCTATCCCATGTTTTTTTCCACGTTCTAATGCATAAGCATCCTTTTTACTAGATATAATAACTTCTATATTTCCATCTATATTACCTTTTTTTATATTATCAATAATTGCCTGAAGGTTTGTACCTCCTCCTGATACAAATACAGCAATATTTATTTTTGACATAATGTCACCCCATGCTCTGAAGTAACCCTACCGATTACATAAGCTTTTTCTTCTAAACTATTAAGATATTCTATCACTTCTTGTGAATCCTTGTTAGAAACAATCATAATCATACCAATTCCCATGTTGAAAGTACTAAACATTTCTTCAGTACAGATATTTCCTAGCTTTTGAATCAATTTAAAAATAGCTAGTATATCAAAGCTTCCTAAATCTATTTCTACGCCTAGTCCTTCTGGCAGGATTCTTGGAATATTTTCATAAAATCCTCCACCTGTCATGTGGACCATTCCCTTTACTTTATATTTTTTCATAACTTTACTACAAACATCTACATATATCCTAGTAGGCTTTATAAGTTCTTCTCCTAAAGTACATCCTAACTCTTCTATATATCTATCTATCTTATAGCCTAATGTTTCAAAAAACAGCTTTCGTACCAATGAATATCCATT
The DNA here is from genome assembly GCF_008152325.1 of Crassaminicella thermophila. Lineage (GTDB taxonomy): Bacteria > Bacillota > Clostridia > Peptostreptococcales > Thermotaleaceae > Crassaminicella_A > Crassaminicella_A thermophila. The sequence goes on from NZ_CP042243.1 coordinate 2,419,888, forward strand.
ACTATGAATTCCACTAGAAGGTAGCCCGATTAATACATCTCCTTCTTCAATGTCTGACCCATCAATAATTTTTTCTTTATCTACAATTCCTACTGCAAAGCCTGCCATGTCATACTCTCCTTCTTCATAAAAGCCTGGCATTTCTGCAGTCTCTCCTCCAATAAGTGCACACTGTGCTTTTATACATCCATCTGATATACCCTTTACAATGTCTGCTATCTTTTCAGATTTTAGTTTTCCTGTTGCAACATAATCTAAAAAAAACAAAGGCTTTGCTCCTTGACATAAAATATCATTTACACACATTGCTACGCAATCTTGTCCTACCGTATCATGTTTATTCATTAAAAAAGCTATCTTTAGCTTTGTTCCTACTCCATCTGTTCCAGATACCAATACAGGCTTTTTAATTCCTTCTAAATCTAGTTCAAAAAGTCCTCCAAATCCACCTAAACCACATAGTACGTTTTTGGTAAATGTTTTTTGAACATGCTCCTTCATAAGTGTAACAGCTCTTGCTCCCTCAGAAACGTCTACACCAGCATCTTTATAAGTTAGTGATTGTTTTTCCATAGTATCCTCCTCTATCTTTTCTCAAATAGATATTTGTTCCCTTGTTTTGGAACTTCCATTGGATAATCTCCACTAAAACAAGCTGTACATAAACTGCATCCTTCCATGCTGGTTGATTTTATAAGCCCCTCTATACTTAAATAACCTAAGCTATCTGCACCAATCATTTTCCTTATTTCTTCTACGGAATGAACTGCTCCTACTAAATTTTTTCTTGTTGGTGTATCTATACCAAAATAGCAAGAATACTTTACAGGCGGAGAACATACTCTTACATGAACTTCTTTTGCTCCTGCTGATTTTAATAAATCGACAATCTGCTTGCTCGTTGTTCCCCTAACTATAGAATCATCAACCATTATCAATCTTTTTCCTTTTATATTATCCTTTAGTACATTTAGCTTTAATCTTACACTTCTTTCTCTCATTCTTTGATCTGGCTGTATAAATGTTCTGCCTACGTATCTATTTTTTATAAGTCCTTCTCCAAAAGGAATTTTTGATTCTTGTGCATATCCAATAGCTGCAACAGTTCCAGAATCTGGAACAGCAATAACTAAATCTGCTTCTACTGGATGTTCCTTAGCTAGCATTTTTCCTGCATTTCTTCTGCTTACATATACGCTTTGTCCATCTAGTACACTATCAGGTCTTGCAAAATAGACAAATTCAAAAGAACACAATGCTCTTTTCATATTTTCTGCATATCTTATACTTTTAATCTTATAATTCTCAATAATAACAATTTCACCTGGTTCAACATCTCTTACAAACTCTGCACCTATTACATTAAACGCACAACTTTCTGAAGATAATACATATCCTCCATCAATTTTTCCTATGCATAATGGCCTAAGTCCATGAGGATCTCTAACACCAATAAGCTTATCTTTATAGGTAATAGCAAGCGCATAAGATCCTCTAATTTGATCCATTGTTTCCTTTATTGCATTTTCTATTCCTAATTTGTGATGTCTAGCAATCATATTTGCAATCACTTCACTGTCAATAGAAGTTTGAAAGATAACCCCTTGATCTTCCAATGCTTCTCTAATTTCATTAGCGTTTACAAGATTCCCATTATGGGCAAGTGCTATTGCCCCACCTTTATGGTGTACTACTAAAGGTTGAGCATTTGCTACATAACTTTCTCCAGTAGTAGAATATCTTACATGCCCTATGGCAATGTCTCCTTGAAGTCTCTCAATAATTTGATCAGAAAATACTTCTTGAACCAGTCCCATTTCCTTATAATAGTGAATTTCCCCATTTTTATTTGCAGCGATTCCTGCACTTTCTTGCCCTCTATGCTGAAGAGAATGTAGTCCAAAATAGGCCAATTGTGATATATTATCTATTCCTGGTGCATAAATGCCTATGATTCCACACTCCTCTTTTAATTTATCAAAATTTATTGTATTATACATGGTTACCTCCTAAAGGTTATCCCTTATTTTTCAAGTCTTTCTAAAACTTCTTGGTAAGTTTTTTCTACATCTCCTAAATCTCTTCTGAATCTATCTTTATCCATTTTTTTGTTTGTTTCTACATCCCATAATCTGCAAGTATCTGGCGAAATTTCATCAGCCAAAATCACTTTACCATCGAAAACACCAAATTCTAATTTAAAATCAATTAATTTCATTCCTCTTTCAAGAAAATATTCCTTTAGTATTTCATTTATTTTAAAAGCATATTTTTTCACAACTTCAACTTGCTCTTTAGTTGCTAATTCTATAGCTTCAATATGATAATCATTAATCATCGGATCTCCTAATTCATCATTTTTATAACAAAATTCTAAAACTGTTGTTTTCATTTCAGTTCCTTCAGCAACACCTAGTCGCTTTGCAAGAGACCCTGCAGCTACATTTCTAACAATCACTTCAATAGGAAGTATTTTTACTGCCTTTACTAATGATTCTCTATCACTTAATAGTTCTTCAAAATGAGTAGGAACCCCTTTTTCTTCTAAAATTTTAAATAATACTGCTGACATTTTATTATTCACAATTCCTTTATCTTCAATTGTCCCTTTCTTTACACCATTAAATGCTGTTGCATCATCTTTATATTCTACAATATATTTTTTTTCATCATCCGTTTTATATACTTTCTTTGCTTTTCCTTCATATAACATTTCTAATTTTTTCATATTAATTTCCTCCCTCAATTTTATCGATTTAAAAATCCTTCATCTTTTTTTATAACTTCTTTTTCTTGAAGTTCTCTAAATGCTTTTAATTTTTCTCTCAACTCTGGATACTTAACAGATAATATTTGAATAGCAAGAAGTGCTGCATTTTCTGCTCCATTTATTGCTACTGTTGCTACAGGTATTCCCTTTGGCATTTGAACAATAGATAAAAGAGAATCTAATCCATCCATTGTTGAAGATTTTATTGGCAATCCTATAACAGGTAGTACTGTTAAACTTGCTAATACTCCTGGAAGATGTGCAGCCTTTCCAGCAGCACCTATAATTACTTCAAATCCGTTTTCTTCTGCATTTTTTGCAAACTCCATGGCACGATTTGGTGTTCTATGGGCAGATATCACCCTAACTTGTACTTCTATACCAAAATCCTTTAAAATTTTTTCACCCTTTTCAACAACATTATAATCTGAATCACTTCCCATAATAATTGCAACCTTCATATTTTTCCCTCCTTATTAAAATCAGTAATTCCATTTTTATTAACCAAACTTTAGTCTTAATATTTCTAATTCTTTATTTTTTTATCATCAATTTAAAATTTTCAATCAAACCTTGGATAAAAAAAACCCGATATAGACTTCATCATCTATTTCGGGCTATTTAGTTTAACTAGCTATATGCTTTAATATAAACAGCACTGCAATAACATACATCATTGGATGTACTTCATCTGATCTTTTTGCTAGAACTTTTAATAGTACATAAGAAATCACACCAAAAACAAGTCCTTCTGCAATGCTATAAGTTAAAGGCATCATAATAATTGTTAAAAATGCTGGAATGGCTTCTGTAAAATCTTCAAAATTTATTTTTAATATTGGACTAATCATAAATAATCCTACTAAAATCAGTACTGCTGAAGTAGCTTGCGGTGGAACAGCTGTAAATAGTGGAGCAAATACTACAGAAGCTAAGAATAACACTCCAGTTGTAAGCGCTGTAAGTCCTGTTCTTCCACCCTCTGCAACACCAGATGCACTTTCAACATAAGTTGTAACAGTACTTGTTCCCATCATAGATCCCACAGTCGTACCAATAGCATCTGCAAATAAAGCTTGTTTTGCCTTAGGCAATTTCCCTTCATCATCAATCATATCTGCTTTTGTAGCAACACCAATTAATGTTCCTAATGTATCAAATAAATCTACAAATAAGAAAGTAAATACAACCACTACCATATTCCATGATAAAATTTCATTCATTCCGACAAACTTGAAAAAGATTGGTTTTATAGATGGCGGTACGCTGACAATTGTAGCAGGGATTGCTGTTTTCCCAATCACCATACCCCCAACTGTCGTAAGAATCATACCAATTAACAAAGCACCTTTTACATTCTTTACAAGTAATATTCCTGTTACAATAATTCCAACTAATGCCAATAACACCCCAGGATCTTTTACATTTCCTAATCCTACTAAAACAGCATCATTATTTACAATAATTCCAGCACTTTGAAATCCTATAAAAGCAATAAATAATCCAATCCCAACGCTTACTGCATTTTTAATCACCATAGGCATTCCATTAATAATTGCCTCACGAACATTTGTTAAGGTAAGTACTATAAATATAAGTCCTTCAATTAATACTGCGGTTAAAGCAAATTGCCAGCTATATCCCATTCCAATACAAACTGAAAACGCAAAGAATGCATTTAATCCCATACCTGGTGCTAATGCAAATGGCAGATTTGCCATAAATGCCATCAAAAATGTAGCAAATGCTGCTGAAAGAGCAGTAGCAGTAAATACAGCTCCTTTATCCATTCCTGTAGCACTTAAAATATCTGGATTAACAATAAGAATATAGGCCATCGTCATAAATGTTGTAATACCAGCAATAATTTCAGTTTTTACATTAGTTTTTTTCTCTGAAAGCTTAAATAAATTTTCAAGCACTCCTGATTTTGATTTTTTGTTTGTAATTTCCAATTTCATCTCCTCCTTTTGTTTTGGGGATTTTTCTATATTCACAAAAACGAAAGCCCGGATGGGAAGGTTTGTACTCATAAGTGAAACCTCCCCGTCCGGGCTTTTATCCCCACGGTGTAGTATTACATACTGCAATACTCGTATCACTTGGACCAGACGCAAAACAGCCGGAACCCTAGATACGCTTTCACCCATAGTCAGGCAATTTACGGTTGCCTGGTAGAGACTTTCGGACCCTATTACCGAAATTATATGAGTAGATGATTTAATTGTTTTTTCATTTGTTCTTACATCATTATCATATCAAAGTCACTTTTTTTAGTCAATAGCTTTTCGAATGTTTTTGTTTTTATTTTTAAATTAATTTGTATAAACACGAACATTAAGCCTTTTTATTTGTTTTATAATTCCTGTTTGCATTTTTCATTCCTATACTATTTGTAAAAATTTCTTATAAAATAGCAGATATTTTCTTTTCAAGTAGTATATGCATATATTCTTTTAATGATTTTCTAATATTTCCATCTCTTCCTATTGTGGTATTTGCTGTAATAAGAGAGTTTAAAATTGCTTCTTCTGTACATTCAGCTACAGCTCTAAAAACTAAATCCATATTATTTTCATGGATCATTTTCATCTCAAAAATATCTTCCTTTTTGTAATGAGAAAATCTGTTTGCAGTCGTAAAACTAATTACAATCTCTCCACTACCATTCCCAATGTATGATCCAGTTCTACTAAGCCCTACAACTGATCTTTTAGATATTCTTTTCAATTGTCTATGAGTCATTGGAATATCTGAAGCTAAAATAATTATGATGGAACCTTTATCTTCCTCTAAATCCTTTGTTTCATCTATTTTCTCTATTATTCTTCCAACAAATCTGCTATCAATGATCAAATCTCTTTTTTGTCCCATATTTGTTAACACAAAAGCTCCAACTGTATATTCATTACCATCAAGCGTAATGATCCTTGATGCTGTTCCTATTCCACCCTTTAATTTATAACAAGACATACCTGTTCCTGCTCCAACTGATCCTTCTTCAAATTCTACATCTGCATTCTCTAGTGCTTTAAGTACATGTTCTTTTTTTATATGCCTTCCTCTAATATCATTTAAGTATCCATCATTACATTCACATACTACTGGATTAACAGTTCCTGTAGTCAAGCCAATATCATCATTTTTATCTAACATATAAGCAATCAAAGCATCACTTGCTATTCCAACACTTAAGGTATTCGTTAAAATGATCGGCGTTTCTATAGTTCCTAACTCTTCAATTTGAACAAGGCCTGTAGTCTTTCCAAATCCATTAATTACATGGGCTGCAGCAAAAACTTTTTCTTTGAATAGATTACCTGCATGAGGTAATACTGCTGTAACTCCAGTTTTTATATTATCTTTATCCAAAGTAACATGACCAACCTTGATACCTTCTACATCCGTTATTGAATTTCTTTTTCCAGTTTTCATACTTCCTATTATTATTCCATAATCTCTTATTCTTTTTTGATTTTTCAAAATAACTCCCCCCTCAAACTTATTAAAAATAAACAAAAGAGTAATTACTCTTTTAAAAGAAATTACCCTTTTGCTTTTTTGATGCTTCAATCAGTGCTTTAAATAACTTTAAAAATATTGGATGGTGAACTGTCAAATCCTCAGGATGCCATTGAACCCCAACAACAAATTTTTTATGAATGTGTTCAACTGCCTCAATAATGCCATCAGCTGCCCAAGCAGTTTCTATCAATTCGTTTCCAATCTCTTTTATGGCTTGATGATGGAACGAATTTACCCTTATTTCATTTTGTCTAAATACATTATAAATTTTGCTTTCATTTTTAACATGAACCTGATGATAAAGATTGTGAACCGGTGTATCCTTTGGATAATGACCTAAAGTATTTTCTCTTTGAGCATGAATATCTTGATATAAAGTCCCACCTAATGCAACATTCATGATTTGAATACCTCTACAAATTCCAAGGATGGGTAAATTGTTTTTTAAAGCCTCCAAAAATAGATTTATCTCAAATCCATCTCTTTCATCACAAATTAGCTTTACCTGTTCAATAGGATTTTCCCCATAAACTATTGGTGAAATATCTTCTCCCCCTGAAAGAATCAGTCCATCTATTGATTTTATATATTCATATCCAGCGATTTTATCATCCATAAGTGGAATCAAAATAGGAATCCCCCCAGCCATATGAACAGATCGAATATAATGATAGCTTACCAAATTGTATAATTTTTGGGGCCTATTTTCCCAAAACGTTGTAATTCCAATAATTGGTTTAATCACAATCCACTTCCACCACCTTATACATTTCTCTCTTTAAGTTTATAAAGAAACTCTTCTCTTTAAATTGTTGTCCCAAAACACCCTGGGCTTACAATATGAATTTAAAAGTTTAATCATTCATCCATATTTTATCTATATAAATGACATGCTACAGAATGTCCTTTTTTAATTTCATTTAGTTTTGGAACATTCAATTCACAAATTTTCATGCGTTTTGAACATCTTGTATGGAATGTACATCCTGTAGGAGGATTTGATGGACTAGGAATATCTCCCTCAAGTATAATTCTTTCTCTCTTAATCCTAGGATTTGGTATAGGAACTGCACTTAATAATGCTTTTGTATAAGGATGATATGGATTATCATAAAGCTGATCTTTATCTGCAATTTCAACAATTCTACCCAAATACATAACACCTACACGATCGCTTATATGCTCAACCACACTTAAATCATGAGCTATAAATAAATAGGTGAGTTTAAACTCTTTTTGTAAATCCTGCATCAAATTAAGAATTTGTGATTGAATAGAAACATCTAATGCAGAAACTGGCTCATCAGCAACAATAAGCTTTGGATTTACTGCTAAAGCTCTTGCTATTCCTATACGCTGTCTTTGTCCTCCACTAAATTCATGGGCATAACGATCTGCATGATATGAATTAAGTCCAACCAATTCTAGTAGCTCACAAACACGTTTTTCTCTTTCTTTTCCTTCTGAAATCTTGTGAACAATCAATGGTTCAGAAATAATCTCTCTAACAGTCATCCTTGGATTAAGTGAAGCATATGGATCTTGAAATACCATTTGCATTTCTTTTCTCATAACTCTCATCTGATCTTCTGTTAATTTGCTAATCTCTTTTCCATCAAACCAAATTTCTCCTTCTGTAGGATGAATTAGATTTAATACCATCCTTCCAGTTGTAGACTTACCACAACCACTTTCTCCCACAATCCCTAACGTTTCTCCTCTTTGAATCGTAAAAGAAACACCATCTACAGCACGTACAAAGGATTTATCTTTTCTAAATATGCCTTTACGAATAGGAAAATACTTTTTTAAATTTTTTACTTCTACTAAAGATTGTGTCATATGCTATACCTCCTTGGCCAATTCACTTTGGTACAACCAACACTTACATTTATGGTGTTCTCCTACCTGATAAAAGCTTGGCTCTCTTTCTAAACAATGATCCATTGCATGTTGACATCTAGGAGCAAACTTACATCCTTTTGGCATGTTTGTTGGATTTGGTACTATTCCAGGAATAGAATCTAATCTATCTATCTTTTGTCTAAGTTTTGGAATAGAATTTAGAAGCCCTATTGTATAAGGATGCTTTGGTTCTTCAAATATCTGAAAAACATCTGCTTCTTCTACAACTCTACCAGCATACATCACCACTACCCTGTCGCACATTTCTGCTACTACTCCTAAATCATGGGTGATCAACATAATAGATGTTCCATTTTCATTTTGGAGTTTTCTCATCAAATCCAATATTTGTGCTTGAATAGTCACATCCAATGCAGTTGTTGGTTCATCTGCAATCAACAATTTCGGATCACATGACATAGCCATAGCAATCATTACACGCTGCCTCATTCCTCCAGAAAGTTGATAGGGATATTCATAGTAGATTTCTTCTGCCCTAGGGATTCCTACTAACTTCAACATACCAATCACATGTTTTTTTGCTTTATTTTTATCATATTTTAAATGAAGCTCAACAGCTTCTTGTATTTGTTCTCCAATTCTTAATACTGGATTTAATGAAGTCATTGGTTCTTGAAAAATCATTGCAATGTCATTGCCTCGAATTTCCTGCATCTCCTTTTCTGATAATTGTAATAAATCCTTTCCTTCAAACTTTATAGAACCATTGATGACTTTTCCAGGAGTATCCATTAACAATCTCATAATAGACAATGAAGTTACACTTTTTCCACAACCAGATTCTCCAACTACTCCAAGTGTCTCGCCTTCGTGTATCAAAATGTCAACTCCATCAACAGCTGGCACTACACCATGATCTCCAAAAAAGTAAGTTTTTAAGTTATGCACCTCTAAAAGCTTTTTCTTCACAGTAAATATCCTTCCTTTCTACTAATCCTTAATTTTAGGATCTAGTGCATCCCTAAGACCATCTCCTAATAGATTAAATGCCAATACAGTAATAAATATTGCCAGACCTGGGTAAAAAGTCACATGGGGAGATATACTTAAATAATCCCTTCCCCCACTAAGCATTGCACCCCATTCAGGGGTTGGAGGTTGTGCTCCTAATCCAATAAAACTAAGACTTGCTGCTGTCAAAATAGAGGTTCCTATTCTCATGGTAAAATAAACAATGATACTGGCAGCAGTTCCTGGAAAAATATGTTTAAATATAATACGGCTATTTTTGCTTCCAATAGAACGGGTAGCCTCTACATACACAGTCTCCTTAAGTGAAAGTGTACTGCTTCTTACTATCCTTGCAAATATAGGAACACTAAATACAGCTACAGCAATAACTACATTTCCTAGTCCAGGTCCTAATATAGCAATAATTCCAATAGCTAAAAGAATTCCTGGAAATGCAAATAACACATCACAAAATCTCATAATTACACTATCAATTAAGCCTCCATAATAACCACTAATAAGTCCTAAAATTGTTCCTACTATAGCCCCTACAGAAACAGAGCTAACACCTACCAATAGAGATATTCTTGTTCCTACAATAATACGACTAAATATATCTCTGCCAAATGCATCTGTACCCGCAAGATGCTTCAAGGACGGTTTTGATAAGATATTCTCATAATCAGGCTGATCTGAATCATATGGGACAACATATGGACCAATCATAGCTAAAATAATTAATAAGCATATAACTCCTGCTGCAACTATAGCTAATCGCTGTTTTTTAAATTTCCTCCAAAACTCCGAAAAAGGTGTTCTTATTTTTTCACTTTTTTCTACATTTAAATTTAATTCTTTTTCTTTCAATGCTTTCTCCTCCTTTACTTATATCGGATTTGTGGATTCATAACAGCATATAACATATCCACAATCAGATTAATGATAATGAATTGTAATGCAAAGAGAAGCATTTCTGCTTGAATGACTGGATAATCACGAAAAGCTACAGAATCAATCATTAATCTTCCCATCCCTGGCCAGCTAAATACTGTTTCTACAACAATAGATCCCCCTAACAAAAATCCAAATTGTAACCCAACCATAGTAACAACAGGAATCATTGCATTTTTTATAGCATGTTTCCATACAACGATTCGTTCACAAAGTCCCTTTGCTCTTCCAGTTCGAATATAGTCTTCCTTCATAATTTCCATTAAAGAAGATCGTGTAAATCTTGCAATTACTGCAGCTACACCAGCTCCAAGGGTTAATGACGGCAAAACATAGCTTTTCCATGAATCATATCCTCCCGTTGGAAACCAGCCGAATTTTACTGAAAATATCTGAATTAGCAGTAATCCAAGCCAAAAGGATGGCAGCGAAATTCCTGATACAGCTCCAAACATTCCTACATAATCCTGCCACTTATTGCGATTTGTTGCAGAAACTACTCCAATAAATAAACCAAATATTAAAGCCCATGTCATACTCGATAAAGTAAGCGTAAATGTAGGTACGAAGCGATCAGCAATTTCATTTAAAACAGGTCTTTTGGTTTTCATAGATATTCCTAAATCTCCCTGTGCTAAATTAGATATATATGTAAAATATTGTTCATATAATGGTTTATCTAGTCCTAACTCTTCCCTGACAAGCTGAACATCTAACTCGCTAGCATCTTCTCCTGCTACCAACCGTGCTGGATCTCCTGGAATCATGTGAACAAACAAAAAAATTAAAATTGAAACAATCAGAAGTATAGGTATGACTTCTAATAGGCGTTTTAAAAAATATCTAAGCATATTATCCAAAACCTCCATATCAATATGAGATAAGAGCTTAAAGTCAGCGCTTATCTCATATTTGTTTTCTTATTGTTTAATTTCTGCATCGTCAACACTTAAAGAACCATCAGGCAATAGATATACTCCTTCTAAATAAGCCTTTCTTCCTGCGATTGTTTGGTTTACACATAAAAATGCCCAAGGTGCCTCATCCCAAAGGATCTTTTGCACTTTTTCATAAGCTTCTTTTCTCTTTTCATAATCAGCAGTCTTTAAGCCTGCCTTAATAAGTTTGTCTACTTCTTCATTTTTATAATATGCAGTATTATAAGACTTTGGTGGGAATGAATCTCCTCCTAGCAATGGTCGAATTCCCCAGTCAGCATCTCCTGTAGATGGTGACCATCCACCATAGTACAACTCAACTTCTGCGTCTTCAGGCTTTTGAACAGACCAAATTTTCTCTGCTCTTGTACCTGATTCCATAGGTACGACATTTACTTTTATTCCAATTTGTGCTAATTGTTGTTGTAAAAACTCCATTGCTTTAATTGTATCTGAGTTGTTATTTCCCCAAAGATTTGTTTCAAATCCATTTTCATAGCCAGCTTCTTTTAATAACTGCTTTGCTTTTTCTATATCATATGGATAAGGTGTTTGCTTTGAATAAAACTGCGTATTTGGTGCAATAATAGAATCCATTACATCAGCATATCCATTATATACAACCTTTATATAAGCTTCCTTATTAATTGCATAGTTGATTGCTTTACGAACACGAATATCATCATATGGCTTTTTCATTGTATTCATAGTCATATCACGAACAATAATAGATGGATCATGTTCTACAATGATACCATTTTTTCCATCTATTGCCTCTATTTGTTCAGCTGGTACTGGATAAATATAATCTGCTTCACCTGTTTGTAGCATAGCAACACGAGATCCATTTTCAGGTACTGGCTTAAATGTAATTCCATCAATTTTAGGATATCCAGGTTTCCAGTAATCTGGATTTTTTTCAACAGTAAAATGATCTCCAGGTACCCACTCTACAAATTTAAAAGGACCTGTTCCAACAGGGTGACGCCCTACTTCTTTTCCATACTTTTCTAGTGCCTTAGGGCTATGCATCATTGCTGCAGGATGGGCAAAGTTATTAATCATTGCACCAAATGGCTCTTTTAAAGTTACTTGTACCGTATACTCATCCAACACTTCAGTTTTCTCAACCAATGCAAATAAACTATGTCTCTTAAGTTTGTTTTCAGGGTTTGCAAGCCTATCAATATTTACCTTTACTGCTTCTGCATTAAAAGGTGTTCCATCATGAAATAAAACTCCTTGACGAAGTTTAAATGTAAATACCTTAGCATCATCACTTCCCTCATAGCTTTCTGCTAATACTGGAATTACCTTCATATCTTTGTCAAAACCTACAAGTCCTTGCATCATCGTTTTTTGTACTGAATATGATAACGTGTCATTAGTATCATGTGGGTCCATACTAATTAAATTATCTTTTACTGCTATAGTGATTGTGTTGTCTTCTTTTTTTACAGCTTCTGTTTGGCCAGATTGTACCTCACTAGCTGTATCTTTTGTTTCACTTCCTGAGCATCCTGTAAGAATGCCACTGGCAATCATCAAAACTGCCAATACTAAGATTAATGACTTTCTAAACACTTTTTTTCCCCCTTTAAACATTTTTTTATCACAAAATGCATTAGCACTTTTGTAACGTAAAAGATGGTACTATCCTTCCTACCTCTTCATTACGAGCATTTCTTACTTTTGGCATATAATAATCCCTCAACTCTTCTAGTTCTTCTTTTGTAATAAGATCAAGCTGCCTTAATACCTCTAATGCGACAGTATACATTGCCCTAGCATTTCCATCCTCAATTTTTATTGCAACTCCTATCCCAGTTTTTTTATCCCCTATTAAGTAAACAGCTTCAGCACCTGCTTTTCCAAACATGCGTCCCTTTGCTGTTTTCATAAACTCTGTACAAAACCTGCCCGTTCCAGCTACCAAGTCAGAGTGATTCATCATTGCATTAGTAATCCTCTCACATGCTTTAGCACGAATTTCACCTAAACATTTAGGTTTTGTCATTCTAGCAAAGGCATACGCTAATCGTTCTAATGGCATAGCATGTACTGGTACACCGCAACCATCTATACCAATTTGAATCTTATCAATAGGATACTTAGCTATCTCTGATAATGTCTTTATAATTCTTTGCTGTACTGGGTGTTCAATTTTATAATAATTTTCTAATGGTTCTCCCATATGTATAGCAGTCAAAAGCATCCCTACATGTTTTCCTGAACAGTTATTATAAAGAGGTGTTAACTTTTCTCCCTGCTTAATTAAATTTTCATATACATCTTTCCTAAGTGGAATATGCTCTCCACATTGTAGTGAATCTACTCCAATGCCACCTCGCCTCAACATAGATAAAATCCCATTAGTATGTTTTATCTCACCACTATGCGATGCACAATTAAGCGCTAAATCAGCATCACTCAAATGAAACCTATCAGCAGTACCCGTCTCAACAATAGGAATTGCTTGAATCGGTTTTATGGAGGAACGTGCATAAGTAATTCTATATGGGTTCCCCCCAGAGTATAATAACTTTCCTTTCCAATCCACCACAGCTATGTGTCCTAAATGGGAACTTTCCATAATTTCTCCACGATACACTTCCGCTACTTTGAAAATAGACACCATACCCCACCTCTTTTTTGTGAATTTTCTTATTTCTTAGAAGATTCTATCATATCGAAAGGCTTACTTCAATCTATTTGAAAAATTTTACATAAAAAAACTTTCATACATTCCTAATAACAAATTATTATGGACAATTAAATGATTGTATTCTTTATCCAATAAAAAAATAACCTTCTATCCGTAAGTAGATAAAAGATTATCATTTCTAAAAAGAGCTTCCTCTAACCCTTTTCTATATTGTCTTGCTGGTGCATAAAATATCTTATAATCTTCATATAAGACATATATGCATTTAATAAAACATCTTCATCAAAATCAAAACTACTATGATGATGAGGTGCTGAAAGGCTTGTTCCAAATACCATATATATTGCTTTTCCTTTATTTTTTTCAACCTCATGGAACATATATGTAATATCTTCAGATGCTCTCATAGTAGCACCATTTATCACCTCAAAATCACATTCTTTTAATAAATTTTCAATAAAAGAAATGAATTCTTCATCCTTACAGTTATAAGCTGGTGCACTACCTACAAGCCTCACTTCATAACTTACATCATAAAGCTTTCCACTTCCTTCTATTACCTCATAGACCCTTTTTAATAATTGGTTGTTTATTTCCTGTGTTTCCCCTCTAGTTTCAATCTCAAGTTTTGCATAAGAAGGCACTACATTTCTTCCCGTTCCTGCATTCAATACACCTACATTGATCCTACTCATACCTTGACTAAATTGACATAATGTATGAAGATTTATAGCGCAATTTGCACCTGCTAAAAGTGCATTTTTTCCTTGTTCGGGATAAGCACCGGCATGAGAAGCTTTTCCATAATAATAAATATCTAACTTAGAAGTAGCTAAAAAACCATCTACTCCACAAATCACTTGATTCTTTTTACCCATAAAGCCAATGTGTCCTGATAATATATAGTTAACATCCTTTAATATACCAGCACCAATCAAACTCTTAGCTCCTCTAACCCCTTCCTCTGCTGGCTGAAAAATAAATAAAATTTTTCCAAAAAGTTTTTTTCTTTGTTTGCTCAAATTTTTTGCAAGACTCAGTCCGATAGCAATATGTCCATCATGTCCACATGCATGCATCATACCTTTATTTTTAGATATAAACTTTTCCTTATAAGGTCTATGTTCTTCTTTTTTATCTTCATCTACAGCATTGCCGTCAATATCAAATCGAAGAGCAATAATAGGACCTGGTTTTTTTGTATCTAAAATTCCAACAGCCCCAGTATATCCTTTTAGTATTTCTTCTATATCAAAATCTACCCTAAGGTTACTTACATTTTTTATATGCTCCTGCATAATTCTTTCACTTGGAAGCCCCATTCTTTCACTGTGAATATGCTTTCCGTATATGACTTCTAAGCCATATAATTTCAAATAATGGATGATCTTAATTGTTGTTTCATATTCAAGCCATCCAACTTCTGCACATTTATGAAATTCTCTTCTTAAATCAACAAGTTCTTCGTAAATTTGACCATCCATACAAAAACCCCTTTAGCTATCCTTAATATTTAAAATCTTGATTATAACCCCTCTTAATAGATTTAAGCGAGGTTCAATAGAAGATATTTCAAGATATTCATCAATTCCATGA
This sequence comes from Crassaminicella thermophila, assembly GCF_008152325.1. Taxonomy (GTDB): domain Bacteria; phylum Bacillota; class Clostridia; order Peptostreptococcales; family Thermotaleaceae; genus Crassaminicella_A; species Crassaminicella_A thermophila. The sequence goes on from NZ_CP042243.1 coordinate 2,435,210, forward strand.
GCCCCTGCCCCTATAGGCCCTAAAGTATCAACAGTTGGAACACCAACAAAAGATGTAAAATTGGCGTCTGAACCTCCTCCTGTAGATACCCATTTTATGTTTATTTCTAATTCTTTTCCTACTTCTTCCACTAGTTTATATAGTTTTTTACTTTCTTCTGATGGGTTCAATGGAGGACGGAACCCTAGTTTTGTCACACTTACCTTCATTCCTTTTAGCTTTGGGTTTTCTGATAATACTTTTAGAAGCCTTTCTACTTTTTGTAGCTCTTCTTCAAACTTAAACCTTATATCAACTACTGCATTTGCCTTCTCTGCTACTACATTTGGTGCACTGCCTCCTGAAACAACACCAACATTTACAGTCGTTCCTGCATCATAATCATTTAGTTTATTTAACTCTAAAATCCAATATCCTAACTCTGTAATAGCACTTACTCCCTTTTCAGGTTCAACTCCTGCATGGGCAGCAACACCTGTAAAATCAATGCTATATTTTAAAACCCCTTTTCTTTCTTTTACCAAAGCCCCATTTTTTCTTGCAGGTTCTAATACAATAGAAGCTTTGCTTTTTCTCGCAAGGCCTTCAATCCATTTGTAAGAAAACATTGAGCTGATCTCTTCATCACTATTTAATGCAATACAAATAGATGGAACTCTCTCTAGCTGATTAAGCTTTAATGACTTTAATACATAATACATAGACAATAACCCTGATTTCATATCAACAACCCCTGGACCATATACCTTATCCCCTTTTATATCAAATGGTCTTTCTTTAGCTGTTCCTTTAGGAAAAACAGTATCCATATGACCTATTAACAATAAATCAATATTCTCTTCATTTGTATTTCTTATTTCTAGACAAGGTCCTGCTTCATCATCAAATTGATGCACCTTTACAGACCATCCCATTTGAATATACAAATCTCCCAAATAAACAGCTACCTTTTTAATTCCTTCAGGATCTTTGCTACCGCTATCCGTATTCACCAAAATTTCTAGATGTTTAAGATATTCATCCAAATTCAATTCATATAATTCCATTCATAACCCCTCCTCAGAATTTGAGTAGACATTTTTGTCTAGCTAAAACAAAATATAATTTGCAGCTACTGTTACCAATAATGCTCCTGCCATTGGAATAGCAGTTCTTTTTACTACTTCAATAGGAGAAACATTTGAAATACCTGCAACAGCTACGATTACTCCAGTAATAGGCGATACACTTCTTGCAATACCTGCAGCAAGCTGCATTGGTAGAAGCATTAATACTGCTGGAATAGCTAATTTAGCTGCTACTTCTGGTGCTAATGCAGCAAAAGCAAAGAAAGGGGCATTTCCTGATCCCATTAATATTGCTGATACTGCAATAATAGCTGTCATAATAATCATCATTATATTAGATCCAAATCCAGCTGATTGAGAAGATTCGATCACTGTATTAATTGCCCCTATAGATTTTAGCCCTTGAGCAAAAGTCTGACCAGCAACAACAAGAGTTACAACTTTTGCAAATTGTGTTCCCATTCCATCGAAGTAATTTTGTAAACTTGCAAAAACCTTTTTTGCATCCTTATGTCTTATATATTCAAAAATCATACTGATAAATAAAGATATAAGCATAGCCGTTACAACATGCATCTTAACACTTTTAACTAATAATTTACTAAAAATTAAAATTAGTACCAATGGAACCATAGGAAGAATTGCATATATTTTAGGAACCTCATTATCTTCTATCGTAGCTGCTATTTCAACATTGTGTACACCATTTGGATCATATCCTGACTTTTTGTCAAATCTTTTTTGAACAAAATAATGTAGTATGGATATAGTCAATATAGTGGCAATTGCTACAGGAAGCTGATATTTTACAAAATATATAGATACATCTATTCCAGCTGTTGTTGCAGCCAAGTTAGCATTTCCAGAAGCTGGTCCTAAATCTAGGCAAGCAGTAGTCCCAATCATTGCTGTTGCCGCTAAAGGACTCACCCCAAGACTTACTAGAATTGGATACATGGTTACCATTAACAATACCCCAAGACCTGATGCACTAGGAATAAATACATTTAATAATTGTCCAATCATATAGCCAACAGCTAGAACTACATAAGGTGCATTCATCTTACGTAGAGGCTTGATCGTCAACTTAACCAAAGCCTGACTTGCACCAATATTACTCATATACTTTGCAAATCCACCAACAGCCATAATAGTTAATCCTAGACCTGCTGATGTTTTGCTAAAAGTATTTTTCATAAACTCAAAAATATCAAACCAAACCAACCCTGTTGATTTATCCTCTGGCAGTATACCACCAAGCTTAAATACAACAGCCAATACCATTAAAATTATTCCTCCAAACATCAAAACAGCTTGGGGTTTATACTCCCTAAGAACCAATCTCCCAACAAATAAAGTAATAATAACAGCTAATAAAATTCCTAACATAAAACAACCTCCTTTTTATTTTAATTTTTAAAAGTATTTGGGACATATTAAGGTCATGTCCTTTTATATATTCTATATTATTCCATAAATTCCTTCTTAAGTAATGATATTTTTTAATAATAAAAAAAAGACTTGCTTCAACAAGTCTTACAATAAAATCTCATATATCTGTCTTGGTCTTCCTAAGCTTGCTACACTTTTCATAGCAATAATATTTCCATAACCTGCATCTGTAATTTGTTTTAATATCCTTCTCCCACTTCTCACGCTAATCCCTAAATATCTCGCCAACTCTTCTGCACTCATTTGATTTTTTCCTGTTTTTTTCAATATGCACTTTATCTTAGAAATGTAAGAAGGACTAAGCTTTACTTTTTCTGCTATTTGTTTTATTTCTTTACTAGTAACAGCCAATTCATATGATAAAGAAAAATCATCATTTTCTTTTATAGGCCCTGACAATTTTCCTTTTTCATCAACTATATAACAACAGTTTTCTTCTTCATTAATAGCATAACCTAAAGCAATACGTGCATTTGCTTCTGCTTCATGTACTGTATTGCCAAACCCTATCCCAAAAGCTAATTCAAGCTGTAGAGAATCATTTAAAAATTTGTTAATTTTAAAGCTTTTCCATTGGTCTGATATAGCTCCACGAGTTGAAAAAATCAAATATTCATCTCTACCAAACGGAAAAATCGATCCAAAATTCTCCTGTGTATAAGGAATAAGACCTTCCTCTAACTTATTTTTTAATTTTAAAAATTCATATTGAGATGACATATTAGAACTTTTGTTTTTAATCTTAACGATTTGAACAGCTATTTGAGTGGCTTTTATTTTTTCTACATCTCCTTTGTAAATAGCTTTATTTACATATTCACGAATAAGAGAAGTAGTTGGAAATAGTTTTACTACAGGAACATTTTTTTCTTTTAGTCTTTCATAAACTGCACTAACACAGGTAACAGCAATATTTATTTTATCATTACTCCATAGATTATAGTGAAAATTAAATAATTCATCATTATCAATATCCTGAGAAAAAGGCTTTACATATAAATGCTTCACTGAAACCTCCAGTTCATTTATAACCTCATATATAGCATTTTCATCAATGGTATCAAAACTCACCTTTGTATAATCTATCCCCTCATTTCTCATCTGCCAAAAAACTCTATATACACTTGTCCCCGTTCTTGGTATATATACAGCAGGTTTCATAATAACTCCCTCTCTCTTTGCAATAAAATAGGGTACCTGCCCAGAAAAAAGAAGTACATCTACCTTGCCTTGATTCTTTTTCAAAATATCAACCGTTTCATATTTATGTTTATAAGGATAAACTAGCACTTCAAGCTCCTCTTGCTGCTTCTCAGCTACACTCTTAATCTTATTCACCGTATCAACAGAACCAATAATCCCAAGTTTTAATTTCATATTTTTATTCTCCCTATTATGTTATCTTTTTTCATATATATCATAGCTCCCATCATAAGCTTTACTCGGAATATTTGATTTTCTCATAAAAAATATATTCACTGGTTCATAAAAATCGACATTTATATGATGAAATCCTAAAGGAACAACCTTTGCTATCACTTTTTGATTTTTTTCATAAACAATATGCTCTGGTTCATACGAGAAGGCAAATATAAAGTAACCTGTCATTATAACAATTCCAACAATCACTACAAATATTACATTCAAAGCATCTTTCCAAATAGTATTTTTAATTTTTGAATACAATTTATAACTTAAAAATATATTCGTAAAAACTATAATGATAATAGTGAAAACCAAAAGATTAATCATATATACAATATCTACCCATCCTCTGAATAATAGATTACTCTTTTCTATTATAGCCCCTACTATTTTGTATAAAGTTATTACAATTATATTTATAAATGCTATATATGCAATATTTTTATTAATACTTTTATTCAAGACACAATTTCCTCCATCTAATTTATATCCTCATTCACTTTCTATATAATATTATCATATTTCAACAAAAAAAATTTAGCCTAAATTTTAATCTTTACTATTTAGACTAAAATCTAGGCTTTTTAATTTTTTATCTAAAGTAATTTACACCTGCTTCAAATATTTTTTGATCTTTATTTCCTGGGACATTTATTGCAATATTTTCACCCATTCTTTCGGTATGGGCCATTTTTCCAAATATTCTTCCATCAGGGCTTGTAATACCTTCAACAGCATCAAAAGAACCATTTGGATTATAATAAGGATCATAAGATGGATTCCCATTAAGATCTACATATTGAGTTGCAATTTGTCCGTTTTGAATCATTCTTTCCATTTCTTCTTTATTTGCAATAAATCGTCCTTCACCGTGAGATACTGCAATTGTATGCACATCTCCTACTTTCACATTTCTTAACCATGGTGATAAATTCGAAACAACCTTCGTTCTTACTATACAAGAAACATGGCGTCCGATTTTATTAAAAGTAAGTGTTGGACAGTTTTCATCAAGATCTCGAATTTCTCCATAAGGTACTAATCCTAATTTTATAAGTGCTTGAAATCCATTACAAATTCCTAGCATCAGTCCATCTCTTTGTTTTAGCATATTCATAACTGATTCCATTACCCTTGGATTTCTAAAAATCGTTGCAATAAATTTACCTGATCCATCAGGTTCATCTCCTGCACTAAATCCTCCAGGTATAACAATAATTTGTGAATTATTAATATTTTTTACCATATTTTCTAGGGATTGTTCTATATCTTTTGGTGTTAAATTTTTAAATATTTGTGTCTTTACTACCCCTCCAGCTTTCTCAAAAGCTTTTGCCGTATCATATTCACAATTTGTTCCAGGAAATACAGGTATAAATATTCTTGGTTTTGCAATTTTTGTAGAAGATTTCTTAGTTACTCCTGTTTCATACCAAATAGTCTTTGGTATCCCTTCAACATTTTCTTTTGTAGGAAATACTTTCTCAAGTGGTTCTTCCCATGCCACAAGTGCATCATGAATACAAATTTCTATACCATTTAATGTAATAACTTCTTTTTCTTGTGTTCTACCTAATACTTTATATTCAATTCCTTGTAAAATATTTTCTATATCTTCACTTTCATCAATTTCTAATAAAATTGAACCATATTCTGGATAGAATAATTTATTTACTTCCATTTGCTCTTCAAATACAATACCAATCTTATTTCCAAAACTCATTTTACTAATTGCTGCAGCAATTCCGCCTATTCTAACTGATTGAGCTGATAATACTTTTCCATTTTTAATTAGATTGGTAATTGTGCTAAAGTTTCTATCTAATTTTCCAAAATCTGGCAGTTCATTTTTATCTCGACTTAAAGGTACAAGTACTACCTTACTGCCAATCTTTTTAAATTCTGGTGAAATAACCTTTGTTACATCTACTGTATCTACTGCAAAAGCCACTAAGGTAGGAGGTACATTTAAGTCCTTAAAAGTACCAGACATACTGTCTTTTCCACCAATTGCAGGAATTCCTAATTTTTTTTGGATATAGTAAGCTCCAAGCAATGCACTAAATGGTTTTCCCCACTTAACAGGATCATCTCCTAATTTTTCAAAATATTCCTGAAGGGTCAATCTAATATTTTTATAGTTTCCTCCTGTTGCTACAACTTTAGTAATTGCTTCTAAAACTGCATATAATGCACCATGAAAAGGACTCCATTTTCCAATCTTAGGATTGTATCCATATGTCATAATTGTTCCTGTTTTTGTCTCTCCTTTTAATAGAGGAATTTTTGCTACCATTCCTTCCGCAGGTGTTAGCTGATATTTTCCTCCAAGAGGCATCAACACTGTTGCTGCACCAATAGTACTGTCAAATCTTTCTATCAATCCCTTTTGACTAGCTACGTTTAAATCTTTTAGATTTGTAATCCATGCTTTCTTTAAATCGTCTACTTCATTTAATCCTTCAGATAACTTTTCAAAATAGTTTTCTAATTTATTAGGAGCTTTTACAGAAACCTTTGTTTTTTGTTTTACCCCATTAGTATCAAGAAATTCTCTACTAATATCTAAAATAGTTTCTCCTCGCCACTTCATTTTAAGTCTATTATCATTTGTTACTCTCGCTACAACCGTAGCTTCTACATTTTCTTCATGAGCAAACTTTATAAAATCGTCTACATTTTCTTTATCAATTACCACTGCCATACGCTCTTGTGATTCTGATATGGCAAGCTCTGTTCCATCTAATCCTTCATATTTTTTAGGTACTTTATCTAAATCAATCTCTAAGCTATCTGCTAATTCTCCAATTGCTACAGAAACCCCACCTGCACCAAAATCATTACACTTTTTAATCATTTTACTTACAGCAGGATTTCTAAATAGTCTTTGAATTTTTCTTTCTGTAGGTGGATTTCCCTTTTGTACCTCCGCTCCACATGTAAGGATAGATTCCTCTGTATGTTCCTTCGAAGACCCTGTAGCTCCTCCACATCCATCACGACCTGTTTTTCCTCCTACAAGAAGAATCACATCTCCTTCAGCAGGTTTTACTCTTACTACATTTTCTTTTGGAGCTGCAGCAATTACAGCACCAATTTCCATTCTTTTCGCTACAAAATCCTCGTCATAAATTTCTGCAACTTGTCCTGTTGCAAGACCTATTTGGTTTCCATAAGAACTATATCCTGAAGCAGCATCTACTGTAATCTTTCTTTGAGGTAATTTTCCATAAAGAGTATCTTCTATCTTCGTTCTTGGATCAGCACTTCCTGTAACACGCATTGCCTGATAAACGTAGCTTCTTCCTGATAACGGATCTCTAATAGCTCCACCTAAGCAAGTTGCAGCACCACCAAAAGGCTCTATCTCCGTTGGATGATTATGGGTTTCATTTTTAAACATGACAAGCCATTCTTCATCATGTCCATCTACATCTACATTAACAATAATGCTGCATGCATTGATTTCTTCTGATACATCTAAATCTTCTAATTTTCCTCTTTTTCTAAGTTCTTTCATGCCTATTACAGCAATATCCATCAAGCTAATATCCTTTTTCTTATCACTATAAACATATTCTCTCGATTCTAAATATTCATTATATGCTTTCTCAATTACTTCACTAAAGGAACCTTTTTCAATCTCAATCTCTTCAATTTCCGTTAAAAAAGTAGTATGACGACAATGATCTGACCAATACGTATCGATTGCTCTTAGTTCTGTAATAGTTGGATTTCTTTTTTCTGTATCTTTGAAATACTTTTGACAAAACTTTAAATCTTCAAAACCCATAGCAAATCCCATAGCTTCATGAAAAATTAAAAGTTCATCATCTTCTTTTTCAATAAATCCTTCTAATGATTCTACATCCTCTGGAATTTCCATCTTTATTTCTAAAATCTCTGGCTTTTCTAAAGCTGCTTCTCTTGAATCTACTGGATTTATGCAATAATTTTTTATACGAAGAAATTCATCGTCTGTAATTTCTCCTTCAAAAACAAAAACTTTCGCTGATAAAATACTTGGTTTTTCTCCTTGTGTAAATATTTGAACACATTGTTCTGCCGAATCTGCTCTTTGGTCATATTGCCCTGGAAGATACTCCATAGCAAATACTCTGTCCTTTTCATTATATTCAAAAGTTTCATCATATACATTATCTACATTTGGCTCAGAAAAAATAGTATGCTTTGCTTTCTCATATATATCTTCTGATATGCCTGAAACATCATAACGATTTATAACTCTTATTCCCTTTAATCCCTCTACCCCTAAATTTTCTACCAAATCATTGTATAAATGCTTAGCTTCTATATCAAAACCAGGTTTTTTTTCAACAAATATTCTTCGAACTTCCTTAGCCATTCTATCGCCACCTTATCTAAATATTTTTAACCTCCGCACAAAATAATTATTTACAATTTGATTGTAACATAATAAAATTAATAAATAAAATTAATACTATTAATAATATATATTAGGAGTGCTTATAAATGAATGTCAATTTTGAATTATACAAAGTATTTTATTATGTTGGAAAATATCTAAGTTTTTCTCAAGCTGCCAACAAACTTTATATTTCCCAATCTGCTGTTAGTCAATCAATAAAACTATTAGAAGAAAAATTAAACAGCAAGCTTTTCTATCGGCATACAAAAAAAGTGAAGTTAACACCTGAAGGACAACTATTATACAAGCATATTGAACAAGCATTTAATTTTATTCAATCAGGAGAAAGAAGTATTCAGCAAATTCATTCTTTAAAGCAAGGCGAAGTAAGAATTGGTGCAAGTGATACCATCTGTAAATATTATCTCCTCCCTTTCTTCAAAAAATTTCATGAGATGTATCCAGACATAAAAATTCATGTAACCAACAGACCTTCTCCTGTTTGTGCTGAGCTGCTAAAAAAAGGAAGCGTTGATATAAGTGTAATAAATCTTCCTTATAAAATGGTTTATAAAAATATGACATTTCATGAAATAAAAAAAATACAGGATGTATTTATTGCAGGAAAAAAATTTTTACATTTAAAAAACAAAGTTCTCCACCTAAAAGACCTTGAGCAATATCCTTTACTAAGCCTTCAAAAAAATTCAACTACTAGAAATTTTCTTGACGCCTTTATGAGAGAGCATAATGTAGATATCGCCCCTGAGTTTGAATTAGGAAGCATTGATTTGTTGATAGAACTAACAAAAATTGGGCTTGGTATTTCTTTTGTTATGTTAGATGCCATTCAAGAATCAGTAGAAAAAGAAGAAGTTTTTATACTAAATATAAAAGAAAAAGCTCCTAAAAGAAGCATAGGCGTTCTTATAAATAAAAAAATTCCTGTGCCTATTGCTGCACAGAAATTTATAGATCTATTACAAATAAAAAATCGGGTCAATTGACCCGATTTTTTATTAAGCCCATATTTCTTCATCAGTAGGTGCTACACGATCAGCCATGTAGTGACCAATTCTTGAAATATTTATCATGTGCTTGTAAGTAAAGTTTTCTGAAATACTGTTATTTCCCCAAGAACCGCATCCTAATGTAGTTGTAGGTGCAAATCCATTGAAGAAGCTTCCACCTGCAGTAGTAGATGATGGTTGATTTACAACTAATCTACTTACTGTTAGGTTTTCTCCTGCATAATCAATATGTTCATTGTTATTTGAGTGAATTGCAGCACTATGTCCTGCCCCTTCAAGGCTTAGGTTAGTTTGTGCAATTCTTACACCTTCTTCAAAAGTTTTATATCTGAATGTAGCCATTACTGGGCACATTTTTTCTTTGCAAAGTACATCCTCAACACCAATTCCATCAGCTTCGATAAGGATTACTTTTGTATCTGCAGGAATCTCAACACCAGCAATTTCTGCAACTTTTTGTGGTGATTGTCCTACTACATCTTTATTTAATGCACCATTTATAAACATTGCATTTCTGAATTTTTCTTTTTCTTCTTTATCGCTTACATAGTATGCTCCATTTTTCTTGAATGCTTCGATTACTTTATCATAATCATCTTCATGTGCAATAACAGTTTGCTCTCCAGAACAGATGATACCATTATCAAATGTTCTTCCTGCAATTATTTTTTGTGCAGCATCATCAAAATCTACATCTCTATCTATAATAACTTGTACGTTTCCTGCACCAACGCCATAAGCTGGTTTTCCACTGCTGTATGCAGCTTTTACCATACCCATTCCACCTGTTGCAACAACTACATCAACAGCAGCCATTAATAGATTTGTTTTTTCAATAGATGGCTCTTCAATAATTTGAATTAAATTTTCAGGAGCATTATGTTTTTTAATCGCTTCATTGATTAATTTTACAGTATATGTACTACATTGTTTTGCTCTTGGGTGAGGAGCAATTACAATTGAGTTTCTTCCCTTTAATGCAAACATTGCATTACACATAGGTGTAACAATTGGGTTTGTAGTAGGAGTAACAGATCCAACAACTCCCATTGGTTTTGCAATTTCAACAATTCCTGTTTCTGCATCTCTATTGATAATTCCAACAGATTTCTTTCCTTTTAAACTATTCCAAATTGTTTTTGATTTTCCTTTGTTCTTTAATACTTTGTGCTCATAAACACCCATACCAGTTTCTTCTACTGCCATTTTTGCAAGTTCTTCTGCATTATCATAAACTACTTTAGCAATTTCCTTTACGATTGCATCTACTTGCTCTTGTGTAAAGTTTTCAAATTCTTTTTGTGCAATTCTTGATTTCTCAATTAGAGAATCAATATATGCTTTTGCTTCCATCCTTCATCCCTCCACAATTGTTAATATTTTAACATCAACATTGTAACATATTTTGGCTATAATTTCATTAAAAATCCTTATTTTTTTCTAAAAGATTCTGAATAGGTTTTTTTGTTTGTCTTTTTTTGAATAACCATATATGCATTCTTGCTTTTTTTTTAAAATTCTCTCATCCTTTTGCAAACGTTTCACCATCTATACAAAAGTATTATTTTTTATATGTATAGAACGTTACTTATTAATTCATAAATGGAAATTGACTGAATATTTTTATTTTAACTCCTTATTATAAACAAACAACATTAATGAACGCATCTTTATTTTTCTTCTTGAAGTTGTCTATCTATATTCTCTAATCGTAAAAATAAATAAGAATATTAATTTTCTACAGTAACACCTGTCCTATGTTCTGCATACTTTATATTAAGAAGATATTAAAAATCCTTATTATGTTGTCCCACATATGTTTACATAAACTAAGAAAGGAGGGCTGATAAATGGCTGATAAACTATGTGGTGGTATCTTTGGCAACTGTGATGACAGTTTACTATTTTTCTTCTTATTATTGGTAGTATTATTCTGCTACCCATACTTCTATGGTAGATGCTAAAACAAAAAGAATTGGGAATTAATCCCAATTCTTTTTTTACATAATCCATGTAACACATATCTAAAATTTAGCATATCTTATACTAAGAGGAGGACAAGAATAATCATTTTCAAAGGAGGTGAAATAAATGGCTAATTATGGATGTGGTTGTGATAGCAGTTTACTATTTTTCTTCCTATTGCTTATAATCTTATTCTGCGGTGGATGCTATGGAAGATACTAAGTTTAATAAGAATTGGGGATTTTAGCCCAATTCTTTCTACATAAAATTTTTATACACAGACCAAATAGAATCTTGGTCTTTTAATGTGTAACATAAATCATAAATTTTGCATACCTTATAATAATAAACAGAATAAATATTTAAATTATTTTTGTAAACTTATCAAAGGAGGGATTTTTATGGCTGATAAACAATGTGGAGGTATTGGCAGCATTTTTGGTGGATGTGATGATAACTTATTGTTTTTCTTCTTACTATTGGTAATACTATTTTGTTTCTGTGGAGGATTCGATAGCTTTTTCGGAAGATATTAATCTAAAAATGAATACGGATAATACTTAAAAATAGGTGTCTATGATTTTTCATAGACACCTATTTTTTATAATATCTACTCCCACTCAATAGTTGAAGGAGGTTTACTCGTTATATCATAAACTATTCTATTTACATTATCTACTTCATTTACAATTCTATTAGATATCTTTTCTAATACATCATATGGAATTCTTGCCCAGTCACTAGTCATACCATCGCTACTTGTCACAGCTCTTATTGCTACTGCATGAGAATAAGTTCTTTCATCTCCCATAACTCCAACACTTCTGATGTTTGGTAGAGCTGTGAAGTATTGCCATATTTGTCTATGAAGATTTGCCTTTCTTATCTCCTCTCTCAAAATTGCATCCGATTCTCTAACAATATAGAGTTTTTCTTCTGTTATTTCTCCTAGAACCCTTATTGCAAGTCCTGGTCCTGGGAAAGGCTGTCTCCATACAATTTCTTCTGGAATTTGTAGTTCTTCTCCAACCTTTCGAACCTCATCTTTAAACAATTGTCTTAAAGGCTCAATTAAAGAAAATTGCATATCTTCAGGTAAACCACCTACATTGTGATGACTCTTAATAACAGATGCTGTATCTGTTCCACTTTCAATTACATCTGGATATACAGTTCCTTGTACAAGATAATCAATTTGTCCAAGTTTGGATGCTTCTTCTTCAAATACACGAATAAATTCTTCTCCGATAATTTTTCTTTTTGTCTCAGGATCTGTAACACCTTTTAATTTTTTTAAAAATCTCTCTTGTGCATTAACTCTAATTAAATTCATTTGGAATTTTTCTTTAAATATTTGTTCTACCTGATCCCCTTCATTTTTTCGAAGTAAGCCGTGATCTACAAAGATACAGGTTAATTGATCTCCAACAGCTTTATGAACCATAACTGCTGCAACAGATGAATCAACCCCTCCTGATAAAGCGCAAAGTACTTTTTTATTTCCTACTTTTTCTTTTATTTCTTTAATAGAGCTTTCCGTAAAGTTATGCATATTCCAATCTCCACTTACGCCACATACTTTATATAGGAAGTTATGAATCATTTCTCTTCCTTTTTCAGAATGCTCTACTTCTGGATGGAATTGTACTGCATATAGTTTTCTCTCAGCATTTTTCATAGCTGCTACTGGACAGCTATCAGTAATTGCTGTAATTTCAAAACCTAAAGGCGCTTTTTCTATAAAGTCCGTATGACTCATCCAGCACTTAGAATTATCAGGAATATCTACAAATATTCCTTCCCTATCTTTTATTTTTAATTCTACTCTTCCGTACTCTCTAGATTCAGCTCTTGATACTTTTCCACCAAATAGATGGGCCATTAATTGTCCACCATAACAAATACCAAGTACTGGAATTCCTAGCTCAAATATTTCTTTATCAATAGTAGGAACATTTTCAGCATATACACTTGCTGGTCCTCCTGTAAAAATAATTCCCTTTGGATTTTTCTCTTTTATTTTCTCTATACTAGTTGTATAAGGAAGGACTTCACAATAAACATTTGCTTCTCTTACTCTTCTTGCAATTAACTGCTTGTATTGTCCCCCAAAATCTATAACAAGTACTAATTCATGACTATTCATAGCTTCCTCCTTTAGTCTCTCACACTATAATTTGGTGCTTCTTTTGTGATGGTAATATCATGCGGATGGCTTTCATGAAGTGCCGCAGCAGTTATTTTAATAAACTTTCCGTTCTCTTTTAAATCCTTTATTGTTGGAGTTCCACAATAGCCCATTCCAGCTTTTAATCCTCCAACCATTTGATATACAATATCTTTTAATTTTCCTCTATATGGTACCATTCCTTCTACCCCTTCAGGTACAAACTTTTTGGCATCTTCTTGGAAATATCTATCTTTACTTCCTGCAGTCATTGCCCCCATAGATCCCATTCCTCTATATACTTTAAAACTTCTTCCTTTGTATATTACAGTCTCTCCTGGACTTTCTTCTGTTCCAGCAAATAATGATCCCATCATACAAACATCTGCTCCAGCAGCAATTGCCTTTGGAATATCTCCAGAGTATTTGATTCCACCATCAGCAATAATAGGAATATCATATTTCTTAGCTGCCTCTGCACAATCAGCTACAGCTGTAATCTGTGGTACACCAATACCTGCAACTACCCTCGTTGTACAAATAGAACCAGGCCCTATCCCTACTTTTACTCCATCTGCTCCAGCTTGAATTAATGCCTCTGTTGCTTCACTTGTAGCCACATTTCCTGCAATTAATTGTACATCTGGAAATACTTCTTTTATTTTCTTTATTGCATTTATTACACCTTTTGAATGACCATGGGCTGTATCAATAACAATCACATCTACCCCTGCTTTTATTAAAGCTTCTGCTCTTTCTATCATATCTTTAGTAATACCAATTGCTGCACCTACAAGCAATCTTCCTCTTTCATCCTTTGCTGAATTTGGATATTGTATTGCTTTTTCAATATCTTTTATAGTGATTAGCCCTTTTAAATATCCTTCATCATCAACAATTGGAAGCTTTTCTATTTTTCTACTCTTTAAAACTTTTTCTGCTTCTTCCATAGAAATACCTTCTTTTGCTGTAACAAGGTTTTCTTTCGTCATAGCATCTCCAATTCTTTTATTTACATCATTTTCAAATCTTATATCTCTATTGGTAAGTATTCCTACTAGCTTCTTATTTTCATCTGTTATTGGAACACCAGATATATGATATCTTTCCATTAATTCTAATGCATCTGCAATAACATTATCTGGAGATAAATAAAAAGGATCTACAATTACACCATGTTCACTTCTTTTTACCTTGTCTACTTCTAGTGCTTGTTTTTCTATAGACATGTTTTTATGGATAATACCAATACCACCTTCTCTAGCAATAGCAATAGCTAATTTTGCCTCTGTTACAGTATCCATTCCTGCACTCATCAAAGGAATATTTAACTTTATTTTTTTTGTAAGCCTTGTTCTTGTATCTACATCCTTTGGTAATACATCTGATTTTTGGGGAACTAATAGTACATCATCAAACGTTAAGCCTTCTTTTACAAATTTCCCTTCCATAAAATCCTTCCTTTCTATCATCATACTCTTTATTATATTTTTTACAATCAATTACAAAAAATCCATGTAATATTTCACGAGTGAAATTATTACATGGATTGACTATAAATCTATTATGCTTTTATACCATATGAAATAATTTCACTCATAGTTAGATTATTTACGGTAATCTTGTAGAAACATCTGAGCCATATTCCCAGACATATATGAGTGATACACAATATCTATTTTTCTATATAAAGTATCAAATATAACTTATTCTGTCAATACAGATTATAACAATTTATCATATTCGGAATATTCTTAATGAATTTTGTAAAATTACTTGCTACTTTATTACAAATTTATAACTATAATACATGTCTTCTCTTTTATGTATTAAAAATCATTTTTTACATATTATATCTTTCATATAAAATTCAAATAATACTTCTAAAAAGGAGGATGCTTATGGATACCGAAAAACAATTAGATGCTCCAAACCTAAAAGTCTTAGAAGATCAACTAAGTTACGAATACATAATGAATAAAAAATTTAGTCAATATGCCCAGTACTGCACAGATCCACAACTTAAAAATCTATGTCAGCAAGGCGCACAAAAACATAGTCAAAATTATCATGCTTTATTAAATTATTTAAATTCTTATCAATCTTAGTTGTCTAAACGCAAGGAGGAATAATATTATGGAATGTCAAGCAAGTTTTACAGAAAAAGAATTGCTAAATGACCTATTAATGTCTGAAAAACAAGTTTCTTCTGCTTATACAACTAGCATAACAGAATCCTCTTGTACTCATTTAAGAAATCTGCTCATACAATGTGAACAAAATATATTATCAAATCAAGAAGCAATCTTTCAAGCTATGCGTCAAAGAGGATGGTATCAAGTAAAAAAAGCTCCTCTTCAAGATGTACAAAGTGCAAAGGATAAATATAATCAAATAAAAAATGAATTAAGATAAAAAGAGAGAATAGTTTATAACTATTCTCTCTTTTATTTATTACATCATTCCTGGCATTCCGCCACCCATTCCTGGCACAGCAGATGCTGGATTTTCTTCTTTAATATCTGCAACAGCAGCTTCAGTTGTTAAAAGCATTGAAGATACAGATGCAGCATTTTGTAATGCTGAACGAGTAACTTTTGTTGGGTCAACAATACCTGCTTCAATCATATTTACATATTTTTCATTTAGAGCATCAAAACCTACTCCAACTTCACTGTTTCTAACTTTCTCTACGATTACAGATCCTTCTAATCCTGCATTTATAGCAATTTGTCTAACTGGCTCCTCAAGTGCACGTCTGATAATCATTGCACCAGTTTTTTCATCTCCATGTAATGTTTCTACTAATTTTTCTACAGCTGGAATTGCATTGATTAGTGCAGTACCACCACCTGCAACAATACCTTCTTCTACAGCAGCTCTTGTAGCATTTAATGCATCTTCAATTCTTAGTTTTCTTTCTTTTAATTCAGTTTCAGTTGCTGCACCAACTTCGATTACTGCAACACCACCAGAAAGCTTTGCAAGTCTTTCTTGTAATTTTTCTTTATCAAAATCAGAAGTTGTCTCTTCAATTTGTACTTTGATTTGTCTTATACGATCTTGAATAGCTTGTGCATCTCCTGCTCCATCAATAATTGTTGTATTATCTTTATCAATTTTTACAGAATTTGCACGTCCTAACATCTCTAAAGAAGTTTCTTTTAAATCTAATCCTAATTCTTCAGAAATTACAGTACCACCTGTTAAAATCGCAATATCTTGAAGCATTGCTTTTCTTCTATCTCCAAATCCAGGAGCTTTTACAGCTACACACTCAAAAGTTCCTCTTAATTTGTTTACAACTAATGTAGCTAATGCTTCTCCTTCAACATCTTCAGCAATAATTAATAATTTTTTGCCTTGTTGTACGATTTGTTCTAAAATTGGAAGGATATCTTGAATATTTGTGATTTTCTTATCTGTAATTAAGATATATGGGTTTTCAAGCACTGCTTCCATTTTTTCTGCATCTGTTACCATGTAAGGAGATAAATATCCTCTATCAAATTGCATACCTTCTACTACCTCTAGAGTAGTTCCCATTGATTTTGACTCTTCAACAGTAATAACGCCGTCTTTTCCTACTTTTTCCATAGCTTCAGCAATTAAATTACCGATAGTTTCATCTGCTGCAGAAATAGCTGCAACTTGTGCAATTGCTTCTTTGCTTTCGATTGTTTTAGAAATTTTCTTAATTTCATCTACTGCAACATCTACTGCATTTTGAATACCTTTTTTCAAAATCATTGGATTTGCACCAGCTGCAACATTTTTAAATCCTTCTCTGATAATTGCTTGAGCTAATAATGTAGCTGTAGTCGTACCATCTCCTGCTACATCGTTTGTCTTTGTTGCTACTTCTTTTACAAGCTGTGCTCCCATGTTTTCATAAGCATCTTCTAGCTCGATTTCTCTTGCAATAGTTACACCATCATTTGTAATAAGTGGTGAACCAAACTTTTTATCTAAAATAACATTTCTTCCCTTTGGCCCTAATGTTACTTTTACTGTATCTGCTAATTTATTTACACCAGCTTCTAATTTACGGCGTGCATCTTCACAAAACTTAATTTCCTTTGCCATAGTTATTACCTCCCCAATCTATGTAATATTTTGTTTTGATTACTCAACGATTGCTAAAATATCACTTTGTCTTAAAATAGTATACTCTACACCATCATATTTCACTTCTGTTCCTGCATATTTTGAGAAAATTACTTTATCTCCTACCGCTACTTCCATTTTTACTTCTTTTCCGTCTACCATTCCACCTGGTCCTACTGCTACAACTTCAGCCATTTGTGGTTGTTCCTTTGCTTGTGTTGGAAGTACAATACCACTTTTTGTTTTTTCTTCTGCTTCAAGCTTCTTAATCACTACTCTGTCACCTAATGGTTTAATATTCATTAGAACCCCTCCTTGATATATATTTAAATTTTTAAATGTTGTCACATTATTAGCACTCACTTTGGTTGAGTGCTAATTATAATTTATTATATCTATTTCTATTAATCAAACCCGATTTTACTACGTTTTTGACTCACATTCCTTATTTTATTCAATTATCCATATTTTTATTCCAAAATCTATCTATTGCTATTTTTTTCTTTGTTTTATTCCAAAAATGTCTCTAATAAATAAATGGGTGGTACATAACCCCCCATTTATCTAAACTTTTTATTCATTATAAACATTTTCCTTGTTCTTTATAAAATCTATAAAATGATTCTAACGCCAAAATAATCTCACGTTTTTCTCCTTCTTTTGCTATATTGTCTGTTTCAACATACTCCTCAATGCTTTCCTTTAATGCTCCTTGAAACTTTACGACATTGTTTAATATGCTTGCTGCATGTACTCCTCTTAGCTGACTTATCGTAAAAAGAGCAGCTGTCTCCATATCAGAAGCAAGTATATTTTTTTTGTTCCAAAACCGCATTCTATCCTGTTCATCATCTATATAAAAAGCATCATGACTACGAATAATCCCTGAAAAATATGGGTATTTTAACTTTCTACAAGTATTAATAATTGTATTTGTTAGTTCTAGATCTGCTACCGCAGGAAAATTTTCTGATATATACATCTTTGATGCACCATCTTCTCTTACGGCAGCTGTAGGAATAATCAAATCTCCTATTTCTATACTTTCTTTTACCGCCCCTGCACTTCCAATACGAATAAAATATTTTGCACCACATGCAATTAACTCTTCCAAAGCAATTACAGTAGATGCTCCTCCAATTCCTGTAGAAGTTACAGTAACAGGCATACCTTTATACTTTCCTGTTATTGTTCTAAATTCACGACTATATCCAATTTCTCTCCATTTATCTAAATAAGCTGCAACTCTAAGTACTCTTTCCGGATCTCCAGGCAAAATCACATACTCAGCTACATCGTTTTCTGTACATAGAATATGAGGTTGCTTCATTTCTTTCACCATCCTACTTTTTTATATTTAAAACTGCCTCTAATATTCCTTCTGCCAAACTTGGATGAACCAATAAACTTCTCTTTATTTCATCAATTTTCACACCGTAATCTACTAAAAAACCAAAAGCCCCCACTAGTTCTGACACATCCTTGCCAACCATCCAAATTCCTAAAATACGATCATCTTCCCCTACTAATACTTTTATAAACCCTTCTTCGATTCTCTTTGAAAATCCTCTCCATGTATCTTTTAAACAACAATATCCTACTCTATAAGGGATCTTTTGATCTTTTAACTCACTTTCTTGAAATCCAACCCCTGCAATTTCAGGAGAAGTAAAAATTGCTCTAGGCAACGATTTATAATTAGTAGTTACTTTCTTATTCCACAATATATGCTCTGCTACTAAAACACCTTGTTGAATAGCTACATGTGCCATGCCAAGTATGCCATTAATATCTCCGATTGCATAAATATGAGCAAGGTTTGTTTGTAATGTTTCATTCACTTTAATTTTTTGTTCATCTGTTATAATCCCAAGCTTATTTATCCCTTTAGGAAAATTTGGTTTTCTTCCTGCTGTCATAAGAATTATTTCTGTCTCTAAAGTCGTATTATCCTCTAATATGATGAGATTTTTCTTTTCTTCTTTTTTAACTTCTTTTACAGCTAACCCTAAATAAAATTTTACACCTTGCTTTTTCAATCTATCTTGTAATGGTTGAATCAGATCTTTATCATTTCCTTTTAAAAGATTATTTTCTCTTTCAATTAACATAACTTCTACACCTATCTTAGAAAATATAGAGGCAAATTCACATCCTTCTACATTTGCTCCAACAATTACCATACGCTTTGGAATATTTGATAAGTTTACTGCTTCCTTATGGGTAATAATCCTTTTTCCATCTACTTCTATATTCGAAAATCCACATGGTGAAGTTCCTGTAGCAATAACAATTTTTTTAGCCTTTAATACTTGACTGCCTACTATAAAAGAATGTTGATCTTCAAAACTTCCTTCTCCAAAATAGATGTGAATACCTAAATTACTCATTTTCTTTTTTATATTTTCTTCTATTTGATGCATATCTTCTTTGCAGTTTTTGATAATATCTTTTTTATCCTTTAATTTTTTTAAATCATCAGCCATTCTTTTTACAGGCAAACATCCCCACCGCAGTCCTGTTCCACCTAATTCTTCCTTTTCTACTAAGGCTACATTCAATCCATTTTTAGCACAATGCATTGCACAATAATATCCTGCGACTCCTCCACCAATTACTAATACATCATACATTTTTTCATCCTTTCCTTATGCCTCTTTTTTTAATTTTCCTTTCTTTTTTGCAACAACAAATAATGCTATAACCGTTACTATATAAGGAATCATTTGTGTAAATTGAGAAGGCATCCCTACACCTTGTAACCGAATTCCTAAAGCATCAAAAAAACCAAACATCAAAGCAGCTCCAAATGTTTTAACAGGATTGTATGCACCAAAAATAATGGCTGCTAATGCAATAAATCCCCTTCCAGCACTCATATTTTCTGTAAATAATGTTAAATATCCTAATGATAAATGGGCCCCTGCTATACCACAAAAAATACCACAAACAATAGAACTAAAATACTTCATTTTTCTAGCACTAACGCCTACCGTTTCAAGCGCTTTAGGATATTCTCCTGCAGCTCTGATCCACATCCCATAAGGTGTTTTATAAAGAAAAATATATGTAATCATCACAAAAATCCAACTGATATATATAAAAACTGAATGATTATTAAAAATTGTATCTAAAAAAGGAATTTTATCAAGGAAAGGAAAATGAATATCTGGCAAAGGAATAATTCCTGGAGATGAAAATGCTCCCTTTACCCCAAAAATACTTCTTAACAGGAAAATGGTCAAGCCTCCAGCAAATATATTAATTGCAATTCCAATAATAAATTCATCTGAACCTAATTCAATTACAAAAAAGCCAAATATAATCCCAACAATAATACCTGATAATACAGCTAAAACTACTCCCATAAAAGAATTAGCAAAAAAATAACTTCCTACTACTCCAAAAAAAGCACCTAGAAGAATCATTCCTTCCATTCCAATATTTAAGATCCCCGCATGCATGGTAAGTAGTCCACCTAATCCTGCTAATATAAGTGGCGTTGCTGTTCTGATAGTATTTTGTAGTAGTGTTAGATTAAATACTTCTTTAAACATGATTATCTACACCTGCCTTACGTAGATTTTTAAAAATCTTCTTAAATCCACTTTCTCCTGCAATAAATAATATAATGATTGATTGAATTACCAATACAAGTTCTGAAGGAATAGAAGTTGCTTGTTCCATAGAAATAGATCCTGTTTTTAATACTCCAAAAAATATAGACATGAAAATAACCCCTAATGGATTGTTTTTTACAATAAGCGATACCAACATTCCATCAAATGCAAAACCTGGAGATATATTTTGTAAAAAACGATAATGAACTCCTAATACTTCAAAGGCTCCTGCAATTCCACATAAAGCACCCGATATAATCATGGCTAAGACCATTTGCTTCTTTGCATTTACACCTCCATAATTTGCAAAGTAAGGATTTTGTCCAACCATTTTAAAGTTATATCCTATAGATGTTTTTTGCATCATATAATAAATCACTAAGGCAATAAATGCAGTAAAAAATATACTCGTATTTAGCTTTGATAATTTCACAAGCTTTGTTAGTTTAAAAACAGAAGCGATCATATTGGTTCCACCCATTTTCCCTTGATCTGCTGCAAAAGGGTAGTTTACCAAATAATCCGTAAGAAGAATAGCGATACTATTAAACATAATAGTTGTAATCACTTCATCGATTTTATAATAAACCTTCAAAAGTGCTGGTATGTATGCATAAAAACCTCCAACAACAGCTGATGCTAATATTGCTAATAAAATCCCAATTATTCCTGGTAACTTTGTAAAGGTAAAGCCTATATAAGCGGCAATAAAGGCTCCTAAATAAAGCTGTCCTTCTCCTCCTATATTATAAATCCCTGTTTTAAATGAAATGGCTGTTGCCAGTCCTGTAAGGATTAGAGGAACTGTTTTTGCAAGAGTTGTAGCAATGCTATATTTAGATCCTAATGCTCCAATCACTAAAGCTGAATATCCTGTTATTGGATTTCTTCCATTCGCAAGCATAATCAATACACCTATAAACAATGCTGCTGCCATAGAAAAAAACAAAGAAACTAAGTATTCCATATCTTTACTATGCTTTATTTTTTTCATGTAGATCCCCCCTCTTTTTTTGTTTTCCTGTCATATATAATCCAATTTCTTGTTTTGTAATCATACCGTTTTTGAATTCTCCAGTAATTTCACCCTCATAAATAGTCATAATGCGGTCAGACAACCTAAAAATTTCATCTAATTCTGCAGAAATTAAAAGAATAGCACATCCTTCATTTCTCTTTTTAATAATCTGCTTATGAATAAACTCAATAGCTCCTATATCTACTCCTCTTGTAGGCTGCGATATAATATAAATAGGCGTATTAAAAGAAAATTCTCTTGCAATAACCACCTTCTGCATGTTTCCTCCTGATAAGTTTTGAATCAATACATCTTGTGAAGGTGTTCTAACATCAAATTCCTGAATGGCTTGATCTACCATATTTCGAATCTCTTTTTTATTAATGTGAATCCCTTTTTGGGCATAAGGTTCTTGATCTTGAATACCCATCATCATATTCTCCGTAATCGTTGCTTCCTTACTTAAACCATTAAACAGACGATCTTCTGGTATATGAGATATTCCAAGCTTGCGAATTTCTTTAGGAGATTTTCCTACTATATTTGTATCTTTTACAAATACTTCTCCATCTTCTAATTCTCTAAGTCCTGATAAAACTTCCATAAGCTCTGATTGTCCATTTCCTTCTACACCAGCAATTCCTAAAATTTCCCCTGCTCTTATAGAAAAATTTATTCCATTTAAAGCCATAAGTCCTCTATTGTTTTTTGCTTTCAAATCTTTTACTTTTAAAAGGACATCTCCTATTTGATCTTTTTTATCTAATTGATCAAATAATACTTGTCTACCAACCATCATTTCTGCAAGTTTTTGCTCTGTAGCATCTTTTGTATTCATTGTGCCAATTAACTTTCCTTGTCTCATAACACTTACTCTATGAGATAGTGATAATACTTCCTGAAGCTTATGTGTAATAATAATCACTGTTTTGTTTAACTCTTTTACTAAATTTTCAATAACGGCAAATAATTCTTCTGTCTCTTGTGGTGTTAAAACTGCAGTAGGCTCATCAAGTATCAATATATCTGCACCTTTGTATAATATTTTTAATATTTCTATTCTCTGCTGAATCCCTACAGATACCTCTTCTACCTTTAACAAAGGATCTACTTCTAAACCATAGGTTTTTACCAAATCCTTTGTAATTTTTACAGCCTTTTTAAAATCCATAAATATTTTATTTTTTTTAGGCTCACTACCTAAGACTATATTTTCTGCTATCGTAAAAGAAGGTACCAACATAAAATGCTGATGTACCATTCCAATTCCATTTTTTATAGCAACAGTAGGATTTGTAATATTTATTTCCTTTCCTCTAAAGTAAATTTCTCCCCTTGTAGGTTGATGTAGTCCATAAAGTATTTTCATCAGAGTAGATTTTCCAGCCCCATTTTCCCCTACGATAGCATGAATCTCCCCTTCTTTAATAGATAGATTGATACGATCATTTGCTATAACACCGGGGAATACTTTTGTAACATCTTTTAATTCTATCAAATTCTGCACCACTTACACTCACCTCTTAAAACTTAATTTTCCTTAAAAAAGGAGAAGTAGCTTTCCTACTTCTCCCTTAGGAGTAAACACTATTTCACTTCATCTACTTGAATTTCGCCATTTACAATTTTTTCTTGGATTTCTTCTAATTTTGCTCTCATATCATCTGTTACAAATTGTTTCATATCAGCAGTACCATATCCCATCTTTACACCATTTTCTTTAATCCCATATTTATAAACTTTACCTGTCTCAAAAGTACCATCTTGAATTCTTTGAATAGATTCATAAATAGATAGTCCTACTCCTTTTATCATACTTGCAACAATTGCATCTGGATTAATGTATCTTTGATCAGAATCTACACCAATTGCATAGGCTTTTGAATCCTTTGCAGCTTCAAATACTCCCTCTCCTGTTTTTCCTGCTACAGAGAATATAACATCTACACCTTTTGCATAAAGTGCTAATGCACTTTCCTTACCTTTTGCTGGGTCTTCAAAATCTCCTGCAAAAATTGTCTCAACTTTTATTTCTGGATCAATATATTTTGCCCCTTGTTCATATCCTACTTTAAAGTTTCTAATTACAGGAATATCCATACCACCAACCATTCCAATAATCTTTTCTTCATTCATTCCTTCAATATTTTTATCTTGTGTTAACATTGCCGCTAAAGCACCAGCAAGGAAAGATCCTTCATTTTCCATATAGTCAATACAAGTGATATTTGAAATTCCTTCCACCACATTATCTACATAGATGTATTTTACATCTGGAAATTCCGCTGCAACTTCTTGAATTGCATCATAAAATTCAAATCCTACAACAACTACGACAGATGCATATTGAGATGCTTGAATTAATTGGTCATTAAAAAGTGATGCATCATTTCTACATTCAAAAACCTTCGCTTCAATTCCCAACTCTTCTTTTGCTTTTTCTATTCCTTCATTTGATGAATCATAAAAAGAACGATCTCCTAAACCGCCTGCTACTACAAGACCAACTTTTAAGGCATCTTTTTCTCCTTCTACAGGTGCAACTGCTTCTTCTGTTTTGCCGCATCCTGTTAAAGCCATTGTCGTTATTATTGTCATCACTAAAAGTAGTACAATTGCTTTTTTCATAAATATTTCCTCCCTTATCAAAATTTCTTTATCAAAAACTTGCATACCGCAAGTTTTTATCCATTATTCACTTAAACTTGCTCGTTCTTCTTCTTTTAATTTTTCTATGCTTTTTATATAAATTGATTTATTACCTACTTCAATGATCCCCTTTTCTTTTAAATACTTTAAAATTCTATTGATGCTTCTTTGCGTAACTACAAACATTTCACTAAGATGATCTTTATTAACCTGTACTTTTATTCCCCTCTCTGTCTCAATGCCATCATGTAAACAATAAACTAAGTAATTACAAACCCGATATTTGAGTGAATAAAGGGTATCTTCTCCTGCTTTCTTTGAAAGTTTATAAAAGTTGTCACATAGCGTTTTTGTTATGTAGATCAGAAAGTTTCTATCCTTTTCAATCCATTCTAGGAAATGATTTCTATGAATTCTTATTACCTTAAGATCTGTTAAAGCTTCTACAGAACATATATAAGGTCTCTTGTCGAAAATTTCTAGTTCTCCAAAATAATTCCCTTTCTTATAAACAGATTGAGAATACTTTTTTCCATTTTCTGCTGTTCTATAAATATTTGCATATCCTTTTATAATAATATAAAAATATTCATACACATCTTCTTGGCTACATACAATATGTCCCTTTGAATATTCTCTGATTTCCCAATGCTTTAATACCTCGTAAGGACAATCTCTGAGAATCTGTAGAATAACTGGATTATTTTCTAAAATCTTTTGTATTTCCACAAGCTTCCCTCTTCTCTTAAATTTTATAACAAGTTAACGTTTTCATGAAGGACATATGTCCCATCTAAAGATTATATCACCTTTTTTTTACCCCTTAAATCATAATAATTAAGGAAATTTGTCTTAATGCTTTATTTTGAATTTTTTTACATTAAATACCAAAAGGAATCCTCCCTCTTACATGGAATTTCTATATGACGAACATTTATAGGAGGTTTTGTCTATGAAAGACTCAACTCAAATGATCAACTTTATAATTCAAAAAAAATTTAAAGAAGTATTAGATGCAAAGAAACAAGGAAGATTATATGATTTTCGTAATGAATTAAAGAAAGAACTAGAAGTTGCATTAGAAGAATTACATAATACCAAAGAAAAGGAAAAAATGGAGCATTTTTTAGAAAAAGTAAAAAAGCTAAAGGTTAAAAAGGGTTATATTAATTAGTATCATACAGATAAAAGCTCTAGTTGTTATAACAACTAGAGCTTTTACCATAAAGAAGATTAACTATTTTTTTTGAGTACCTCTAGTATACCAATTTCATAAGGATCTTTTAATTGTTTTAAAAATGAAATTCCTTTTTCACAATATTTTTTTATATCTAATGTAAGATAATCTTTGAAAACTTCTCTAAGATCCTCATTTTCTTTCATACGAACCTTTACTTCTGCTTTTACACGATATAACAATCCTAACTCATAAGGACTTTTCAATTTATTAGCATATTTATCTGCTCTTATTAAATATTTCAAAGCATTTTTATATTCTCCTTCTTTTATTAAAAGAAGTGCCATATATCCTTCAGCTGTAGACCTTCCCCAAAGTGTATCAAGCTGATTATAAAGCTTAATTGCTTTTTTAAAATAATTCTTTGCTCGATGGTCATCTCCCATATCATATGCTGCTTGCCCAGCATTCGTATAAAATATGGTAAGCCCACGAATTACTTTCTTTTCTGCACATACACTAACAGCACGCTCATAATATTCTAATGCACTCATAAACTTCATATTATGCCTTCTAATTTCTCCAATATAATTATAGCCTGCTGCCATATTTAATGTATACTTATCTTCATATGCATTTACTACTTCAAAGCTTCGAATAGATTGTTTTAGTAAATCTTCTGCTTCTTCATAATCACCAATCATAATCTTTTCAAGTCCTTTTAGTCTTAACATGATACCAGTATCCTTCTGATAGTTACATGCCTTTGCTAAATTTAATCCAATATCTATATATTTTTGCATCCACTCAACATTATATGTTTGTATTCCATAATAGATCATTTGTCTATATCCCTTAAGAGCATAATCTGCATCTTTTATCTGCAATGCTAAATCAATCATACTTTGAATATCTCTAATTCCCTTTTCATATTCTCCTTCTTGAATCAAATATCTTCCTCTCATATGAAAAAACTCAATCTGAAGCTTCTTTATTTCATTTGAAGTAGATTCCTTTTCAATTACTTCCTTCAAATCCTTTTCAATCTCTTTTAGTTGCTTACTTGCTTCTTTTTGGCTTAGATAGCTTTTATATTCTTCCTCAATATTTCCATCTTTAAAAACAGGGAACATCTCATGTGTAAAATTAAAATATACATCTAAATTTTTCATTCGATATTTAAGAGCTAAGACCTGATTACCTCCATTTTCAAAGTGATAAATTAATTTAGGATAAATAAATCTATCTCTTTTATCATGATGCAATTTCTTTTCAAGCATCAAGCCAATTTGATTGTGTAATATTTTACGTCTTGCACTCGACTGCTCTAGGTAAATAAATTCTCTTAGCTTTTGATGTGTAAAAGTAAAACTAATTTCCTCACTATCACTTACTTCTCTTAAAATACCTCTATTTTGAAGTTCCTCTATAATATCCATTATTTCCAGTACATCTTTTGAGCTTAGTAGTCTTAGCATATCCAAGCTTACTTTATCAAAAAATAATGAAGTAATATATAAAAGCTTTTTTCCTTCCTTTGAAATATCTAAAAATCTACTCCTTAATATATCCTGCATCTTTGTTGTCATCTGTGTAATAATACCTTTGTCATTTATACTATTTAATACTTCTGTTAAGAAAAATGCATTTCCTTCTGTTTCTTGATAAATTTGATTGTATAAGTTCTCATTCCAAGAATATTTAGGAAGCCTCATATTTACGAATTCCCTTACTTGTTCTTTATTAAATCTATTGAGTATAATTTTTTCAAGCCTATTATACTGAATAGCAGCAGTGATGAATTTATTTAGTTTTCCTTCATATGCATTTCGACAAGTACCTATGAAAAATATATAATCATTCTCCTGATGAAGTAAAATACTATTTAGCAAGGATAAACTCATATCATCTATCCATTGAATATCTTCAAAAACTAATAATATTTTTCTCTTTTGCGACACTTTTTTTAATACAGTAATCATAGCTTCTTCTATTACTTGATGTTGTAATGAATCTACTTTTTCTACCGGATTTATATTAACCCCTTCATCCTGAATTGCAAAGCTTGGAAATACATGACTAATAATATTCCTCAACAAAGGAGGAATTTTTATATTATCCCGTTCAATAATATCTACCAATTTAGTAAAAACTTCATTCCATGGCTTAAATAAATAATCTTTCTCTGCTTGATAACAATTGGATTTTAATAGAATTATTTCATTCTCACCTATACTTTTTAAAAATCTATCTTTTAATTTTGTCTTTCCAACACCCGCTTCTCCCATAATAATAAGTGATTTTGATTCTTTGTTCTGTTTAAATAACTCATAATTTTTATTTAATATACCTAGTTCATACACTCTTCCATAAAAGAAATCTGATGCTTTTCTTTTATTCATTTCTTTTGTATTACGTATAATCAAAATCTCATCTAGAAGCTTTCTTGTTTGCAAATCAGGCTCTACTCCAAGTTCTTTATATAGTATCTTCTCTAAACGATTATATACATCAATAGCCTTGTGGAACTGTCCTTCATCCCTATATGCTTTCATTAAAATTTGATACGCTTTTTCATCAAAATCGTCTACTTCAATCATTTTTTTTGCACAGCTTATAACAGTTTGAAAATCATTTTTTGAAAAAGCATTTTCAATCCTTTTATTCAGCTTTTCTATATACAAATCCTTCAAATACTCTCTATATTGAAGCATCCAACTTTCAAATTCATCACCGTCTTTTACATGAAATCCTTTTAAAAATTCTCCTTTATATACTGTAATATCATCTTCCTTATCATTCAAAAAATGATATAAATCTATATCAATTTGAATGTCTGGATTTATCATTACAAGAGATTTTTTTGGGGAAATTACAATATCCATATCAAAAGCTTTTCTTATCTTGTACATAGCTTGTCTTAAATTTTTCTTTGCCGTTTTTTCTTCTACCTCTCCCCATAAAATATTTACTAATGTATCACGACTAGCTTGTTTATGAACCAACAAATAATAAAATAAAGCCTCCGCCTTTTTAAATGGAAAGACAATGGTTTCTTCATTTTTAACAACTAACGGTGTATCAAATAATTTTACACGTACAAAATCCATTTTTTCACCCTTTATTCCCAATTATTTTTGAAATTTTCCGTACACTTATAATGCTATTATATTCTAATTTTATTATCAAGAAAATATTTATTTGCAATACTTAATGCATATGTATAATCCTCTTTTGTATCAATATCTAAATTATAAGAGGAATCATCAAATTCTACATACCTTATCTTATCTGGATTTTGCAATAGTATCTTTCTAGCTCCTTCATCACCTTTTAAGGAATATATACTCTCTCTCCATTTACGATGAAATAAAACAGGATTTCCTCGTTTCCCTTCATAAAGCGGTACAACAATAGAAGCTTTATAAGAATAAAATGCATCTATAATTCTATTAATAACAAAACTATTAATAAATGGCTGATCTCCTAAAATAAATAAAACCCCTTCAATCCTATTTGGCATATTCTTCATTCCTAATTTTACAGATGTGCTTTGTCCTTTTTTATAGTCAGGATTATAAATAGAAACAATTTCTTTTTTATTTGCAATACGTTTTATTTTTTCTCCTTCATGTCCATAAACAATCTCAATAAAATCAACTTTTGATTTCTTAACATTGTCAATTACCTCTTCTATAATTGTATGCCCATTAAATGGAAGAAGAAGCTTTCCTTCTTCCATTCTTCGTGACATTCCTGCCGCAAGTATTACTGCACCGACCATAAAACTTCCTCTTCTCTTATAAGATATTAAGCACATTATTATCTAGCATATTACATAAAAGTATATTTTTAATCCTTCCTTTATCCATTTCTCTTACAAATTTAGCCGTTTCATAAGCATCAGCATAACATTTCTTAGAATCTACTTTATTTATAATCAGAAAAACTCTCGAATGGTTTGGTATTCCCTTTAATAAGCCACTTTCGCTTGTAATAACTTTTGCAATCATCTTAGGGGTAATTTTTTTTCCTACCTGCATTTTTGTAATGTATGAAATAATCTGTTGACGATGTACATTCTCTTCATTTAAAAACTTCCCACAAGCATCTATGCCAACAACAATAAGCACCATTGAACTTTCATAAGGAATTACTGGTTCATAATGTTCAGGTGCTTTTAATGATTTATGTTTTGCTCCATCTGCTTCTACAATTATATAATCAAAATAATCTTTTAAAAAAATATAATCTAACAGTTTAGGATCTACTCCCTTTAATTTTCCTTCAACTGTTATATTATTTCCTAATCCGACAACTTTATTTTCTTTTAAATAAAAGCCTATTTTTTTAATATCTTTTCCTATAATTAAATAATTTGCTTGATCTTTCTTTGGTAGATAAATAGCAGTAGTTGTAGATATTAGTACCTTTTTATTTCGTTTTAAATCTTTTGCTAATGCATACATAGCCGTTGTTTTTCCACCACCGCCAACA
Organism: Crassaminicella thermophila; assembly: GCF_008152325.1. Lineage (GTDB taxonomy): Bacteria > Bacillota > Clostridia > Peptostreptococcales > Thermotaleaceae > Crassaminicella_A > Crassaminicella_A thermophila. The sequence continues at coordinate 2,465,775 of NZ_CP042243.1, forward strand.
AGAGCTATCATTTCTCTATTTTTTATATCTAAAGCTTTATACAGCTTCATATTTCTCTCCTTATAGCCATTACTTACTACATGGACAAAATCTGTTTAGCTTCATTAAGGAAGCAGCCCCAGCTATAGTAGTTCCAAAGAATATAACTGGCTTTTTCATTAAAAAATTTAAAATGGTATTATTCGCAGCAGTGCTTCCAGTAGCAACGATAACCTCACACCAATCTAAAACTTCTTCTGTTTTTTCTTCTCCATTTTCAATCTCAACACCAAATTTTACTTTTCCTATCTTATCTTTATCTAAATCCACCACTCTAACGCAAAAATTTTCAGAAAGTCTTTGTAGCATTGCTGGCTGAAGTCCTATAAGTGCAATTTTATGTGAACCGTAATTTTCTTTAATATGTTCTACTAATCTTTTAGCACAATCTTCTGGTTCTTCATCTTTGCAGTGAATTGTAGTATCTGTAATTTTTAAATATTTACATACTGCATTAATTGTTGATATGAGTACTGCTCTATCAAAATTTGTCTCTAATGGTCTATTGATTATCTCTTCAATTGTTCCTGTAAAATTTCCAGGCATATCTGTAAAAGCTTGGCCCTTTTCTCCTCTAAATTCAGCCTGCATAAGTTTTTCTTTTCCTTTTAATATCGGAAAATCTTTTCTTAAAGGATTTCCTATTGCCTCCTGTGAGCTAAGAACACTTCCCTGTACAGTTACTTTTTCACTTAACAACTTATTTTTTTGAACAACTCCTTTAAACTTTTTTAAAAGATCATCATAAAATATACTTTTATTCATTTTTCTCACTCCTTAAACAACGTAGTTTATTCTTTTCTCAAATGGTACTACCCCTATAAAATTTTTTACAAAGCTTGAATTGGATTTATAAAATATTTCATCAGGTGTTCCAATTTGAACCATATTTCCTTTGTTCATTACTGCTATTTTATCTGCTAACTCCAATGCTTCATAAAAATCATGAGTTACATGTATAATGATGCTTTCTGTTTTTTTGTGTATTTCTTTTAAAATATCAATAAATTTTTTCTTTGTAGAAGGGTCCAATGCACTTAAAGGTTCATCAAATAGGAGTATTTTAGGCGATGTAATTAAAGCTCTAGCAATAGCAACTCTCTGCTGTTCTCCACCACTTAAAGTCTTTGGCTTTCTGTCTAATAGATGTTCAATTTGAAAGTTTGAAGCAATATTATATAACTTTTTTTTTATTTCTTTTTTAGAAAATTTTTTTCTCTTTAAACCAAAAACTATGTTTTCTCTCACAGATAAATGTGGAAATAGCAAATAATCTTGATATACAAATCCAACTTCTCTATCCTCTGGATACAAATTATTTATTTCTTTTCCATCAAAATATATCTTTCCTTTATCAGGTTTATACATACCAGCGATGGTTTCTAATATAACACTCTTTCCTGTTCCAGTAGGTCCTAATATTACAAAATATTCTCCTTTTTTTATTTTGAAATTTATATCTTTTAATTGAAATTCTCCTAAAGTTTTATATATATGTTCAATATTTAACATTATATTCCTCCTATAAATATTTTTCCCCAAGGAGTTCAAAAATAAATAACGATATTAATGATATTATAATGAGTATGGAGGCAACAGATAGTGCGGTATTTAAATCACCACAAGACATATTTAAGTATATGGAAGTTGGAAGAGTTTCTGTTTTCATTCTTGTAGCACCTGCTATCATCAAAACAGCACCAAAATCCCCTAACGCTCTTGCCCATGTAATAATAATACTTGCCAATATCCCGTTCTTTGCCAATGGCAAGGTTATAGTCATAAATGAAGTCAAATTTGTACATCCTAAAGTCCTTGATATAAACTCTATTCGAGGATCAATATTTTGTATGGTTGATTTTACAATCCTTATTGTGTAGGGAACATTTATAAAAAACTGAACTAGGATTATTCCTTTTACTGTAAATATGAATTTTAACCCTAAGTTTTCTAAAAAATTACCAAATCCTGTGTTCCCAAAAAGAATAAGTAAAGAAATCCCTGCTACAATTGGAGGAAGTGCCATTGGAATATTAAACACAGCATTAACAATTTTTTTACCTAAAAAACTAAATCTTGCTAATCCATAGCCTATTGGAACTGCAAAGATTATACATAATATGGTAGATATAAATGAAGTAAAAAGACTTAATTTCAATGCAAATTTTATTTCAGTTGTTTGAAAGCTCTCTTTTAAATTCGGTATCCCTTTTATAAAAACCATTAGAACAGATAAAATAACAAATGTCATTAAAAGCACCGTAAATATTAAAATAACTCCTTTAAATAAAATATTATAACCTTTACGTCTCTTCTCCATCTTATCTTCCTCACACTTTAATCAATTATTTGAAATCCATACTTTTCAAATATATTTTTTCCTTTATGACTAACCACAAAATCTACAAATTCTTGTGCTAGATCTTTATTTAATGAATTTCTTATAGTCGAAATAGGAATTGTTTTTATAATATTTTTCTCCTTTGGTATTTCTATAATTTTTACATCCTCAGCATCATTTAAATTATCTTCCCACATAATGGTTGCATCTGCCTGCTTCATGGATATATATACCAAAAGTTCATTAACCGTAGCTGTAGAAGCTACCTTATTTTTGCTTACTTTCTCATATAAATGCTCTTTCTCTAATATTTTTCTACTTACTTTACCTATAGCACAAGCTTTTTCATCTCCTAATACTACTTTTACATCTTCTTTCCCTAAATCTTTTATGCTTTTGATTTCTGCTGGATTATTCTTTGGAACTACAAGCACAGGAATATGATATGCTACATTATATCTTTCACCAACTAACCCTTTTTTGTCAGCTTCTTCATAATAAAAGGATGACCCAGGAATAAATACATCTCCTTTCCTGCTTAATTCTATTTGACTTAAAATTTGTGCCGAGCCTCCATAAGTATACTGCACTTCAATATTGTATTTTTCTTTAAAAATTTTTCCTAGTTCATCCATAGGTTTTCTTAATCCTGCACCACTATAAACTTGTAATGTTTTCGTTTGCACATTATCTTGTTTTATACTGCTACAACCTAAAAGTAAAATAGAAATCATAGTAAAACAAATTATCGTTTTTATTTTATCCATTTCCTATACCCCTTTTCCGAATGTACAATCAGGAAATCTACATACTTCACATTCCATACAAAATCCTCCATGCCCATATTTAGCTATGTCACTTGCTTTAAGTCTTTCTTTTATCAATAATCTTGGAAGTATAAGATCAAATACTGTTCTTTTTGCATACATAACACATCCTGGTAATCCTAAAATTGGAATATCCTTTTTATAAGCTAATAAAAACATTGCCCCAGGCAATATAGGTGAACCATATGTAATAATTTCGCCTCCTGTTTTTTCGATAGCTGTTGGTGTTACATCATCTGGGTCCACTGACATACCTCCTGTACAAACAACCATATCTGCTCCTTTTTCAATCCAGCTTTCAATGGCATTTCTTATTTTATCTGGATCGTCTGGTAAAATCGTTTGCCCAAGTACTTCGCAATCATATTCTTCCATTTTTTTTCGAATAACAGCTCCAAAAGCATCTTTAATTCTTCCATAATATATTTCATTCCCTGTTGTAACAATTCCCACTTTCATTTGTTTATAGGGAATAACTTGTACGATTTTTTCATTTCCTATAATCTCTTCTGCTCTTTTTATTTTTTCTTCTTCGATTACAAGGGGAATAACTCTTGTTCCTGCTACTTTCTTTCCTTTCCTTACAGGATAGTTATTATGCAGTGTAACTAGGATCATTTCTCCTATTGAATTTAACTTATACAATAATTCTTTATTAATTTTTAAAAGACCATCGTATTCTGCAATAAAATTAATTTTTCCTTCTTTTACTTCACTAAATGTAATACCTGCTCCAGCAGTTAATTTCCTTAATCGCTCTGCTGCTTCATTTTCATGTAAAACCCCTTCTTTTTTCTCCCATACATAAATATGGTCTTTTCCTAAAGAAAGCAATAAAGGTATATCTTCCTTTTTAATGATGTGTCCTTTTTTAAAAGCCCTGTCCTTTATTTTACCAGGAATAATCTGTGTAATATCATGGCATAAAACTGAACCAATTGTCTCTTTAACAGGAATTTTTTTCATATTTGTCACCTCATAAATATACTTGTCCTCTTTGTAATAATATTAAAATAGCTTCTAACACTCCGCCAGCAACATTTCTTCCTTTATCACTAATCAAACTACAATATTTCTTATCTTTTCTAGGATCTATATCCCCTATCTTTTCATTCTTCTTCACAAATAAGCCATCCTTAATGAGCCCTCTTACAACCCCATCAATTTCTGCATTTACTACCAAATCTCCTACAGAACAAATCCTCTCTCCCTTATTTATAAAATCCCCTATTTCTACGTGATTTTTAACAATACCCATACATGGAGCTCTTAAAACTCTCTCAATTGTATATCCTTTTATTGGGCCAGGTACTCCTGTATTTGCATCAGCTTTTCCCTCAAATAAAATTCTTCCCAATTGATGTCCTCTATTAGTTTCTATCACTGCATCAACATCCAATCCAGCCGTAAATCCAGGTCCTAATGCTATAACAATCGGTGCATCTGTTATTTGGGTTCCACAATTTTTCTTTGCTAAAATAGCATCTATCAATATTGTAGGTTGAATTTTTTCTAAAATCTTACACGCAGGATCAACAAAGACAGGAATTTTTCCACTTTTAAGAATCCTTTCTATGTCTTTTTCTTTTTCTGCAAATGCAGAAGTAACCCCTTCTACGGTCCACTCTTTTTCATAAATACAATTGGCAAATGATACTGTTCGTCTTACCATCATAGGTTTTTCTAGTTCTGTGATAATCACTTTAAATCCTGCTCTAAATAGTTTATAAGCTACTGCTGTAGCTATATCTCCTCCCCCCTTAATAATAACTATATATTTTGAAAACATGCTAATCACACTCCCTATGAAGTTTTAAAAAAGATCCCTTTTTGTTATATTTTACAGCCTGAATTTCAGCCATAATGGACAGAGAAATTTCTTCTGGTGTTTCCCCTCCAATATCTATCCCTATAGGTGCATGAACCTTTGACAGCTTTTCTGCTTTAATTCCTTTTTTCTTTAATTTTTCAAAGGAAGCTATAACTTTTTTGATACTTCCAATCATTCCTATATACCTTGCACCAGAATCAATCACTGCTTCTAGTGCTTCTTGATCATGTTTATGCCCATGACTTACAATGACAATATTTGTTTTTTCCCCTATTGGATATTCTCTAAGATTTTTCTCTATATCCCCTACAATTAACGCATCTGCTTCAGGAAATCTCTCTTTACATGCATATTCTTCTCTATCATCTATTATGACAACACGATATCCTAAAAGATCTGCCATCTTGCTAAGCTTAAATCCAATATGACCTGCTCCAACAATTAAAAGTTCATCTTTGCTTTTAAAAACCTTTATAAATACATCTACACTTCCTCCACAAATCATTGGTAGAGAATCTTTTTTATTACTTTTATTCAATTCATAATGAACAGATTTTGAAATTCCCCTATTTATACATTCTAAAGCATCTTCTTTTGCTTTTTCTTCTATCGCTCCTCCTCCTATTGTTCCTTCAATTAAATTTCCTTCTTGATCAACAAGCATCATACTTCCCTTTCCTCTAGGACTGCTTCCTTGTGCATCAACTACCGTAACTAATGCAACATCTTTATTTTCTTCTAAACACAATAATAGTTCTTTTACTAATTTTTGTTCCATCCTCCACTCACTTCCAATCTTGTATTATTTCAGATAATTGTAAAAAGTAGCATAGCTTTTTACAATTATCTATACGATCTTAAAATACATTTATATTTACTTAATCTGTTTTCCACACTAATTTAATATCATGCACGACTAATATATAGTTTTAAATCTGATTGTTCAATCTATTTTCTATTGTACTATTACTATTATTCATACTTATCTACTTAAGAAAACATTCAAATATTTTTGCCCCATAAAAAGTAAACTTTTCTTTCAGTTTTTCTGCTACCTTCATGACAACTCCTCCACATACAAAAGTTACTCTACTTGCCTGTATTAAAGCTAAAAAATAGGATGGTGTCTCAACTTTTGATACACCATCCTAATATTATTAAATTAAAGAGTTGCTATTAATTCTATTTCAACTAATGCACCCTTTGCTAAGTCAATTCCTCCTACAGTACTTCTAGCAGGACATTTTTCTGCAAAATAAGCAGCATATACTTCATTCATTTTTGCAAAATCCTTTAGATCCTTTAAAAACACTGTTGTTTTAAATACTTTTGACATATCACTTCCAGCTGCTTTTAAAATTGCTTTTCCATTTTCTAAAGCTTGTCTTGTCTGTTCTTCAATACTGTCTGCAATTTCTCCTGTTTCAGGGTTAATTGGTAATTGTCCTGAAGTATAAACCACATCCCCAACAATTACACCTTGTGAATAAGGTCCAATAGCTCCTGGTGCTTTTTCTGTTGCTATAATTTGTTTTTCCATTTTTATTCCTCCTAATCATATTTATATTATCTACAATATTTGTCTCTTAAACCTAGTACATATTGAACTGTTCTTTCAACACCTTTTACCTGTTCCTCAATTAAAATCTCTAAAAGTTCTTCTGGTGGATAGTAATAATCTTTCGGTTGAATACCATATTTTTCATATGGTTGAGGTTCAACTTTAAATGCACCTTCTCCTACCTCATATACACCACCCGTTCCAGGCTTCCTTTTAAAAGGTGCTACATAGGGATTACACATCTCAATATTAATTCTTGTCAATGGAGATTCTTCTACTAATATCTTAAAGCATTCATCTAAGTCTATATTTCCTTCCCCAGCAGGAACTCCACAAACCTTATATTCATCTCCATCTCTAATAATAATATGATCCTTAAAATGTGTTGTAAATGTATAATGAGCTAATTTCCTAACAGCTTCAACTGGATCTTCCCATGCCATCATTGCATTCCCAATATCACAATGAGCTCCTACCCAAATACTGTCAACCTCTTTAATAATTTTAATTACTTCATCTGTTGTCTCTTCTTCATGATTTTCAACGGCTAGTTTAATTCTGTATTTTTTAAGCAGTGGTACAATTTGTTTAATATCCTCTGGGGCTCTTTCTAATCTTTCAGGCTCATAAACACCAAAACAGCAATAGGTACGAATTACATCTGCACCGATTTTGTGTGCAACTTCTATAACCTTTGTTAAATGCTTAGGATCTGTTCCCTTTGTGTCAATTTCTGCACATAATCCATATTTTTGAATTTCTTTTTTTACTTTTTCTAGATGTTCAGGATCTGCACTGCCAAGAGTTCCCCAATCAGGATCTAGATTTTTATCAGGAATAATATTAATCATTACACAATCTAATCCTAATTCAGCAGTTTTTCTGATGAAATCAAAAATATCCATGCGTCCATTTTGAAAAAGTAAATGATAGCTTTCCGTTTCTAACCCTATTTTCAAAGAAATCCCTCCCCATTTAAAGTTGCCTATCCTTTAAAATTACCTCTTATTTCTCAAGAAGTTAATATCATTATATATTAGTTTTTTTGTATTTTCAATCGATGTTGACGTTTTTGTTTGTTTTGTGTGGTTTTTATCTATAAAAAAAGCTACAGAAGTACAATCTACATACTGTAGCTTTTTATATTATCTACAATATTTATCTCTTAAAGCTAATACATATTTTACTGATTTCTCAACTTCTTCAGCCTGATATTTAATCATTTTTTCAAGGGCTTCTTCTGGTGGATAATAATACTGAGAAGGTTTAACAAAACTTGGATCAATTGGTGGTTTTTCAACTTTAAATGCCCCTTGCCCTACTTCATATACGCCTCCTACTCCTTTTTCTTTTTTAAAGGTTGCTACATATGGATGGCACATTTCTATGTTTATTCTTGTCAATGTGGTATTTTCTACTAATAATTTAAAGCATTCTTCTGTATCTATATTTCCTGAACCTACTGCAGTACCACAAACTTTGTATTCACCTTCATCATAAATAATGATATGATCTTTAAAATGTGTTGTGAATGTATATGGCGCTAGTTTTTTTATTGTATCAATAGGTTCCTCCCACGCCATCATGCCGTTTCCAGTATCACAAGTTGCGCCAACCCAAGGACTTCCTACTTTTTTAATGATATCAATTATCTCATCAGCAGTTTCATACTCATGATTTTCTATAGCTAGCTTAATTCTATATTTACTTAGTAGTGATAAAACTTCCTTGATTTGTTCAGGAGCACATCTTATTTCCTCTTGCAAATTGTCTCCACAGCTAATATATGTACGTATTACATCTGCCCCGATTTTATGTGCAACTTCGATTACTTTTGTTAGTTTTTTAGGTTCTACTCCTCTAGTATCAATCTCAGCAAATAATCCATATCTTTGTATTTCATTTTTTACTTTTTCTAAATGCTCAGGGTCAGCACTGCCAAGAGTTCCCCAATCAGGATCCAGATTTTTATCATGAATAATATTGATCATTACACCATCTAAACCTAATGCTGCTGTTTTTCTGATGAAGTCAAAAATGTCCATGCGTCCATTTTGAAAATGCAAATGATAGCTTTCAGTTTCTAATCCAATCTTCATATGCGTCCTCCTTTTCTACACACAAGTTATTGTCTCATTTATAATGCTAATACGATTATATATTAGTCCTTATGTGGTTTCAAGCGTTTAGTTGTTTTTTTTTGTATTTATGTGCTTTGTATCTAGTTTTAATATCCTTATATGTGTACTTATAATTATTCTTATCTTCTTACATCACTTAAACTTTTAATTATTTTATGATAAAAATAAATTATAAAAAACACCTATAGTGTAAACAAGTTTCCACTATAGGTGCTTCAACGTTATATATTCACTTTGTATTTATCTTAATATAGTCTTGAAAGATCTTTTTCTATCTATTCTTTAACAATTTCTATTCCATTTTTTAAATATTTATTTAAAATCTTATCATCTAATTTAGAATCGGTTATAACTAAATTTGCTTCATGAATATCTGTTACTTTAATCAAGGATACACTGTCTATTTTACTGCTATCTGCTAATATAATAACTTCTTGAGAAATTTCTATTAACTTTTTTTCTATTTGAACCTCTCCAGGCAAATAATCAGTAATCCCTCTAGTTAAGGATACCCCACCTACACTAATAAATGCTTTATCAACAATAAAATCAGAAAGTACATTTTCAGAAAGATCACCATAGAAAGCATATTCTTTATTGTTGAGTATGCCCCCTGTTAAAATAATGGTGAAGCTATCCACATCCGCTAATTCACTAGCAATCATTAAAGAATTTGTTATAACAGTAAGTTCCTTAAAGTTCTTTTTTAATTCTCTTGCAATTTCTATATTGGTGGTACCATTATTTAATGCAATAGATTGTCCCTCTTCTATATACCGAATAGCAATTTTTGCAATTTCTTTTTTTTCATCAGCAAATTCTTTTTCTCTTTTTACATAGTTCAACTGATGAACTTTGTTTTTTTTTAATACAGCCCCACCATAAACACGTTTTAATAATCCCTCTTTTTCTAAAGTTTCTAGATCTCTTCTTATTGTTTCAATAGAAACATCAAATAATTTTGTTAGCTTAGATACCTTTACACTTCCATCTTCTTCAAGTATTTGTAAAATACGATCTTTTCTCTTTTCTGCTAACAATAGGTTCTCCTCCCTACACTAATTTACTAAGTTTCATTCTATATTTAAACAATAATACAAGTCAAGTCTTTACTACTACTATATGTAAAATATCACACTTTTTTTTTAATATCAATTATTTTTTAATACTCATTTCTTCTATTTTCTTAATATACCCATTATCTGAATTGAAAAATTCCTTTGTAAATTGAACAACCTGAGGACTAAGCAACATAATAGCAATAAGATTCGTAACAATTAAAAGGCCTAAAATACTGTCTTGAATATACCACACCAAATGCAAACTACTTAGGGACCCAACAATAATTAAGCATAAAAATGGATATTTAAAATAAGCTGCCTTTTTAACATCATATACATAAGTCAATGCTACATTTCCAAAATACCATTGAGCCAATATAGATGAAAAAGCAAATAAAATCATACTAATCCCCACAATATATCGAAATAAAGGATGTACTTGCCCAAAGGCAATACTAACTAGCATTGCAGGTGATGCTCCTGTTTCAAGCACCCCTGAAACAAGCACTACAAATGCGGTGATTGAACAAAGAAATACCGTATCAATTAAAACTTCTGTAACCCCAAAAAGAGCTTGTCTTACAGGATGATCCGTAATAGCTGAAGCATGAAGAACTGGAGCAGACCCTTCCCCTGCTTCATTTGAGTAAAGCCCACGTGCCACACCAAACCTCATAGCTTTACGAATAGAATATCCAACTGCACCAGCAACACCTGCTTTCATTGTGAAAGCACTTTTAAAAATAAGTCCAATTACAACAGGAAAATTTTTAATGTTTGCAAAAATAATAATAAATCCACCTAATATATAAAAGCCTGCCATAAAAGGTACCAATTTTTCAGTAACTTGACCAAGTCTCTTAATTCCACCTACAATAATAAGTCCAACAAAAAAAATAAGCATAAGAGCTGTAATAATTGGTGTAATTCCAAACAGATCTTTTACAACCACAGCAACAGCATTAGACTGAATCAGCGTACCACCAGAATTTTGTAAAATAAGCAAAATAGAATATATAGTAGCAAGCCAAGGTAGCTTCAAGCCTTTAGAAATATAATACATCGGCCCACCAACATAAGTTCCATCTTCAGCTTTTTCCCTATAATGCATACCTAGAAGGATTTCAGCATACTTGGTAGCCATTCCTAATATTCCAGCTAACCACATCCAAAATATTGCACCAGGTCCTCCACCAACAATAGCAGTAGCAACGCCTACAATATTTCCATTTCCTACACAGCTTCCCAATGCTGTACATAGAGCCTGAAATGGAGTAAGGGTTCCTTCACCCACGTTTTCATTGCCTTTTTTGAACGGTTTTATGAGGGTTTCATGAAAAATATAAGGCAGTTTCCTTATTTGAAGAAATTTTGTTATGAATGTGAAATAAGCTCCAACCCCAATAAGTGTAACGATGAGCCAATTACCCCATACTAAGTCTGCTAAGTTTTTGAAAAAATTTTCTAAAGCAATCATAAATTCCCCTCCTCTTTTAATATTTGTTTCTGACTTCACATATTGGAAGCGTTTGCCTTCAATGGGATTGAATTCTTATAAATTGCATTTCTTAGATCCACAATTTTCGCTTTTTAAGGTATTTTGTTTGTGTTTTGTGATTTTATATGAAATTTTGTTGTGTTTCATACTTCATATTATCATTTTTAGAAAACATTTGCAAATATTTATATTATTTCTTGTGTGATTTTGACTTTTTGGTAGACAAAAATAGTTGCAGAAATATTTAATAAAATATTCTGCAACTATTCATAACTACTTTCTTTATTATGAAAAACATTATTTATGTAGCTGATGCTTCCTTTCTCTTATTAATTATGCGAACTAAATAACTGCTAATTAAAAATCCTACTACTGCGAAACCTGCCATAAGCATAAATACGATTCTATATCCTGCCATTCCAGGGAATCTATCTAACATATTACCATATAAAGAGTAGCAGAAGATTGCTGGAGCATACCCCACAAAACTTCCTATTGACATAGCAGATCCACTGATTTCGCGAGGAACATTAATTTCTTCCATAGGAGCAAAGAACACTGCTCTCATTGTAAATACAATTGCTCCAAAACCAAGTGTAGCTGCCATTCCAATATACACATTCATAGACTCATGAGGTAATAACATAAATATAACCATACCTATAATTGTGGCTAAAAAAGCTACTCTTAAATACTTTGCTGAAGATTTAAACTTCTTATCGGCTAAAAATCCTCCTACAGGTCCACCAACCATTTTTAAGCCATATTGGTTGATTATACCGTAAGCTCCTACTAATGTCACTGGCAAACCGTAAATATCTTTTAAGAAAGGAATAAAATAAGTCAAACCACAATATACTGCATATACAGAAAATACTGTGAATGCAACTACCCAAATTTCTTTCATTTTTAATGCCTTCACAATACCTTGAAATGCTATCTTATTTTTATTAGGATCTTTGCTTTTAGCAATTTCATCATGTTCTAGACAGAAGAAAGTGATAACCCCTACTCCTATTACTGTTATAGAGAAGAATAATATAGCTCCTCTTAAGCCTGCTGCACCCTTACCTATACATGCAAATATCGCTAATGCAGTAAAAGCTACAATCGTGTCAACTACTCCTCTACCAGCTTCAAGGAAACCAAACATTCTTCCTTGCTCTTCCTTATTTCCTAACGATCTTATAGATTTTAACAAAATTGGCCAATAAGTCAATTCACAAGTTATACCAAACATTGCCCAAACAAATAATATACCATGATAACCCGGGAATGTTGCCAAGTACAATCCAAGACATCCCGTTGCTATTAATGAAAATGGTAATAATATTTTCTTTGAAAATCTGTCTGCTATAAACAGTGTGCCTAAATAAGCAAATGTTGCAATCGTTGAATAAACAGACATAGCATTACCTATTTGTGTGTGTGTTAAATGAAACTGCTCCTGCATTGGAACATAAAATGCATCTTTTAATGAGGATAGCTTGTAAATTGTTCCTCCTCCCAACACCAACACAATAAATGTAAACCACTTCTTAAAATTACTACTTTTTGTATTCAACCTAAAAACCTCCTTTTAGTTATGAATGATTGCAATATTTCAAAAGCCTTTCCAAATATTGAAAACGCTTTCAATTATTATCCTAAGTATATAATAGTTTTTGTGGATTGTAAAGTTTTTTTCTGGTTTTTGTTGTTGTTTGTTGTGTTTTTGTGCTGTCCAAATGTTTTTTTAAAGAATTTTGACACCACTGAAGTAATCATAATTGCTTCAACCATTGCTGCTGCATGAGATAGTTTTACATTCGTTTCTAATATAATATTTATTGTTCCTGGATCTAGCTCTCTCTAATTCTTAAAAAATTTTATATCTGCAGGATAACTTGCTCTGCGAGCATTAGACAAACCTATCGTAACAAAACTCTCAACAATCACATCTTTATTGACTACAGCATAATTACTAAATGAATCCATAGTGGCTGCAGTCTCATCATACCTACACATTTTCCTTTCCAGTCATGCTGATCTATATACTTTTGAAGAGTTACATCTGGTGGTAACAAATCCCTTTTATTGTTTTCAATATTCTTAGAAACCTTCATAGATTATTGTAAATTTTCCCTACACTATTTAATTGTATTTATGTATGCTCCCTTTATTTTTTCTCTGTGTTTTAGTTGATGTTGCGTGTAATTGTGTGTTGTTATATCGAGTTTCAGTTGTTTTTTTTATACATAGCTGATATGATAAAAACAATAACAAAGTTAAATTTTCATGCAACCTTTTTGGCATAAATAAATTGGTAAAGGAGGTACACCATTTTGAAAAAAACAATCAATCGAAGCGTTATAGACTATTTTATTGTATATTTGGGATGTATGATTCAAGCCTTTGCTGTTACAGCTATTTTAAAACCTAATGGATTAATTGTAGGAGGTTTTACAGGGGTTTCTCTTGTATTAGGAAAGTTATTCAGTATCAAATACACGTTTATTTACTATTCTTTATGCCTTTCTGTCTTGATTGTAGCTTGGCTTATTCTGGGTAAAAAAGAAGTTTTGAAAATTATCCTTTTATCTACTACCTATCCCATTATATTAATCTTATTTGACAACTTGAATCTAAACTTTATTGATGCAAATGCTACTGATAAACTCCTATCTTGTATATATTACGGTATCATCGCAGGAATAGGTATGGGACTTATATTAAGAAAGGGATTTTCTCAGGGCAGTTCAGATACCATCGCAAAAATTATTCACAAGAAAATATTCCCTTTTTTAAGCATTGGTCAGATCTTACTCATTATCGATATTTGTATCTTATCTGTATCTGGTTTTGTTTTTGGACGTAATGCGGTATTTTATGCACTTATTATGCACATGATCTATACCAAAACAGTGGATACCGTTTTATTCGGATTTGGATCATCTTTAGTTAAAATAGTCATTATTAGTAAAGAAACAGATAGGATTACATATTATATTTTAAATACCATTAATAGAGGAGTTAGCCTAGGTAAAGTAACTGGTGCTTTTTCTAATAAGCACAAAACTAAAGTTATCTGCATCTGTTCAGCTCGAGAATCAATACTGATTAAAAATTTTGTAGCTAAAATAGATCGTAATGCCTTTATTAATCTTGTTCCTGTAATTTCTGCATGGGGGAAAGGATACGGATTTAGCAATTTAGAATTAGATTAAATAAACAAAACCTGGCTATCTCGTAGATACCAGGTTATTTATTTTAAAAAATATACATGGTTCTAATTTTTTATTTTCCCATACTCTTTAATTTCTTCTGTTCCCTTATCCTTATCTTCATTTTTGAATATTTTCTTCATCATATATTTTTTCTTTTTTCTAAGTATTATCTCCACTATAAAGACGTTTTAGCGACGGCAAATTAGTATGATAGATATAAATACAACTCGATTTAAAGGAGGTTATTAAAAATGGATGTTAGACAATATCTAACCCCTGCTGAAATTGCATCTTCTACATTAGAAACAGGTATTAAAAAAGCAAATCTTTCAAGGAGTTCTCAACTCCTATTAAGTATTTTAGCAGGAGCATTTATTGCCTTTGCTTCAGAAGGGTCAAACATGGCTGCATTTAATTTATTTGCAAACTCTGAAACCTATGGTTTAGGAAAAGTTTTAGCAGGTTCTATTTTCGGAACGGGTTTAATGCTTGTTCTATTAGCAGGAGGAGAATTATTTACAGGAAATACATTAATCATAATAAGTGTTTTAGAAGGTAGAGTAAAAGTAAGTAATATGCTAAAGAATTGGATTACTGTATATATAGGAAATTTTATAGGTTCTATACTTATAGCTTTTATGATGGTACAATCAGGTTTATTTAATAGTGGTGCCCATGTACTTGGCGGCGTAACTATCAAAATTGCTTCTTATAAGGTTGGATTATCCTTTATGCCTGCCCTTTATTTAGGAATCATGGCAAATTGGCTCGTTTGTTTGGCTGTATGGTTAGCCTATGGAGCAAAAAGCATCATCGGAAAAATATTAGGAATATTTTTTCCTATATGGCTTTTTGTTACATCTGGTTTTGAACATAGTATTGCAAATATGTACTATATTCCTGCTGGAATCTTGGCCAAAACCAATAGCAGTTGGGCAGCAGCATCACATCTTTCACCAGAAAAATTAGCAAATTTAAATTGGACCACTTTTATCACCAAAAACCTAATCCCTGTAACGATCGGAAATATCATTGGAGGAATTTTATTTGTAGGAATTGTTTACTGGCTTGTTTACTTAAAAGAAAAAAGAAATACTGTATCAAAAGCTAATTAAATCGAGTAGGAGCTAAATAATTATTTTATTTAACGTCCTCTCACACCACCGTACGTACGGTTCCGTATACAGCGGTTCAATAGAAATTAACATACTCGTGCATATGTCTCTGATAAAGATATTAATCCTGATTTTTTTAGTTTTGCATTAGTAATGGTTCTTTGTAAGATTGGGCTTTTGGCTATTCGCCAATAGCCTTTTCTTGTATTTGCAAATTCCCACGCTTTATCCACGCTTTATTTTTCCCCATTCCCAACTTCATAAGGTTTTTATATTTTGTTTTTCCCTTTTTCCATTGTTTCCAATAGCACATGCGAATTCGCCTTCTTGTTGGAAGTTGGAAGTTGGGACGGTTAATTCATTAAGATCACATTCAATTTAATCAACAAAAAACAAATCCCCATCATTATCTTTGCTAAAAATAACGGGGATTTGTTTTAATTCTAAATTTTTACATCACAAAAAAAAGCCTAACGACCTTATTTTAGGCACTCTTTATAAAATCATCTATTATGCTACTATATTTTTCAGTATTTAATATTATATCAATTCCTATAGAAGATAGCTTTGATACCCTTGATTGGGTTAAATTACCTATTACACTACAAATTTGTTTTTGGGTATAATTGCAAAAACATCTCATAAAAAATACGCACAAGGCTCTTATCTCTATGCAGCTTTTATCATACTTAATACGCGCTTTCCTCTTATCACACTGAATATACTCTGCTACAAAGTTTATGACTTTTTCAGGGGTATAGTCCCTTACTAATATTTTTCTTTCACTTCTATATTCACAGTTTTTCTTTTCAAATTCTACGTCTAATTCTTCATTTATAGTATCTGATTTATATACTAAGGACAAATAACTTTTAATATTTTTTCTATTCCCTAAATTTAAAATGTCCTCTAAAAAAGATTTATCTAATATTTCAAATTCATTAGTGCCCTTTACATATTCCTTCAGACTTGAAAATCTATAATTTATCAAATTATTTCTATATCCTGGTATGTCCTTTGGATTATTATGAATATATGCTGATAATACAATTAAATATTTATCATCATTTACTATTCTGCTTTTAAAACGATCTTGAAAAACATGCCCATGCCTTTTATATTTTCTATTATAATATTGGGCATATGAAAAATTGATAGAATGCATGATTCTTGAAATATCTCCACCATTAACATCAATAATAAGATGTCCATGATTATCCATAAGGCAATATGCATAAACCTTAAATTGAAACTTTAATATGTACTTTTTTATTAAAGAAAAATATTTTAATTTATCTTCATCATCATTGAATAAATTTATTTCACTGATACTTCTTATCATTATATGAAAAATACTGTCTTCTGTTTTGACTCTTGCACATCTTGGCATAAAAACTACTCCTTTTTATTTTTTCCACTGTCCACTTCAAGGGGAGCATATCAATCTAGGAGTAGTTTTTGTATTTTTTTCGATTTTATTCAGCAATTCAAATAATCATTAACTGTCCCTAAAATTTACTAAAATTTAAAATTAATATAATCAATAATATCTGCTGCAAAGCTTATGATTTCTACTGGAAACATATTAAACACTAATAAAAACACAATAAGAAGCGATAACCTTCTCATATTAGTTCCCCTCTCTAAAAAAAATATATATATAAGTGGATGGCTAATACTGCCAATCCACTTTTTTCACTACAACTGTTTCATAATAGTCTTTCTGTTCTCCAGTTGTCTCATTTTTAATTGTAATTTTTAAGTCAATATTCATTCCTTCCTTTATATTAAATTCACTATTATCATTTGGTTCTGTACGATGTACTTTCCTTAAAGCCCAAAAAGCATATTTGCTTACATCTTTCCAATAAGTTCTATCCTGCTTAATCCAATGCCCATCGCCATAAAAATCTCTACCCCAAATAGTATTTAACTCATTGTAATTTGTACATACAAATCTTGCTTTATATACATCTCTCGAAGCTTTATATGCTTCTTTATTTGCAATATATATAGAAAAATAATTGGAACCATATCCTGTTTCTTCATATCGGATTTCAAACTCTGGCTCTATAAATCTTCCTTTTTCTTCAACCTTCTCTTCCTGTTTTTCTTGCTCTTCTATAGTTTTCTGTTCTGACGACTCTGTCTTATCTTCTTCTACTGTTTTATTTTCTTTATTTTCCATAATATTAAGCATTTGAGAAATCATTGTAGATGCTTCTGCTCTTGTAGCATTTCCATCTCTGAATGTATTATCAGGATATCCGTTTATAATTCCTAGTTTATTTGCTTTCTTTATATAGCCCTTTAATTCACTTGGTATGTTGCTATCATCACTAAATTGGGTATCCCATACCAATTTATTCTCTTTTAGTGCTCTAACTACAATACGTGCCATTTCTCCTCTTTCAATAGGTTCATTATATTCATCTGTTTTAAATTCACCTTCTAGAATAATTCCTTCTGTCATTGCTGCATCTAATATACCCTGATACCATATATCTGTCTTAGGAATAGAAATATTTTTCCCTTTTAATGCTAATGCAGTAAATTCTAAAACTGTTATATCATTATCAGGCTTAAAAGTTCCATCTGGATAACCAGCAATTATATTTCTGTTTGTTAGATCGGTAATAAATTTCCTTGCCCAATGATTGTCAATATCACTGAATTTTATATCTGCAAATACACTAAATGTCATACATCCTACTACACTAACAGTAATAATCATATTTTTTACTAATTTTCTCATAAAAACTACCTCCTTAACAAAATATTGTAAAAATAAAATCATCATAAAGAATGTAACAGAGATTATCAAAAAATGTCAATGCTAATTTTAAAAAAATATTTTAGTTTTCATAAATTAGCAGAATCTCCACCACTTTTATCTACCGTACTAAAAGTGGTGGATTATCATTGTAAATCTACTTTTTTATAATCGTATTAATTTTGAATTCTACATACTTATTTTTGAAATGTATATTTAGTTGACAAATTAAACATACTATAAAAAAATAATCATAGCACTTACTACAATTAGTACTATTTTCATTTGTTCACCCCCTTGATAAATTTGATAAGTAGAGGTAATATATAAGTATAGAAATGATGAGGGTGTTTCAGCAGAAGTTTAATGTGCCGAATTAATGATCATTGACTAAATATAATTTTTGTGGAAGAAAATTATATTTAGTCTACATTTTTTTTTGTTGCTAATTTTCAGTTCTATGTGTATCATATATTCTACATTTGGTAGTATGTATAGTCTAAAACGAAAGTTGGAAAGTTGGGACGGTTAATTCATTAGGATCACATTCAATTTAATCAACAAAAAACAAATCCCCGTCATTATCTTTGCTAAAAATAACGGGGATTTGTTTTAATTCTAAATTTTTACATCACAAAAAAGCCTAACGACTTTATTTTAGGCACTCTTTATAAAATCATCTATTATGCTACTATATTTTTCAGTATTTAATATTATATCAATTCCTATAGAAGATAGCTTTGATACTCTTGATTGGGTTAAATTACCTATTACACTACAAATTTGTTTTTGGGTATAATTGCAAAAACATCTCATAAAAAATACGCACAAGGCCCTTATCTCTATGCAGCTTTTATCGTACTTAATACGCGCTTTCCTCTTATCACACTGAATATAATCTGCTATAAATTTTATGACTTTTTCAGGGGTATAATCCCTTGCTAATATTTTTCTTTCACTTCTATATTCACAGTTTTTCTTTTCAAATTCTACGTCTAATTCTTCATTTATAGTATCTGATTTATATACTAAGGACAAATAAGTTTTCATATTTTTTCTATTCGCTAAATTTAAAATATCCTCTAAAAAAGATTTATCTAATATTTCAAATTCATTAGTGCCCTTTACATATTCCTTCAGACTTGAAAATCTATAATTTATCAAATTATTTCTATATCCTGGTATGTCCTTTGGATTATTATGAATATATGCTGATAATACAATTAAATATTTATCATCATTTACTATTCTGCTTTTAAAACGATCTTGAAAAACATGCCCATGCCTTTTATATTTTCTATTATAATATTGGGCATATGAAAAATTGATAGAATGCATGATTCTTGAAATATCTCCACCATTAACATCAATAATAAGATGTCCATGATTATCCATAAGGCAATATGCATAAACCTTAAATTGAAACTTTAATATATACTTTTTTATTAAAGCAAAATATTTTAATTTATCTTCATCATCATTGAATAAATTTATTTCACTGATACTTCTTATCATTATATGAAAAATACTGCCTTCTGTTTTGACTCTTGCACATCTTGGCATAAAAACTACTCCTTTTTTGATATGCTCCCCTTGAAGTGGACAGTTAAAATAAAAAAACTGTTTATTGAAGGAGGAGCATTTTCTTATGGGCAGAAAAGGTAAAATAGATTACGAACTAAAAATTAAAGCAGTTGAAGAATATTTAAATAATGTAGGATCACAAACATCAATTGCATCTAAATATGGTGTAACTAGAAACTCATTTAGACAATGGATTGTAAACTATCAATCAATGGGTAAAGAAGCATTAATGAATAAGTCTCATAATAATTTCTATTCAAAAGAATTTAAAATTACTGTTATTAAAAGCATATCTTGAGGGTGACAGTTCGATATATGACATTGCAAAAAATTTAAGATTCCCTCACATACAACTGTTCTTAAGTGGATTATAAAGTATAATGGTCATGAAGAGTTAAAAATCATCAGGAATAGGAGAAGATAAAAGTCATGGCCAACGGACGTAAAACTAATTTTAATGAAAGAATAGAAATTGTTAAACACTGCATTGAACATCAGAACAGCTATAGTAAAACTGCAGATAAATATAAAGTATCATATCATCAAGTCTATTCATGGACTAAAAAATATGAGGAATCTGGTGTTGAGGCATTAAAAGATAAACGTGGCAAACAGAAAAATGCAAATGAATTGTCAGAGATTGAAAAGCTTAGAGCACTAAACAAACTTCTGGAAGCTCAAAATAAAAGGCAACAAATGGAGATTAATTTTTTAAAAAAGTTAGAAGAAATAGAAAGGAGGCGATTTTAAGCCAAGTAAGAAATGAAACCTACTATTTAGCAATTAAAGAATTACATGATATACAGTTATATCCAATTTTTACACTATGTGAAATAGCTGGTGTTCAAAGGTCATCTTATTATAAATGGTTGAATCGTAAAGAGAGTAAAAATGAGAACTTTAACAAAAAACTTATACCTTTAATTCAAGAAGCCTATGAAGAACGAGATGGTATTCTTGGCTATCGCCAAATGACAATTAAACTAAACAGAGAGAACAATTTTAGAGTAAATCATAAGAGAATTTATCGCTTAATGACTATTTTAGGCCTAAAGTCGGTATGTCGAAAGAAGAAGAAAAAATATATTAAGTCAACTCCTGAAGTTATAGCGGAAAACATTTTAAATAGAAACTTTAAAGCAGATAAGTTTGGTCAGAAGTGGGTTACAGATGTTACGGAATTTAAATATGGCAATAATCAAAAAGCATACTTAAGTGCAATAATTGATCTATCGGATAAAAGCGTAGTTTCTTTTGTGATTGGTAAATCTAATAACAATCCTTTAGTATTTAAAACATTTGATCTTGCACATGAGAATTATCCAGATGAAAAGCCTATTTTTCATAGTGATCGTGGATTTCAGTATACATCAAAAATATTTCGAAAGAAGTTGGATAAATCAGAAATGATTCAGAGCATGTCCCGAGTTGGACGATGTATTGACAACGGACCAATGGAAGCATTCTGGGGTATGCTGAAATCAGAGATGTACTATTTAAGAAAATTCTATACTTATGAAGAATTAGAAACAGCAGTAACTAATTACATTGAATACTACAATAATCACAGATATCAAAAACGTCTTGGTTGTATGACACCTTTAGAATACAGACAATACCTATGTAATGTTGCATAAAAATCACGCTAACCGTAAAGTACGATTAGCGCAATTCCTTTTTATTTTTTCCACTGTCTACTTGACAGGGGCATATTCAATCTAGGAGTAGTTTTTGTATTTTTTTCGATTTTATTCAGCAATTCAAATAATAATTAACTGTCCCTAAAAAACTAAAAAACTAAAACCTAAAAAAAACCTAAAAACTAAAACCACTAAAATCTAAAACCTTAGGGACAGAGGAAACAGTATAGTCTATAGTAAACATTAACTTTTGTCTCCATACACCATTCTCTTTAACAGGTTTTATTTTAACATCTTCCCTACCACCATCTGCATATACAGTTAAAGGTACTGCTAGTGGAAATAGCAATACCCATATCATTATTAAAGATACTAATCTTTTCTTCATTAATACCAACTACTTTATTTCTCTTGGTTGACTAATAAATTTTATACCACAGTAAAGTGAATCTGTATGTTTCCAGTTATTCTGTTGTGGATTTAAAAGTGGTTCATACCAAAGTATTTCTACATCCTGTTCATACCATTTACCTACTTCTACTCCACTAGGTAAATTCTTGCCACTTAGGTATCTAAACTGCATAATTCCCCTTACCGCTGTATCTCCTCTTTCATTTATGTATACTAACTTATCCTCTGTAAAAAATCTTGCCTCTTGTATAATCTCATTTTTAACTCTATCTTGAATTATTTTATCTAAATATTCGTCTGTAAATAAAATTTCATCTTCATCTTTATAACTCCATTTTCCTGCCATATAATATTTACACTTGTCTTTAAAATCAGAGTAGTCTTTATAGTTAAATCCATAATAAATAGGTATGAAATCCTTAGATTGTTTTATATACATTCCTGACATTTCATCAACCATTTTATTTAATTCTTTAATATCCGTAGAATCACTAAATATTGACTTTGCCTTCATATCATATAGTCTTTGTGGCATTTTAGTAATTGGTACAGGATCTGTTACTACAGGCTTTTCTTCTATAGGTGGTTTTGGTTCGTTTGGTTTAAGAGTGCCATTTTTTATGTCTCTCATTTTTTGAATTACTACTGTTGATTCTGCTCTTGTTGCATTACCATAAGGCTTAAATGTATTGTCTGGGTATCCTCCAATGATACCTAACTCTACTGCTTTTTTAACATATCCCTTTAAGTGTGAAGGTATTTGACTATCATCTGCAAAATTAGTTTTCCCTGTGCTTGGTATCTCCCCTAAAGCACGAATAATCATTCTTGTCATTTCCCCTCTGTTTATATATCTATCATAGTTATTAAATTCACTTTTCTTTATAATTCCATGATTAATCGCAGTATTTACTACTCCTTGATACCAAACACCTTCTGCTTTTTCAATTTCAATATTATTTGCTTTAAGTACCAATACAGTAAACTCTGATACTTTTATGTTTGCATCTGGTCTAAATGTTCCATCTGGATAACCACTAACAACTCCATCCTTTACTAATTGTGCAATAAAGTTCTTCGCCCAATGTGTTGCTATGTCCGTAAAGGCTTTTATAATATCAGCTATAGACATTACTGCAAAATTCGTTACCTTTTTAATAGTATCTGCTCCATTTTCTACAGTTTTTACTGCTATATCCTTTGCTACATTTGTTCCTTTTTCAACTACATTAGTAATTGTATCAGTAAGTGGATTTGCAAAGCTTGTAATAGGCATACACATAATCATTATTACTAATAAAAGACTTATATATTTTTTCATTGTTTTTACCTCCATTTATTTAATTTCGATTTGTAAACTTAAATGAAAATTGAGGACCCCAAACCCTCTGTGGTACAATGTTTTTGCAAGAAAACAATTACCTCCCAGAAAGGATGAGATCCTCATGCAAAAAATTATACCAGTAGTTAGACAAATACAAAATTATCCTAAGTACCATGTATGTGACAAGGCTACTTTTCTTCACCACGACTATGATTACTATTCTAATTATCGCTGTTGTGATAAAAAATGTAATCACTCTATGTTTGTATCTAAACCTACATGCACCTTACCTGCTTCTATGTCTAAGCTTAAGGGTAAAATAGATTTTAAATCTTTAGAGCTTATACCTTTTTTTAGGTTTTCATTTGTCACCACATAGAGATTCCTCACAAGCCTTTAGTCTATAAAAGCTTAGGAACTTGTAAATGTCGCTACAGTGCATACAATGTTCCTGTAAAGGCTTCTCTAGGTCAGAATGTCAAACAGAAAGCTTTAAAGATGATATCCCAAATAATCTAATCCTTACATCATCAATTTAAAGCTTGGTATAAAACTAAGCAAGGTTTTAATTTCGCTTAGTTGTATTTCAAAAGGTCGTTCTGTAAATTGTAATAAGGCGTACATAAATACGTTCATTTTACCCTTGAAACATTCTCAGACAAGCTTTTACTATTTTAAGAGCAAAATCTGAAGCAATTGTATAAATCATTGTGCTATTTTTTCATATTTAGTTTACAGAGTCGAAATTTTAATAGCCAAATTCCAATTTTGTTTTTAAATTATATTTTAGTAAATACTTTTCGTCTGGTAACACCGTTACTGGTACTAACCTAATTTTTTGTATTATTCAAATATAATAATAGGAACTCCAATTTTTGAATATAAAACACTAAATACTATAATAGCAATACTTGTTTCTAATAATAAAATAATTATTCTATTTTTTATTAATCTATCATTATTCTGTATATTAGGGATAATTACGCTAACTATAAAAACAATACTTAACAAAAGCTTATATTCTGTACTGTTGCACGTATTATAATAACTATGTACAACCCAATACATAATTCCAACTGTTATCTGCTGTATAATAAAATACATAAATTTAAAAACATTTTTCAATTTATAATCCATATAAACCAACCCTTTAATTGATATTAGGTATGTTTCAGATTACCATACCCTCATATAATAAAAATTCATCTCAACTATTAACATAGAGCCAACAAAAATAAATATCCATCAACTAAATGATGGATACAAAAATAAAAATTTATAATTGAAAATCTTTAGCAAAGAAAACTTAACGAAAAGTTTTAGAAAAATCCATAGGCTTAGCATGAACGCTAAGCCAACAACCTATAAGACAGGATGTCTTAATTAGGTGCTTTAGGATTTTTAGAAATTATGAAGCTTAGAAATTTTTTCTTAAAAATTAAAGAACCACTTTTGATAAAATATCTTTTTCTACTTTTTCAACATTTGCTTCGAGAACTTCTACTTCTTTTGTTACTTTCTCTACAAATGCTTCATCCTTAATAGAACCTAAATTTATTTTAACGTTATATAATGCAGAAAGAACTGCTGTTCTTGCCATCATAGCTGCTACAGCTCCATCTGTAACTGCATTTTGATTTCCTTTTACTACAACCTTTTCAATAACTTCCATAATCTTAAATGCATCTTTCGCTACTTCAAGAGGAACTAATGCTGCTTTTTTTGTAGCTTCTTGAATTGCTGCTTTTCTTTTTTCCTTTTCTTCTTCTGTTTCTTTTGGTAGCTTAAAGGCTGCCATTACTTCGTTAAATGCATCTGAATCTCTATCTATATCATCTACAAACTTATTTCTAAATTCTAATGCAGCTTTTGCAACTTCTTTCATTTCTTCTTCTACTTCTACATATTTCTTTTTCCCAATTGTTAAAGCTGCAACCATTTCTGTTAATGCTGCTGAAATGGCTCCCCCTAGTGCTGCTATACTTCCACCACCAGGAACCGGGTCACTAGAAGCTGTTTTATCTAAAAAAGCTTTTAAATTCATATCTACTAACATAATCTTTCCCCCTATTATTCTTTATCAAATACCAATATTCCATCTTTTACAACTTTTTCGACTGTACTTACCCCAATATGATAAGGGATAAAATGATATGATGGAAACTCTAAAATAACAATATCTCCTTTTTTCCCTACATCAATACTACCAATTTGATCTGCTCGCCCTACAGCCGCAGCACCATTAATTGTAAGGGCTGTAATCGCCTCTTCTATTGTCATATTCATATATAAAGTAGCAAGTGCAAACACCAAAGGAATTGATTCTGTAAAGCAGCTTCCTGGGTTTAAGTCTGTAGCCAATGCAACTGCACAATTTTTATCAATCATATATCTCGCACGAGCAAATTCTTCTTTCAAACTAAATGCAGTACATGGTAAAATCGTTGAAACAACTCCTTTTTCTGCCATATCTTCAATTCCTTTATCGGATGCTTGAAGCAAATGATCTGCTGATACACATCCAACCTCTGCTGCTAATTCAGCACCACCTAATTGTACTATTTCATCTGCATGGATTTTAAGTTTCATTCCCATTTCCTTAGCTTTGCTTAAAAGCCTTCTTGACTGCTGAATAGAAAACACATTTTGTTCACAAAATATATCACAAAACTCCGCTAAATTTCTCTCAACTATTTCCGGAAGATGCTTTTCTATGATTTCATCAATAAATTCATCTTCTCTTCCTTTGTACTCTTTTGGTACTGCATGAGCTCCTAAATATGTTTTTACAATATCTAGTGGATGCATTTTATCTAACTCTTCCATAACTTCTAATTGCTTAATTTCTGTGTCTAAATCTAATCCATATCCACTTTTTCCTTCTACCGTTGTTACACCAAAAGATAACATAGAATCTAATCTTTTCTTTCCAAGTTTTATCAATTCCTCTTTAGATGCATTTCTTGTTCCTTCCACAGAATTAATAATTCCTCCGCCTCTTTTCATAATATCCATATAGCTATCTCCACGGAGTCTCCAGCCAAATTCCTCTGCACGGTATCCACCAAATACAAAGTGTGTATGAGAATCAACAAATCCTGGTAAGACTGCTTTTTCAGTTGCATCTATTACATTATATTTCGATTCATCTATATTTTTTAAAACATCATCACTCTTTCCAACAGCTTTAATTATGCCATCTTCAATTATGACCGTACCATTTTCAATAACATGCAGCTTAGACATTTCTTTTCCATGCTTTGCAGCAAATCCACTACACGTTACAACTTGTGCAGCATTTTTTATAATTATATTTTTTTTCATAATTTCACTACTCCATTAAATTTGTTTCAATTACTTTATCCATTGAAAAACCATATAGACCTAAATAATATGCTGCACTGTCAATTAACGCTTCCATTGGTACAAGTCCTATAATTTCGCTTCCAAGTACATTTACTCCATATCTTTTTGCTTCCATCTTTACAGTTTCAAATACTCTGTAAATAGAAGTTTTTGTATAATCAGTAATATTCATTGTTACTTGTGTAATTCCTCTTTCCTTTATTTCAACACCGCCAGCTTTAATGTATCTGAATCCACCACTTGAATGTCTAATAGCTCTTGCAATTTTGTTCGCGATTTCAATATTTTGTGTATCCAAGTCAATATTGTATGCTACTAGTGGCATTCTTGCTCCTACTGCTGTAACCCCTGCTGTTGGATGGATTTCTCTTTTTCCAAAGTCTGGTTCCCATTCAGATTCTTTTAGTTTTTCAGGCATTCCTTCAAATTGTCCTTTTCTAACTTTTGCAAGATTTTCTCTTTCAGGTTTGCTTGCAGCTTTTTCATATAAAAATACTGGAATATCATATTTTTCATTAATCTCTTTTGCTGTTTCCTTTGCAAGTTCTACTGCTTCTGTCATACTCATATTTTTAATCGGTATAAAAGGTACAACATCAGTTGCTCCCATTCTAGAATGTTCTCCTTGGTGCTTTGTCATATCAATTAGTTCTGTAGCAACTCCTACTGATTCAACTACTGCATTCTTTACAGCTTGTGGTTCACCCATTACAGTAACAACCACTCTATTATAATCTTTGTCTGCTTCATAGTTTAAAAGTCTAACCCCTTCTTTTCCTCTATATGGTTCAACAATTTTTTCTATTTTATCTAAATCTCTACCTTCACTATAATTTACTACACATTCTACGATTTTTTTAACATCTGCCATTTTCCTTCCTCCTCATCTATTCCTTAGTTATATATGTAATTTATAAGGTAGAAGAGAAAATGTCTCCTCTACCTATATATTTACTTCTCTAGTTTATTCCAAGCTTCCTCTACTAAACCTTTTACTAAATCTTCTTTTGGAATATATGGTAGAGTTATATGATCTCTTCCTTTCATTGTTTCATTGTATTCTACGCATGTAGAAACAGCATTTTCATTTCTTGCCCAAGCACGCCTTGCAACTCCACCCATTACATCCCAAGGCATTGAAGATCTTAGTATATTATCAACTCTTTCACTTCCATCTAGAACCATACCAAATCCACCATTGATAGATTTACCAATACCTACTCCACCACCATTGTGTAGTGCAATTAAGCTCATACCACGAGCTGCATTTCCTGCAAAAATATGTGTTGCTTGTTCTGCCATAATGTTACTTCCATCTTTTATATTTGAAGTTTCTCTAAATGGTGAATCTGTTCCACCTGTATCATGATGGTCACGACCTAACATAACAGGTCCAATTTCACCTTTTCTTACCATTTCATTAAATTTAAGAGCTATATTCATTCTTCCTAATGCATCTTGATAAAGAATTCTTGCTTGTGTTCCTACAACTAATTTATTTTTATCTGCATCTCTAATCCATACCCAGTTGTCTCTGTCTTGATATCTTCTTTCTGGATCAATAACCTCCATTGCGGCCATATCTGTTTTTAATAAATCTTCATGTTTTCCACTTAAGCATACCCATCTAAATGGTCCATATCCATAATCGAATAATTGTGGTCCTAATATATCTTCTACATAAGAAGGCCAAATAAATCCATCTTTGTCATCTCTTCCATTTTTAGAAATTTCCTTTATTCCTGAGTCATAGATAGACTTCATAAACGCATTTCCATAATCAAAGAAGTAAGTTCCTCTTTCAGTTAATTTTTTAATTGCTTCATAATGAGACTTTAATGTTTTATCAACCAATTCTTTAAACTTAGCTTTGTCAGTTGCAAGTAATTCTGTTCTTTCTTCAAATGTAATTCCTTGTGGACAATATCCTCCTGTATATACTTCATGGCAAGAAGTTTGATCAGATAATAAATCTATATGAATATCATTTTCAACTGCATATTCTAGCAAGTCTACAATATTGCCATGGAATGCAATTGCACAAGGCTCTTCTTTTTCCATATATTCTTTTGCAATCTTAAATGCTTCTTCAGGAGTATTTGCAATTTTGCTAACCCATCCTTGAGTATATCTTGTTTCAATTCTTGAATAATCAACTTCTGCAATAATCCCTACTCCATTTGCAATTTCTACTGCTTTTCCTTGAGCACCACTCATACCACCAAGCCCTGATGTTACAAATAACTTTCCTCTTAAATCACCATCATTTGGAATTCCTAGCTTTAATCTTCCTGCATTTAATATTGTACTATATGTTCCATGTACAATTCCTTGTGGTCCAATATACATCCATCCCCCAGCAGTCATTTGTCCATAGTTTGCAACGCCTAATGCTGCTGCTCTATTGAAGTTTTCTAAATCATCAAACATACCAACCATCAACCCATTTGTAATAATTACTCTTGGTGCATCTGGTTTTGAATGGAATAATCCTAGTGGATGTCCTGACATAATAACTAATGTTTGATCTTGTGTAAGTTCTTCTAAGTATTTTTTAATTAATCTATATTGCATCCAGTTTTGACATACTCTTCCTGTTTCTCCATATGTAACCAATTCATAAGGATATAATGCAATATCAAAATCTAAGTTATTGTCAATCATTACTTGAAAAGCTTTTCCCTCAATACATTTTCCTTTATATTCATCTATTGGCTTTGCTTTAATATTTCCCTCTGGGCGAAAACGATATCCATAAATTCTTCCTCTTGTTAATAATTCTTCTAAAAATTCTGGCGCTAATTGTTCATGTAATTCTTCTGGAACATAACGAAGGGCATTTTTAAGTGCAAGTTCTGTTTCCTCTTTTGTTAATGTAAATTCCCTTTTCGGTGCACGTCTAATCCCTTCAACAAATTTTGGATATTCTGGTAATACTGGATCTAATTTAATAGTCATTGCTTTAGATACATCATAATTTGAAAGCATCTATATTCCTCCTTTAGTTTATCATTTCATTTTTTAGGAAAGCCTTATTTCAGGCTTTCCTAATGTATTTTAGTTTTTTCTTAGAACAATCCTATGATTTGTCCCCTTTCATCAATATCCATTCTGTTTGCAGATGGAACCTTAGGAAGTCCAGGCATTGTCATAACATCTCCAGTCAAGCAAACAATAAATCCTGCACCAGCAGATACTTTTACTTCTCTTACTGTAATTTCAAAATCTTTTGGTGCTCCTAAAAGCTTTGGATTATCTGATAAAGAATATTGTGTTTTTGCCATACAAATTGGAAGCTTATCTAATCCTAATTCTTCAAGCTTCTTAATTTGTTTTTTCGCTGCTGCTGTAAACACAACACCTTTTCCACCATAAATTTCAGTTACAATTTTGTTTACTTTTTCTGGAATAGATTCTTCCATATCATAAAGAGGCTTGTAATTTGACTCTTCCCTTTCAACTAAACTAATAAGTTTTTGAGCCATCTCAATACCGCCTTCTCCACCTTTTGCCCATACTTCATTTAACGCAACTTCTACACCTGCTTCTTCACATTTTTTAATCAATAATTGGATTTCAGCTTCTGTATCCGTTACAAATCTATTCACAGCTACCATTACTGGTAAACCAAATTTTCTAACATTTTCAACTTGTTTTTCTAAATTTGCAAATCCTCTATCAAGAGCTTCTAAATTTTCTTCTCCTAGCTCTTTCTTGTCTACACCTCCATGCATCTTAAGGGCTCTGATTGTTGCAACAACTACTACTGCATCTGGCTTAAGCCCTCCATATCTACATTTAATATCTAAGAATTTTTCAGCTCCTAAATCTGCTCCAAAGCCTGCTTCTGTAATGAGATATTCTCCTAATTTCAATCCTAATTTTGTTGCCATAATACTATTGCAGCCATGAGCAATATTTGCAAAAGGTCCACCATGAATTAATGCTGGTGTATTTTCTAAAGTTTGCACAAGGTTAGGCTTTATAGCATCCTTAAACAACATTGCCATTGCACCATGTACCCCAAGGTCTGCTGCAGTTACTGGATCTCCATCCATGTTATATGCTACAATCATTTTTCCAAAACGCTCTTTTAAATCCATTAAATCATTTGCAAGACATAATACTGCCATAACCTCTGAAGCAACTGTAATCATAAATCCATCTTCACGTACAAATCCATTTCCTTTAGGTCCAAGCCCTACAACTACTTGCCTTAAACTACGATCATTCATATCTAATACTCTTTTCCAAACTATTTGTCTTGCATCAATTCTTAATTGATTTCCTTGATGAATATGATTGTCAATAGCTGCTGATAATAAGTTGTTTGCTGTTGTAATAGCATGCATATCTCCTGTAAAGTGAAGGTTAATATCTTCCATAGGAACTACTTGTGCATATCCACCACCTGCTGCTCCACCTTTTACTCCAAATACCGGTCCTAATGATGGCTCTCTTAATGCAATAACAGCTTTTTTCCCAATTTTGTTTAATGCTTGCCCAAGTCCAACTGATGTAGTAGATTTTCCTTCTCCTGCTGGGGTTGGATTTATTGCTGTTACTAATATAAGTTTTCCATCCTCTTTATCTTGCAATCTTTTGAATATATCTAAAGAAATTTTCGCTTTATATTTTCCGTATAATTCTAATTCATCTTCTAAAATATCCCACTCTTTTGCAAGTTCTGCAATCGGTAACATTTTCGCTTGTTGTGCGATCTCTATATCGCTCGGAACTTTTACTGACATATTTCCCACTCCTTTTATTTTTTAATTTCTTTTTCTTAACTTTATTATAAAGGCATTCCGTCTACAAAACGTCTATATAATAAAATAAATGAAAATAATATGTATTTTTTTATTTTTTACAATATAAAAACTTATATATGTACTATACCTTCTGCTACAATTTCTACTATTCCCTTTAAATTAATATATTCAACATCATTGCCATTCCATTTTGTTATTATCTTTAGCTCTCCACCCGGTTGCTTTACAACAACATCTACACTCTTTTTAAATTGATGAGAAAGTGCTACACCTAAAGCTGCAGTTCCTGATCCACATCCTCTTTCCCAAACAAGACTTTCTGTTTCCCTAACATAAACTAAAGGTTCTATATATATATCTTCTTCATTATAAAACATTATGCCAAGTGCATCATATTCTAAGTCATTTAGTTTTTCTTTTACTTTTAAAAAGAATGCTTCTTTTGACTCAATTCTTCTACTATTTACAATAAAATGAATAATTCCAGAAAAATGAACCAGTGTTCCTTCATAAATATTTTCATTATATTCTATTTTACAACTCTCTACTCCCTTATGTAATGGCATGGTAGCACTAGAAATAAATCTTGTATTATCATTAGTAGCTTCTACTTCACAATAAATTATCTCATCTGCACCAGAAACTTCTAATGGTATAATCATCTTGTCTTTCAATTTATCAATTGTACAATGATCCTTGTATGCTAAAGTAGCAGCTAATGCCCTTGTGGCATTCCCACAAAATTCACCCCCCATCATGTGAAGTCTTACACAAGCGTTATTATTCACATCAGAAGATTTTTCTATGAATCCAACTTGTTCAGCATGAATACTATTGTAATTCATAATTTTCTGTGCTACTTCAATATACTTAGATCGAGGAATTTGATCCACAACAAATACAGTCATATTTTCTGTTGGATTTGTCTTAATAAAGTTTAGTTTCATAACCCATTTCCCCCTTTTGAATACTCCCCTTTAAAATCATATCACTTTTCTGAAAATATTCAATAAATAAGGCTCATCCTCCTTAGAGAATGAGCTCCCTTTAGTTTTGCTAAAAATTAAAATATCAATGCTCCTATTACTCCAAATATTACAAGAGGAATGTTGTAATGTAAAAAAGTAGGTACACATGTATCCCAAATATGATCATGCTGTCCATCTGCATTTAGTCCAGATGTTGGTCCTAATGTACTATCAGATGCAGGTGAACCAGCATCCCCTAATGCTGCAGCAGTACCAATTAAAACGGCAGTTGCTAATGGGCTAAAGCCTACTTTTAGACAAAGAGGTACATAAATTACTGCAATAATTGGAATTGTTCCAAATGATGTACCAATTCCCATTGTAATAATTAATCCTAATATAATCATTACAATTGCAGCTAATAATTTACTTCCTCCAACCATACCTGCAGTAGCATTTACTAAAGCTTCTACTCCACCAGTTTCTCTAATTACTGCACCATATCCTGAAGCAACCAACATAACAAATGCAATAAATCCCATCATGCCAATACCACTACTCATTAATTCATCAAGATCTTTGAATTTAATTGCTCCAAATATAGTCATAATAGCCAAACCTACAATAGCACCAAGTGGCAAAGATCCAATTGTTAACTGAATTACTAATGCTGCTATTGCTCCTGCCAATGCAGCAAAATGTGCTGTTGTAAGTTTTACTTCTTCTGATGTAACTGCTACTTCTTCCATAGCATTTTCCATTTTATATTCTCTTGGTTTTCTATATGAAACAAATAATGCTATAAATAAACCAATAACCATTCCGATTCCAGGAAGCCATAAGCCTTTCCATACATCCATTTTTGCAATTTCCATCCCGTTTTGCGTCATTTGATCAGCAATAATACCATGGAAAATCAATCCAAATCCTACCGGAAGTGCAATATAAGGCGTTTTAAGTCCAAAAGTAAGAGCACACGCTGCCGCTCTTCTATCAATTTTTAATTTGTTCATAACACTTAACAACGGAGGGATTAAAATTGGAATAAATGCAATATGTACTGGAATCAAATTTTGTGAAAAACATGAAATAATTGCAATAAGAACTAATAAAGCTGTTCCTTTTCCTTTAATTGTACTTGCAATTTTTTTCGATAAGATCGTAGCAAGACCAGTTTTGTGAATTGCAGCTGCTAATGCTCCTAAAAGAATATAACTAAGAGCAGTCTCTGCATTTCCACCCATTCCACCAACTAATGTTCCCATAACATCACCAAGTGGAATTCCTGCAATCAGTCCACCTGCAATTGCTGCAATGATCAAAGAAAGGATAACATTGAGTTTGAGTAAACATAAAACACTCATGATAATTACTGAAAGTACAACTGGATTTGTTAACATATGATTCCTCCTTTTTTATATATAATAGCCTACGAAACATTTTAGTTTTTACTAAAATGTTTCGTAGGTAATACTTAATTTAATTCACCAATAACTGCTTCTACTGCTTCTACAATACTATTATCATCAATTAATTCTGCAGATTTATTGATGTCTTTATACATAATTCTATCATCACCCCATGTTTCAACTACTTCACGTATTTTATCATATGCAACTTTTGTTCCTTTTCCTAGTTTTTTATCAGCAGTTTCAAAATCAATAGCTTGTGCTGCTGCAATTAACTCAATTGCAATCACTCTGCTTGCATTGTAATAAATATCTCTTGCCGTTCTAGCTGCAATTGTTCCCATACTTACATGATCTTCTTGGTTTGCTGAAGATGGAATGGAGTCAACACTCGCAGGATGCGCTAACACTTTATTTTCAGATACAAGTGCTGCTGCTGCATATTGCGCAATCATAAACCCTGAATGAAGTCCTCCTTTTTGTGTTAAGAATGCTGGAAGACCACTTAGCTGTGGATTTACTAATCTTTCAATTCTTCTTTCAGAAACATTTGCCAATTCCGCAATAGCAATTCCTAAGAAATCAAAAGTCAATGCCATTGGTTGTCCATGGAAGTTTCCTCCAGATATAGCGTATTCATCATCTGCAAAGATTAAAGGATTGTCTGTTGCTGCATTTATTTCAATCGCAACCTTATCTAAAACATATTGGATAGCATCTTTACTTGCCCCATGAATTTGTGGTAAGCATCTTAATGTATATGCATCTTGTACTCTTATTTCTCCTTGTCTAGTCGTTCTTTCACTGCCTTCAAGTATATTTAAAAAGTTTTTAGCCGTATTTATTTGTCCTGTATGTGGTCTTACTTCATGTACTCTTTTGTCATATGCATCTGTAATTCCATTTAGTGCCTCTACTGTTAAAGATGCAGAAATGTCTGCTAATTTTGCTAGGTTCTTCGCATCATAAGCAGTTAATGCCCCTACAGCAGTTAATACTTGTGTACCATTAATAAGAGCTAGTCCTTCTTTAGAAGTCAATACTACCGGTTCAATTCCTGCTTTTTCCATAGCTTCTTTCCCTGACATTAATTGCCCCTCATAGTAAGCTTCTCCTTCTCCAATTAAAGGAAGTACCATGTGTGCTAAAGGTGCTAAATCTCCACTTGCTCCTAAAGACCCTTTTTCTGGAATGGCTGGATGTACACCTTTGTTAATCATCTCAATTAGGGTTTCTAATGTTTTTGGTTGAATTCCTGAGAAGCCCTTTGCCAAAGCATTTGCTCTTAAAAGCATAATAGCTCTTACAATATCCTCTGGAAAATGTTTTCCTACGCCACAAGCATGACTAACAATTAAGTTTCTTTGTAAATCCTTTGCTTCATCTTTTGAAATACTTACATCACTAAATTTACCAAATCCAGTAGTTATACCATACACTACTTTTTCTTCTTCTACAAGTTTATCTACATATGCTCTTGATTTTTTTACCTTCTTTAGTGCTTCATCTGTCAATTCCACACTAAAACCTTTTCTTGCCACATTTACTACATCTTGTAAAGTTAAACTATCCCCATCAATAAATACTTTTTTCATATTGCCATCTCCTTTTTCTTTATTCTTCTATACTTATGTATCATTGCATTATTCTTTTTGTTTTAACTTTTATTTCTCTTTGTACTCTTTTAATTTTTCTGATTATTATTGCTTATGATGTTATTATATATCTGCTTTGCATATTCTGTCAATTTTTTTAATATATATTAAAACAAGTTCCAGCGTTATCGCTTTTTTACGATAAAGCATTACGTAAAATCAACACTTTACAACCGTTGTGTTTTAATACTTTAAAGCGATTTGTTTTTTAATTTTTCTGAATTCTGCTAGCTTACTATCATTTGTTGAACTTTATCAATTAATGTATATTTATACATTTTTATTCTTTTAAAAACCCTACCTGTTTTTTACAAGTAGGGTTTTCTCTATACATTACATAAACATGGATACGCCAGGACCTATTGATAATTTTAATAAATACCAAATAATCAATAATGCTGTAAATGCTATAAGATACGCAATAGAATAAGGCATCATCAAAGATATAACTGTACCAATTCCATTTTGTTCGTCTTCATTAGTTTTATATTGATCCATTAAACCGATTACAACAGGTATATAATAAGAAAGAGGAGATATAATATTAGTTGACGAATCCCCAATTCTATAAGCAAGCTGTGTAAGAGCTGGCGATAATCCCAACATAGCAAACATAGGAACAAATATTGGCCCTAATATTAGCCATTTAGCTGAACCACTTGTTAAGAATAGATTAATAAATGTAGAAAGTATGATAAACATAATAATTAATGGGATTCCTCCAAGATTTAAGCTCTTTAAAAATTCTGCACCATTTACAGCTAAAATAGTCGTTAAATTACTTTCTTTAAATAAATAAACAAACATAGAAGCTGGAAGGGCAACAACTAAAAAGCTTAAGCAGCCTGATAAACCCTTTTGCATTAATTTAGGAATATCTTTTTCAGACTTTATTACGCCAACAACCTTACCATAGGTAACACCAACAATAAAGAAGAAAAAGAATAGAATGGGAACAATTCCTTTCGTAAGAGTAGATTTAGGCAATATATTTCCTTCTTCATTTCTAAAAAATGAAAATTCTGGTACAGTTAAAATAAGTATAAAAATAATATATAATACTGCTGCTACTGCTGCAGATCTTAATCCTTTTGTTTCTAATTCTGTTACAGTATGTTGCTGCAATATAGATTGATCTTTCTCATCTGTGCTATCCCCTAAAAATTTTGTGGTAAATCTTTCAGTAACGAATGTAGTTACAAATGTAATTACTACTGTTGCAGCTATCATGAAATACCAGTTTATGAGTGGATGAGTTGGAGCTTCAATCCCCATTCCCTTTGCTGCTGATTCAGTAATCCCTGCTAAAAGAGCATCTGTTCCTGCAATTAAAAAATTAGCTGTAAATCCTCCTGAAGCAGCTGCAAATCCTGAAACAATACCTACCTTTGGATTACGTCCTAATGCTTTAAATAATGCACCACCTATAGCAGCGGTAAAAATCATACCTGCATCAGAAGCTAGATTTGCATTGATCCCAACTATGGCTAACACTGCTGTTACCATATAAGAAGGTGCTCCTAAGATAGTTTTTCTCATAAAAGCATTAATAAGTCCTGTTTGCTCTACCATTCCTATACCAAGCATCATTGTCATAATTAATCCTAAAGGCGCAAATCCTACATAAGTCTTTACAAAATTTTCAAAAAACGGTCTCATACCTGCATAGCTTAGCAAATTCTTAACCACTACAATTTTTTCTTTTGGTGCTTCTGTAGCATTTTTTGAAGCAGCTAAATATGTAACAGTTACCCCTAATTTAGCAAGAATAAAGGATAAAATTAATACAATAACAGTCAATCCTACAAATAAAGTAAATGGATGTGGAAGTTTATTTCCAACAATTTCTATGCCTTTAATAAACTTCGAAAATCGTGTATTCTTTTTATTGCTTTTTACTGCTTTTCCCATAATTATCCCCCTTTATCCTATTTTAGAATTTGGTAATTGCTCTTTAACCCTCCCTTCTATTCTTATTAGATATATTTAAGGATCTAACTAAACTTTCAAAGAGATTTACTGCTATACTTAATATAGATTCATCAAAATCAAACCATTCATTATGATGTGGTGCTTTTATTTCTGTTCCAAGTAAAATATAAATAGATTTGCCCCCCCTTTGTTGTACTCTTCTCATCATTAGCGTTGCATCTTCACTTCCTCCAAAATACATTTCTCTCTCAATTTCATCAACCCCCTCAATATCTTTTGCCTTTGCGATCACCAAATCAATAAGTTCTTGGTCAGAAACACAGTCCACAGCTTCACCCATTTTTTCAATCTTATAAGAAACATCATACATAGTAGCAGTGTGTTTTATTATTTTCATTGCCTTTTCATACATATATTGATTCAATGTAGTGTTTAAGCCTCTTGTTTCAATCTCCATAAAAGCTTTAGGTGCTACTATATTTCTGCCTACTCCAGCCTGTAAAATACCTACATTAATCCTAGTTGGTCCATCTTTGTGAGGTGGAATAGCATAAAGATTAAGTACGGCACTTGAAGCTGCAAGCAATGCATTGTTTCCATCATTTGGTGCTACCCCTGCATGTGCTCCCTTTCCAATATAAGTAACATCTAACTTTGTTGTGCACAAAAAACCCCATGGGTTGGCTACAATTTTTCCAGTTGAAGTACTAAAACCTATATGTCCACTTAAAAAATAATCAACATCATCTAACACTCCTTTTTCAACAATAGCCTTAGCTCCTCTTACACCTTCTTCAGCAGGTTGAAAAATCAGCTTTACTTTTCCTGTTAATTGATCCTTTATATCCATTAATATATTCGCTAATCCAAGTCCTATGGCAGCATGCCAGGAATGATGTAATAAACTTTCAAATCTGTTGAAACTAACAGATTTGAGCAAGAGAAGAATGATGATGCTAACATTTTGCTAACATTAGAGGTTTTGCATGAGTTTTGAAAACTTTTGCAAGGCCTCTTTTTTCATGTCTTTAGTTACATGAAGATATATGTTTCTAGTAATGTTATCATCTTGGTGACCTAGCCTATCCATGATTTCTTGAAGTCTTACCCCAGCTTGAGCTAGTAAAGAGGCATGAGTGTGACGTAAACCATGTGGAGTTAATAATGTAGCTATGTTTGACTTTTTAAGAATTTGAGCCATTTTTAGTTCTATTTGCTTAGGAGTTTCTGGGTACCCTGGATAGTTTATTATTTTAGTAAAGACAAAATCTTCATCATGCCAAGAGGTAAGTTTTAATTTATTTTGCCTTGTTTTATGTTTTTTAAGCTCTTTAATAAGAGTATCATCTATAGATACATTTCTTTTAGCCGTTCTAGATTTAACACCTATTTGAAGAGCCTCTTCATCTGGATTGAATTTTGGATTATGTATAGGAGGGAAATCTTCTAAATCAATATGTTTAGGTCTACATCCTAACCACATAAATACCGATGGTACTTTTT
This sequence comes from Crassaminicella thermophila, assembly GCF_008152325.1. Lineage (GTDB taxonomy): Bacteria > Bacillota > Clostridia > Peptostreptococcales > Thermotaleaceae > Crassaminicella_A > Crassaminicella_A thermophila. Next base: position 2,504,732 of record NZ_CP042243.1, read on the forward strand.
GTGCAAAAAAAGCAAAATCTTCTCCTCCTAGTGATGGTTTTGAAATACTTACAAAATTTAGGCCGCCAATTATTTTTTTTACGCTTTCTTCTACTTTTATTGACAAAACTTTATTATTTATAAGTGGTGGATATCCAAAAACATATTTAAATTCATAGGTTCCACCCATCCCACTAACAACTCCATTTATTAACATTTCCATCCTCTTTGGCAACTTTTCTCTAACTGTTTGATTCAAATTTCTCACAGTTCCTTCTAGAACAACCTCATCTGGAATAACATTATATCTATATCCACCATTGATTTTGCCAATTGAAATAACACACGAATCCAAAGAGCTTATGTTTCTTGATACGATTGTTTGAATAGCTAGTATTACTTGAGCAGCAATCACTCCTGCATCTATTCCTTGCTCAGGCATCGATCCATGCGCACTATTTCCTTTGATTTTTATAAATATTCTATCAGAAGCTGCCATCAATGGACCTTCTTTAAATCCAACCTCTCCCGTTTTTAAAGCTGGCCAAACATGTAACCCTAACATAAAATCTACTTTTGGATTATCTAATACGCCATCTTCGATCATCCTTTTAGCACCACCTGTTGGATTATTTTCCTCAGCAGGTTGAAATATAAATTTTACAGTGCCCTTTAATTCATCTTTTAAATCCTTAAGTACATAAGCAACACCAAGTAATATGGCTGTATGCATATCATGTCCGCAAGCATGCATAATCCCTTCATTCTTTGAAGCGTATGAAAGATTGGTTTTCTCCTTTATTGGCAAAGCATCCATATCAGCTCTAAGCGCTATCGTACTGCCTTGCTTTTTTCCTCTTAGTAATGCTACTACACCTGTTTTGCCTATTCCTGTGTAAACTTCAAGCCCAATTTTTTCTAAAATCTTAGCTACTTTATTGCCTGTTCTAAATTCTTGATATCCTAGCTCTGGATATTGATGAATATCTCTCCTATATTTAATAATTAAATCTTTATATTGATTTGCAATATCTTCTACTCGTACCCTCACTTTATTACCTCCTTGTAAAATGTATCTACGAATAAAGTGATTCTAAAGTAATCATATGCTCTAAATATTAATAAATTCATTCAATTTTATATCCATAAGTAAAAAAAGAACCCCTTTTGATTTAAGGAGTTCCTCTAATTATATATAAACATAAGTTTTTTAATTGATCTTTCTATATTATTCATTTTTATATACATTTTCTACAACTGTATCTTCTTCATCTATATCTTCTATAGTAATTATATCTTCTTCAATGCTTTCCTCTTGATCTGTTTCTTCATCAATTTCAATCATTCCAGTATCGCTATCATAGTCTACCTTCAGCCCTAAATTTTCTGCAATAAATCTTAATGGTACAATCGTTCTATTATTCATGATTTGAGCTGGCACATCAATAGCTGTTTCTTCTCCGTTAACAAAAACTTTACCATCCTCTAATTGAAAAACAATTTCTACATCTCCCTTACTAACAATCACCTTTCTTTCTTCCCCATTCCATGTAACATTTGCTCCTAATCCCTCTGTAATAGCTCTCACTGGAATTAATGTTCTTCCCTGCTTGATTACAGGTGGTGTATCAAATTTAAAATATCCTCTTCTTTTTATAATGTTTTCTACCGGAATCACCTTTATTTTAGGATTTTGTACTATAATTTCTTCTGCTCTTCTCTTTAGCTGAATTAATTCTTCTTCTGAATATCTCTTTTTAATCAATCTTTTTATTTCTAATTTTATCTTTTTTATTTCTTCTTTTATTTCTTTTAAATCTATTTCTGCTCTTTTCATATCTACTAATAAGCCTTGTACATCTTCAAGCTTCTCTCTTTTTATTATTTCTTCTAATTGTTTTTTTATATCCTCTTTTCGAAGCTTTCTTTTTAGTTCTTTCTTTCGTGCTTTTTTTGCTTTTTTAATCTCTTTAGCTAGGTCTTTTGTTATATGTCTTGTAACCGTTACTTTTGGTCTTTCTTTTTTTTCTGGTTTTTCAGCCTTTGCAACCACCCCAAATGGACTCACAAAAACGAATGATGTGATGATAGATAATGAAACGAATTTTTTTAATTGATTATTCATTGTTTTTTCCTCCTTTGTTTTATTTAATTCATCGTTTATCATAGGATACGTACATATTTTTATTTTTAGGTACCTTCTATAAATTTTTTCTAATTATTTTTATGATACTCATTAGATTTGGTATATTTTTCTTTATTCTTTTTCTTTTTACTCAGTTCTTCTTTCTTTTTCCTACCATCTTTTGATGAATTTTTCTTCTTTTCCTTTACTGCCTTATCTTTTTTTGAATCTTTTTTCTTCTTCAGCTTCAACCGTTTTTCTTCTTTTATCTCTTTCATGTCATTCTTATGATTCTCTATTTTTTCATCAAGCTTTTTATCCTTTTTATCTTTATGAATCTTTACTTCTTTTACTTTTAATTTTCCTATTCTTTTCTCAGCTATTTCTTGTACTTTCATATCCTTAATCTGTTGCAATGTGATCTTTGGGTTCTTTTCTTTAGATTGTTTATAAACTTCATATTTTCCTATAGATATTTGCTGTTTCTTTGCTTCTTTTAAATCCTTTTTATTTCCTTCTACATAAATGATATTTATTCCATCTAATTTTTTCTCTTGTTTGATCTTTTCCTCAATTGCATTTTCCAAAGCTTTCGTTTTTTCTTTCAAATCATCCTTTATCACAGTTGTAGAGATTAGAATTGAATTTTTTTCTTTTGTAATAAAATTTTTCTGCTTTGCATTTGTGATGATCACAAATATGGCTTCCTCAATAAGCTTACCCTTTAGTTCTTCACAAATTAATTCTTTTCCATCTTCATTTAAGGGAGTCACCTTTATTACTTCATTTCTTTTATTGATTTCAAGCTCTATACTCGGATTAATGTCTACACTCACTACTGCTGCAGCCCCATAGCTTATATTTAAGTTCCCTATTAAGGTAACAGAAAAAATCATTGCCATAAATATAGCAGCAATCATCCCAAAGCTTTTATAAGTCACTTTCTTCTCCTTATAAATATCTTCTTTTACAAAAATAATCCTTTTTCCAACATCTAAACCATCTTTCTTTTTAACCTTTATATATTGTGTTTTGTCTGTTAAAACAACTACAAAATCATCTTCTATTTTTATAACGCATCCTCTATAGACCACCTTTTGCACCTCCCTTAGTCTGTGCTATATAGTTCTTTAGTTGATCTAAATTACTATCCAATATAATGACGGCAGCTATAATAAATTTTCTACTTCTTTTTAAAACTTTTGCAGTAACACCTAACTCTTCAATAATTTTTTTACTCGGTAGACTTTTTTTTCGTATCAAATCTTCTTTCAAATCTTCATTACTTGCAATAAATTTTGCAATACGTAATCCATTTGCCCTAGTATCTATATGCTTTGGTGATTCCTTTACTAAATCAGAAAAAGTAATACGAAACTGTTTTAATTTATTTTCAAATTCTTCTATTTCACTTTTTAATGCAAAATTTTCAGTAAAATCATCTGTCCTCAAATGCTTTTGAAGCTTATTCGTTTCATCTTCTTCAAATTGACTCATAAAAACAACGTTATGATGCTTTCTATTTTTTCTTAAATAATCCGTAATCCTATTTTTTATAACAATTTCTGCAAATGCTATAAAACTTCCTCGAGAAGATTCGTACTTATCAATAGCTTCATTAAAAGCCTCGATTCCTATGCTATACTCCTCACTATTTTCAGATTCTATGTATTTGTTCAATTTATCAGATACAGTCTTTATGATAAAAGGTATATATGATTCAATAATTTTTTCTCTTTCTTCTATATCTCCATTTTGAATTTTTTCTAGGCTTTTGGTTAATGGATCTTTTCGAAAAAAATCGAATAGGCGCGCCAATGTTATACACCTCCGTGTATATAGATATTCGCAAATTTTTTATATTTAGGTACCTAATTTAGTATATATCTTCTAAAGGATAAAACAAAGCCTATGGAATAAATTACAAAAGAGACGAATACTCGTCTCTAAAATTACAATATTATTTTCCAATCCCTAACGCTCTTGCATAATAAAAAAGATATTGTTGAGCAAAACCTGCATCTTTTTTAAACTTTTCTTTAGCAAATTCTTGTATTCTTTTAAATGAACTTTCCTCTTTTAAATAAAAATATTCAACAATCCTTTTTACCCATACATCTGTTGGAAAAGCATCAAATTTTCCCATAGAAAACAACAAAATACAATCTGCAACCTTAGGCCCTACACCGCTACAGCGCATCAATTCCTTTCTCGCATCTTCTGTTGATAAATTTTTCAAATGATATATGTCAATTTCCTTTTTTGCAATCATCGCTGCTGTATCTACAATATATTTAGCCCTATAACCTGTATGGCTTTCTTTTATTTCTTCCACAGACTTACTTTGCAAAACTTCTGCTGAAGGAAAATCATAATACTCCTTCCCTTTGTATTCTCCAATAAAGTTTCCGTATTTCTTACATAATGCTTCTATAGATTTTTTAATAAGGGGAATTCCACGATTCGAAGAAATAATAAAAGATATTAAAGTTTCCCATTCATCTTGATTTAATATTCTTATTCCAAATCCATGCATAACTGCATCTTTCATTACTGTATCTTTCTTTGCCAAAACCTTTTTTATCCTGCCATAATCTCTATATAGGTCAAAATAATCTACCCAAATATTCAAAAAATCATCCTTGCTTGTATTATCAAAAATCACTTTATTTTCTTTCTTACAAACATTTATTACTCTCCCTTTTGCAACGCCTGTATAACTATTATCCGATTCTTTATTCCAACGAAAACATTGTCCACACTCAAAAATATGAGGCAATTCAAAGTCTGCAAGTCCCTCTACAATTATTTTTCCTTTCTCTTCAAATATATTAAAACTCAATTGTATCCCTCCTTAATATATATATTACCCCAAAATTTTCTATTCACTTACATTTATTCCAGTATGTTTGTTGACAATGTAATTTTTGTCTTATACCATAGTAATTAGCTTATATTTTCTAGGTATTTATAAGGAGGAATTTATTTGACTCAATCAATCCAAAGTAATAGATTAGGTACAGAACCAATAGTACCTTTATTATTTAAATTAGCTATTCCTTCTATATTATCAATGTTTATTCAGGCATTATATAATGTAGTTGATAGCGTATTTGTAGCAAAAATAAGTGAAGATGCACTAGCTGCATTATCATTAGCTTTTCCTATCCAAATGGTTCTAATTGCAATAGGAGTAGGTACAGGAATAGGTACTAGCTCATTAATATCTAGATTGCTTGGAGCTGGAAATAATAAAAGAGCTTCTAGCGTTGCAGAACATGTATTATGTATTGCTGTATTCTATGGTATTTTTATAGGAATATGTGGTATATTTTTTTCTAAGCATTTCATTTCAATATTTACAAATGATCCTACTCTTATTGATTATGGTTCCTGTTACATAAAGATTATTCTTATTGGATCAACTTCACTTTTTCTACCTATGATTAGCAATAATATTTTAAGGGGTGAAGGGAATACCTTCATCCCTATGATTACAATGTTAATTGGTTCTATTTTAAATATCATACTAGACCCACTTTTCATATTTGGATACGGTTTTTTCCCTAAACTTGGGATAGAAGGAGCTGCAATAGCTACAGTTTTATCAAGAATCATAAGTGGTACATTCATTTTACTTGTATTGTTCAAAGGTAATCATCAAATAAAATTAACCTTTAGGGATTTTTCCTTTGATCTATCTATCATAAAGGGAATCTATCAAGTAGGATTTCCTGCTATGACGATGCAAATTTTAGCATCTTTTATGATTGCAGGTTTTAATGCTATATTAAGTAGCTATGGAGGAACTGCTATTGCTGCATTAGGAATTTATTTTAGACTTCAATCTTTTGTCTTTATGCCTGTTTTTGGGTTGAATCAAGGATATATGCCAATAATAGGTTATAACTATGGTCATAATAATCCTGAAAGAATGAAAAAAACAATGAAATTTGCTTTTATTATAGCCTTTGTTTTTACCTTTCTTGGTTTTTTACTGCTTCAAGTATTTCCTAAAGAACTCATTAAAATGTTTAATGATAGCCCAAAACTTTTAGAAATCGGCACAAATGCTCTTAAAACAATTAGTCTTGCGTTTCCAATTATAGGTCCTGCAATTATTGGATCTACAACATTTCAAGCTATTGGAAAAGGACTTCCAAGTTTGATTTTATCTTTCTGCAGACAGATTATTTTGCTTTTACCTTTAGCTTTTATCTTTGTAAAAATAGGTGGACTACATCTTATATGGTATTCATTTCCTATTTCAGAAATAATTTCAGCAGTTCTTATGGTATTTTGGCTAAATAAAACTCTAAAAAAAGTTTTTTTGAAGATGCATTCAATTTAATTGAAAAAAAACGTATATTATTTTATAATAAAAGCAAATAAATCTCGTGCTAGGTGCCCCAAGGGGAGAATAGGGAATGAAGTGAAAATCTTCAACGGTCCCACCACTGTAAAGAGGAGCTTACCACAGATACCACTGGGTTTACCGGGAAGGTGTGTTAAGTTATGATACTGAGTCAGGAGACCTGCCTAGAGCGATTTTAACACATGAATGATGGCAAAGTTCATGGTTTGTTTATCATGTAAACAAACCATGAACTTTTTTATTATTTTATAAAAAGGAGGCGACCATATGAAATTATTAAACCAAACACTCAAAAAAATTGGTACACTCAATAAAGAATCTATGAAAAAAACAAGACAAAGAATAGACAATTTAATCAAACCATTAGGAAGTTTAGGAAAAATAGAAGATATAGCTGTCAAGCTAGCAGGGATTACAGGCAATACTTTTCCAACAGTAGATAATAAGGTTGTAATTGTTATGTCAGCAGATCACGGTGTCTATGAAGAAGGTGTAGCCCCAGATCCCCAAATACTTACTGCCATTCAAACACCAAATTTTGCAAAAGGTGTGACAGGCGTTTGTGCATTTGCAAAACAAGCTCGTGCTGATGTAATTGTTGTTGATATAGGCGTTGCTACAGACATTAATGATCCTAGGGTAATCAATAGAAAGATAAGATACGGTACTAGCAATATGGCAAAAGGTCCTGCTATGACAAGAGAAGAAGCAATTAAATCTTTAGAAATAGGCATAGAAATAACAGCTTCTCAAATAAAAGAGGGGAAAAATTTAATTGGAACAGGAGAAATGGGTATCTCAAACACTACCTCTAGTACTGCAATATTTTCTGCAATAGGAAAATTAGATCCTATAGAAATTGTTGGCATAGGAGCAGGACTCCCTGTGGAAAAACTATCTCATAAAGCAAATGTCATAAAGAAAGCTATTGAGATAAATCAACCTAATCCAAAAGATGGTATTGATGTTCTTGCAAAGGTTGGAGGATTTGAAATAGGGGGAATGGCTGGCGTGTTCCTTGGCGCAGCTGCTCATAAAGTTCCAGTCGTAGTAGATGGATTTATCTCTACTGCTGCTGCCCTTATCGCTATTACCATAGAACCTAAAGTAAAAGATTTTCTCATCCCCTCTCACCATACAGCAGAAAAAGGCGGACAAGTAGCTTATAAACTTGTTGGCTTAGAACCTATGTTTGATATGGGATTAAGATTAGGAGAAGGATCAGGCGCAGCCCTTGCATTTAATTTCATAGAAGCTGCTACCTATATGTTAAAGGAAATGATTACTTATAAAGAAGCAGGTATTATTCTTTAGACAAAAAAAAAGCGGCTAAGCCGCTTTTTTAAAGTTTTTCCAACAATCTCATAATCATTACTGCTGCTTCTGCCCGAGTAGCAAAATCTTTTGGAGCAAATTCACCTGTATCTCTTCCTTTTATTATACCTAATTCATAAGCTCCTTTTACATCTTTTAGAGCCCAAGAACTTATATCTTTTTGATCTACAAATGATAACAATGGCAATTGTTTTATTTTATGCAGATTTCCTTTTTTTTCATAGGCTCTCATTACTAATGCTGCAATTTCTTCTCTTTTAATAGTACGATTTGGTTGAAAATTGCCATCTCCCAATCCTTTTACAATTCCTTCTCGAAAAGCAGCTTCAATATACACTGCCTTATTTGTATTTTCTTTCACATCTTTAAAAATCCCTTCATAAGGCTTTGTCTGAAGCCCTAACACATTTACAACAAATTCTGCAAATTCTGCTCTGGTAATTTTATCATTCGGCTTATAAAGATTATTCTGTTTTGGTGATACAATCCCCTTTTCACCTAAATACAATATATCTTTTTGGGCCCAATGGTCTTTTATATCATCATATATGAATTTTTTCATCCATCCATTTTTATCATTTTCTTCAACTACAGTCGTAAAATTCCATGTCTTGTTAATTTCTACTGTGGTTTGATCATCAAATAATATACTTCCTTTAACAGATACTGTATATTTTTCACCCTTTGCTAATGGATTAGAAGGTATGATCAATATGCTTTCTTGAAGTTTTTCATCTTTTGTTGGCGTATTTATATAAGTATCAACAATACTTCCTTTGCTATTTTTTAATGTAGCTTTTTCTAAGATAAATTTTTTAATATTTTTTTTACTGAAATAAGATAAGGATATAGGATATCCTACCATGTCTTTTTTTGTATAAAATCTTAACGGATTAGGTATTTCATTTCCATCCCAAGAAGTTGGAACATCCTCTTGATCTTTTATAGGATACACTACAAGCTTGTCTTCTAAAGTCTTTTTGCCTCCAAAGGTAAAAGTATAGTACTTTTCTTTTTCTCCATACCCTAAGTCTACAAAAAAAGGATTAATCCAAACTAAACGGTGATAAGGTGCATCCATTAAAGCATCTATTGCTTCTTTATAATCTTTTTGTCCAAAACTCACATTTTCTGACATATAACTACCAACATATCCAAAAGCACCTGCTCGACTATAAGATTCTGTTCCAGTAAACCCCTTATCATTAGAAAATTCTTGATGAATCAATTTTTTATTTATGGCCATATAGTTAGAATGCCCCATTGCTGCAGCATTTAACGAATCATTTAGACTAAATTCTTTAAGACCTAAAAATCTTCTATACCGATTTGCATAATTTATCACTTTTTTTTGTTCTTCTGTTGGCTTTGATAATTCATCTACTGCATTTTCACTAACTATAAACTGCCAGCTTTCCTTTATCATTTTCTGGTCTTCTAAGACGATATTTAAATCTACTTTATATTGCCCAGGTTTTAGAGGATTTACTGGTTTATAAGAAATAGTCTGAAACCTTTGATCATATTCAGCTGCAACTTTATTTCCATTTAATTTCATATCAATTTCTTTTACAACATTGTTATTTAGAACTAATTGCATACTAATGCTTGGTTTAGATACTAATACAGTAACATCCTTTGGCTGTGGAGGAAAATAGCCAATTACATTGTCTGCATAAGCAATTGTATATACACTACTTATTATAATAAATAGCAACATTAAAAAAATATATTTTACTTTATTTTTCATAACACATCCCTCCTTATCTCTATTTTAATATATATTTTGATGAATTATCCTAATTGTCTTTAAAATGTAATATTCCTTTAAAAAATGTAATATTCCTAAAAAAAAAAGAGAATCCTAAGTAGGATTCTCTTTGGTTTATTCTTAATAATTTCCTTGTGCATGCATCGCTTCAGCAACTTTAATAAATCCAGCAATGTTTGCACCAGCAACTAGATTATAACCAAATCCATATTCTTCAGCAGCTTTCATAGCATTGTTATGGATGTTAACCATAATTTGATGAAGTTTTTGATCTACTTCTTCTTCAGTCCAAGAAAGTCTCATACTGTTTTGGCTCATTTCAAGAGCTGATGTAGCAACGCCACCAGCGTTAGCAGCTTTTGCAGGGCCTACAATAACGCCATTTTCTAAGAAGTACTCAACTGCTTCATTTGTACAAGGCATGTTTGCTCCTTCACAAACAAACTTAACACCATTTGCAACGATTTGCTTTGCATGCTCTAAGTGAATATCGTTTTGTGTAGCACATGGCATTACGATATCAACTTTAACTCCCCATGGTTTTTCTCCTGGATAAAATTCAACACCAAATTTATCAGCATAATCTTTTACTTGATCTCTACCAGAAGCACGCATTTCTAATAAGTAATCTATTTTTTCTCCAGAAACACCATCTGGATCATAGATGTATCCGTCTGGTCCTGAAAGTGTAACAACTTTACCGCCCAATTCATTAATTTTTATACATGCTCCCCAAGTAACGTTACCAAATCCTGATAATGCAACAGTTTTACCTTCAAAAACTTCTCCTTCATGCTTTAACATTTCTTGACAGAAATAAGTTACACCAAAACCTGTAGCTTCTGGTCTAATTAAGCTTCCACCGTAAGATAAACCTTTTCCTGTCAACACGCCGTTTTCAAATGCAGCTCTAATTCTTCTGTAGTGTCCATATAGATATCCAATTTCTCTTCCACCTACACCAATGTCTCCAGCAGGAACGTCTACATCTGGTCCAATGTGTCTATATAATTCTGTCATAAAGCTTTGGCAGAATCTCATAATTTCAGCATCAGATTTTCCTCTAGGATCAAAATCAGAGCCACCTTTACCTCCACCAATTGGTAGACCTGTTAGTGAGTTCTTTAAAATTTGCTCAAAACCTAAGAATTTAATAATTCCTAAATAAACTGTATGATGGAATCTAAGTCCACCTTTATAAGGTCCGATTGCTCCATTAAATTGTACTCTAAATCCTCTGTTTACTTGTAATTTACCTTGATCATCAACCCATGGTACTCTGAATATAATTTGTCTTTCAGGTTCTACAAATCTTTCTAAAAGATTTGCTTCCATATATTCAGGATGTTTTTCAAGTACTGGTGCTAAAGATGGCAATACCTCTTCAACAGCTTGAATAAATTCAGGTTGATCAGCATTTGTTTTTTTCACTTTTTCAATTACTTCTTGAATGTACTTCTGTGCATTTAATTGGTTTGGCATTTTAAGACCCCCTCATAATTATAAATACATTTGTTTATTTATCGATTCATTTATCGATACAATAAACAAATATTTAAAACATTAGTTTTTTGATAACCTTTTCCCCTCATTTCAAGGTGATTATAACATACCCATTTTCTATTGTAAACTACAATCATTAAATCCCTTCTATTCGTAATTTAGAAAAAAACTTAAAAATATTGACAAAAGAATCATTTTTTTCTGTAACTTTCATGTATCCCTGCATACAGTATTATACATACAATATATATGCAATATTATGTTAATAGTCTAAATAATTATTATTTTTTTTACATATATATTCATCGCAAGAATATTTAAAGCCGTCATATACTCTACCTCTTCTTTTATATTATCTTGCACCATTCTCGATAACTTTCTAAGATCATTTCCATATACCATAATAATCTCTACATCTATCACAATGCCATTTGAATAATTGCGAATATCTACTCTTGAGATTTTGTGTACTCCTTCTAACTGCTTAGCTGCATGATTTACTAAGTCACTAATCACCTTATCTGATATTGTATATTTTCCCATATAGCTAAAAGTAGGTCTTACAATGGATTTTTCAGATATTTGCACAGTATCATCTTTTTTCCTTCTTAGTATTTTAAGTGGATCAATAAAATACCCTGAAAAATCTTTTTTGATTTCAAAAGTAGGAACAGGTATTACATGTTTACCTAATTCATGTCTTTGTTTTTTTGCAATTTTTCTTTCTTCTTCTGAAGATATTTCTTCAATATATACATACTCTTCTACATTACCAATATTTAAGTGTAGCGCAATCTTATCTACCATCTTTTTAGAAGTCCCAAGGATTAATATACCTTTAGGCTGCTCTCTCTGAATAGCAGCCCTTACTTCTTCTCGATGATCTTTATGGGTAAATAATGCAGTTTTTACTGCTGTTACCATGGTTGATTGCCTTTTTGCAGATTTTCCTGCAATAATTTTATTTCTTTTTATAAATAATCCATCATCAATAATATAATCTATATTTTTTTCGTGTGCTAAATTTATTGCTCTATAGCTTTTCCCTGTGCCACTAGCTCCTACAAGGGCAATAACCTTCATGAGAAACCTCCTTTCAAAATTAATATAGAATGATAATCATTATATATTTGCACTTTTAAACGATTATTTTTATTTTTTTCTTGTCCCTATATCCTTATTTTGTTAAAATAAATTCGTACTTTAAGTAAAACTGTAAAGTAAATTAAGATTTAGAGGAGGATTTTATTATGGCTTATGTAATTAATGAAGCTTGTATTAGCTGTGGTGCTTGTGAACCAGAATGTCCAGTAAATGCAATCAGTGCTGGAGATGACAAATATGTAATTGATGCAGCAGCATGTATCGATTGTGGTGCTTGCGCAAATGTTTGTCCTGTAGATGCACCAGTTGCTGAATAATTTCAATGAATACATAAAATAATAATGCCCTACTATTGTTAGGGTATTATTATTTTTTTGAATAAACAACATCCTTATTACAAAACAATGTTGTTTGATTAATCTTACTTAAAAATTTTAATATTGCTTTTTCTTCATTTAAAGTTACATCAGATAATAAAAATTCTAATAAATTATTTTGTACCTGCAGAATTTTTTCATACATTTCTCGTCCTTGTTCTGTTAGTTTTAATATATAAACTCTTTTATCTTCTATTGAACGTTCTTTTATAATATATCCTTTTAATATTAATTTTTTTGTAACAGATGCAATCAAACCTCTATCCATTTCCATGTCTTCTATTAATTCATAAATCTTTTTACTTTCTACTTGTCCGATATTTCTTAAAACATGTATATCAAGCAATGATAAATCTTCTATATTCCCACCTATTTTAAATCCTTTTCTATCATAAACTAAAACCTTATGCATAAGTTTATCAATCATTTTATTAATTTCATTATAGTAATTAGCCATATCCATCACCTGGTCTTTCTTCTATTTAGTTATTATATCACTACTGATAATTTCTTTCAATTATTACACAGTATACATAATTAAGTTTTAATTCAAAAAAAACCTTCAGGAGAAATAGTCCTGAAGGGATATTCACATTATTCACTTATATATACTCTTTTTTTCCTAAAGTCCCATTGCTTTATATTCAGATCTTCTCAAAAAATTTACTGCTCTGTCAGGAAAATCAGTAAATACTCCATCAACACCTACCTTATAGTAGAAAATATCTAACATGTCTTCAAAGCTTGCAGCATATGAAGGTATTCTTCCATTATCCAAACGGAAAGTATAAGGGTGTACTACCATTCCTGCTTCATGAGCCTCTTTTACAAGATCTGTTATTATTAAATGATCTCTTGTAGATCCATCCTTTATTATCATAGGCTTCCAAGGTCCTACTCCATCAGCATATTTAGCAATTTCTTTCATCGCACCCTTCTTAAACATCCAATCATAGTTATAAGGAACTGCTTTTCCATTCTTATACTCCATTGTTTCATTCCAGCTTGTTTCTGCCATTAGTTGAACTAGCTTTATATCCATACCAAATTTAGGTAACAACTCAGTTTTAATACGTTTTAACTCATTAAAATCAAAGCATTGTAGATAAACCTTGTCAGTTTTTTTAGTATACCCATATTTTTTAAGCACTTTTAATACTTCTACACTAATATCTTTTCCCTCATGTCTATGAAACCAAGGTGCTTTAATTTCAATATAAATACCTACATTTTTACCTGTACTCTTATTTAACCCTTGAATTAATTCTATTTCTTCTTCCAATGTATGCACTCTAAAATCTGATTTCCAAATAGGAAAACGTTGTGGGAAATTTGCTACTTCTTTTCCATCTTTAACATGAAAACCTTCTGTCATATTAAGACTCTTTATTTCATCTAACGTAAAATCAATAGCATAATATCTTCCATCTGCTCTCTTTCTATTTGGGTAAACCTTTTCCACATTTGTAACCCTATCAAGATAATGATCATGCAATACAACTAGCTTATTGTCCTTTGTCATAACAACATCCTGCTCAATATAATCTACACCCATAGCATAAGCCATAGCCTTTGCTGCCATACTATGTTCTGGCAAATAACCACTAGCACCCCTATGTGCTATAACAATTTTATTTCCTTCTGCAAAGGAAACACTACTACAAAGAATTACTAAACAGATTAACAAAGCAAATATTTTTTTCATTTTGCCCCTCCTTAAATAAATTAAATTTAGAATATAAAAAAGCCACACAATATAGACCTATCCCTAGGTCAATTTGTGCGGCTCTCCATATCTCCTGCCTTTAAATATTTAACTTAAATGTATAATATCATCTTTAATAGGTCATGTAAAGACTTTTCTAGAAAATTATTGATGGACTTCCATAATATAGACCAATATCATTTATATCTACTTCATAAGATGCTTAAATTGAGGTAAATAATCAATATTTTCCTTGATTATATCATCTAATAAATTTTTAGCAATACTACTTTCTACTAGTGGATGGATGATTAAAGCTTGAAGAGCAGCACCATAATCTCCATGTACACCAGCCTCTACTGCTAATGCTTCATATTCATTAATTACCTGTAACAAGCCTTTAATTTTAGATGGTAATGGTTTAGCATTTAATGGATGTGCCCCCTCTTTGTCTACATAACAGGTTCTTTCAATAACTGAGTCATTAGGAATGCAATTTATAGTACCATTATTTTGAACATTAACATAATGAATAGTTCCTTTATCATTATAAATAGCACTAATTAATTCACAAGCTGCATCTGAATAATACTGTCCTCCACGATCTTCTAATTGCTTAGGCTTCTCTTCTAGATTTGGATTTTTGTATAATTCAAATAGCTCTTTTTCTATTTTCTTAACAATTTCTCCACGAGTACCTTCCCTTTTAGCCATTTCAAGTTCTTCCTTTAACATAATATCTGTTAAATAATAATATCTATGATATGGGCATGGCAACATATTTAAAGATTCTAACAGCTCTTTTCCCCAGTTAATATCAGGAATATTCTTAGCTGTATACCCTTTTCCAACTATTAAATGTTTTATAACTTCATCAATTTTACTTTCTCCTTTATATATTACATCTCTTCCCCAAACTAAATGATTTAACCCTATCAAATCCATTCTTATATCATCTTTATCTACATTCAATACCTCTGCACTTAACATATGCATTAGTATAGGAACATTACATAAGCCAATACATTTTACTTTAGTATACTTATGAACAGCTTCAGTAATAATTCCACTTGGATTCGTAAAATTAATTAACCATGCGTTTGGAGATAATTCTTCAATATCCTTACAAATATCTAATATAACAGGAATAGTTCTTAATGCTTTAGCTAAGCCCCCAGCCCCCGTA
This sequence comes from Crassaminicella thermophila, assembly GCF_008152325.1. GTDB lineage: Bacteria > Bacillota > Clostridia > Peptostreptococcales > Thermotaleaceae > Crassaminicella_A > Crassaminicella_A thermophila. The sequence continues at coordinate 2,520,192 of NZ_CP042243.1, forward strand.
GTTTCCTGACCAATACAATTATATTTTAAAGGAATTTTTTCATCTCTAATTCTTGCATCTAACAATCCTACTCTAAATTGAGTAGTTACAAAATCAGCATCTTTAATAGCTTCTTTTCTATCCAATGTTAGTTTTATATTTATATTTACTCCAGCCTTTTTAACCATTCTTTTAGCAAGCTTCCCTACAATATCTAATTTTTCTTTACCCTCTTCAATATCAACTAAATATAACTCCTCTACAGGTAACTCATCATATCTCTTAATAAAGCCTTCAATAATTTCTGGAGTATAGCTACTTCCCCCTCCAATAACAGCTATCTTTATTTTTCTATTATCTAACATTTTAAATCATCCCCTTTGTTATCAACTATTTATTGTCATAACCATCGTATAGATATCTCCTCTATAGTAATTAAGACTATATTCTATAGGAACATTTTTTGAATAAGTTATTCTTTTACGCTTTAAAATAGGTTCATCAATATTTATTTTTAGAAGCTTACTGAGTTCATTATCTGATAAAATAGCTTGAATCTCTTGCTCCGCTTTTGAAGGTTTATATCCCTCAGTAGTTAAGAGTTTATATATAGATTCAACAGATAAATTAATTTCAAGTAATTTAGGGCATAAAGAATATGGTACATATGATTTTTCTAGGTTAATGATCTCATTATCTGCTAAACGTAATCTTTGCGTAAAAATAACTTTTTCATTTTCTAATATTTGAAGCTTCTCACATAAATACTTATCTGGCAATATTACAGCTTGAGATATTACTTTACTCGAAGGTTTCATACCTTTTTTTTCCATGATCTCAGTAAAGCCCATCAATCCCGGAAAAAAATCCACTTTATTTTTAGAAACAAAAGTTCCTTTACCTCTTTTTCTATATAAAATTCCTTCCTCAACTAAATTATTAATTGCTTTACTTATAGTCATTCTGCTTAAATTGAATTCCTCACTTAACCTTCTCTCTGATGGAATCTTTTCATCTGGCTTATATATTCCTTCTTCAACTCTCTTTCTAATTATAATTTCTAATTGATAATATAAAGGCATTGGATTACTATCATCTAGTTTCATATTAAATTTAACACCCTCCACATTTTACTTTAATTTAAAAATCTAACTTTATATCAAGTGTGGATATGTGGTCTATACCACTACTAATTATAAAATACCATATATTATTATTTTTTTCAATATATATTACTGAAATGTAATAAAAAAACGGGTCAACTGTCTTAAAGATCAGTCGCCCGTATATTTAAACTATTTTATAGCATAATAATTATTCAGTAGCCGCAACCTCTTTTAATGCTTCTACAAGGTCTTCAGCTCTATCTAATGCGTCCATTAATGCTGGAACAACATCATATAAGTCTCCAACGATTCCAAAATCTGCAACCTCAAAAATTGGTGCATTGGCATTTTTATTAATAGCAATAATAATATCAGAACTTTGCATACCAGCTAAGTGTTGGATTGCTCCTGAAATACCACAAGCAATATAAATTTTTGGTTTAACAGTTGTACCTGTTTGACCTACTTGGTGAGAATGGTCGATCCATCCAGCGTCTACTGTTGCACGAGATGCTCCTACTACTCCACCTAATTTATCAGCTAATTGCTTTAATAACTCAAAACCTTCTGGTTTTCCAAGTCCACGTCCTCCAGATACGATAACATCAGCATCTGTAAGAGAAACCATTTCTTTCTTAGTTTTTACTATTTCTACAACTTCTGTTCTCATATCTTCTTTTGATAGTTTAACATCAATTTCAATTACTTCACCTGTTCTAGAATCATCTCTATGTGCTTTATCCATAACTCCAGGTCTTACTGTAGACATTTGTGGTCTGTGGTTTGGACATACGATTGTAGCCATAATGTTTCCACCAAAAGCTGGACGTGTCTGCATGATTTTTTTATCTTCTGGATCTATTTCTAGTTTTGTACAGTCAGCAGTAAGTCCTGTATCTACTCTAGCAGCTACTCTTGGAGCTAAATCTCTTCCGATGTGAGTTGCACCAAGTAATACTATTTCTGGTTTTATTTCATTGATAGCATCTGTGATAACTTTTGTATATCCATCTGTTGTAAATTTTTCTAATAATTCATGTTGTGCTAAATATACTTTATCAGCACCATATGCAATTAGTTCTTTAGATAAGTCTTCAATATTGTTTCCAAGTACAATTGCACAAAGATCAGTTCCGATTTCATCTGCTAATTTTCTACCTTCTCCAAGAAGTTCGATTACTACAGGCATGATTTTGCCTTCTCTTTGCTCTGCAAATACCCATACGTTTTTATATGCAGATAAATCTTTCTTTGGAGCATCATTTTCTTCTTTTATAATTGCATTAAAAGGACATGCCTCTATACAAGCTCCACAAGCAGTACACTTTTCATTTATTACAGCTAATTTGTCTACCATGTCAATTGCTTCAAAAGGACATGCTTTTAGACATAGCTTACATCCTTTACATTTATCTTGTAATACTACAACAGCCATTTTTTTCCCTCCAATTCTTATATTAAATTACATGTTTTTGTTTTAACGCTACAACTAGTTTTTCTACCATTTCTTTTGTAGTTCCTTCAAGCATTACACCTTTTCCTTTTGGTGCTGGTGTAAATGAACGGAATACTTTTGTTGGAGAAGCATCTAATCCTACTTCATGTTTTTCAACATCTAAATCAGCTAATGTCCATACTGTAATATCTTGCTTGCAAGCATCATAAATACCTTCAATAGACATATATCTTGGTTTGTTTAACTCTTTTATTGCTGTTAAAAGTACTGGCTTTTTAACTTTGATTACTTCATATCCATCTTCTAGCTGTCTTTGTACAGTGATTTCATCTCCTTCAATTTTGAAATCTTGTACATAAGTAACTTGTGGAATTCCAATTCTTTCTGCAATCTGTGGTCCTACTTGCGCAGTATCTCCATCAATCGCTTGTCTTCCAGCAAATATAATGTCGTAATCTCCTATTTTTCTAATTGCTGCTGCAATTGTATTAGAAGTTGCCCAAGTGTCAGCACCAGCAAAAGCTCTATCACTAAGTAGTATTGCTTCATCTGCTCCCATAGCTAAACATTCTCTTAACATTTCATCCGCTTGAGGAGGTCCCATTGTAATTACTGTTACATGAACATCTTCATATTTATCTTTTAATGCTAATGCCTCTTCTAATGCATTTGCATCATCTGGATTTAGGATACTTGGAACACCATCACGAATAAGCGTTCCTTTTACAGGATCTATTCTAACTTCATTTGTATCAGGAACTTGTTTTACACAAACAATTACCTTCATTATTTCTCCTCCTTTATATTATCTTTTGATGACTATTTTATCCGATCTTATTTATTTTAATATATTTGCAGCAATAACCATTCTTTGCACTTCTGAAGTACCTTCGTAAATTTCAGTGATTTTTGCATCTCTCATCATTCTTTCAACTGGATATTCTCTAGTATATCCATATCCACCATGTAATTGAACAGCCTTAGTTGTTACATACATAGCTGTTTCTGCTGCAAATAATTTTGCCATAGCAGCTTCTTTAGAATAAGGTAATCCTTGAGATTTTCTCCATGCAGCATTGTATACTAAATGTCTAGCTGCTTGAATTCTTGTTTCCATATCAGCCATTTCAAATTGTAATGCTTGGAATTTTGCAATTGGTCTGCCAAATTGTTGTCTTTCTTTTGTATATTTTATAGTTTCATCCATAGCACCTTGTGCTATTCCTAGTGCTTGAGCAGCAATACCAATTCTACCACCATCAAGTGTTGTCATTGCAATTTTGAAACCTTTTCCTAATTCTCCTAAAAGGTTTTCTTTAGGAATTCTGCAGTTTTCAAAAATCAACTCTGTTGTAGCAGATCCTCTAATACCCATTTTTTCTTCCTTTTTACCAATGCTGAATCCTGGTGTTCCTTTTTCAACGATAAAAGCACTGATTCCTCTAGTTCCTTTTGATTGATCTGTCATAGCCATAACAACATAGATTTCAGCTTCTCCACCATTTGTTATGAAGATTTTTGAACCATTAAGTACCCACTCATCTCCATCTTCTACTGCAGTTGTTTGTTGTCCTGCTGCATCAGTACCTGCATTTGGCTCAGTTAAACCGAATGCACCCAATTTTTCTCCTTTTGCTAATGGCACTAAATATTTTTGTTTTTGTTCTTCAGTACCATATTTCATAATTGGCCATGCACATAATGAACTGTGCGCTGAACAAATAACTCCTGTTGTAGCACAAGCTCTTGAAAGCTCTTCTACAGTAATTGCATAAGCAACTTCATCAGCACCTGCTCCACCATATTGCTTTGGAACAAAAGTACCTAGCATTTTATATCTAGCCATTTTTTCAACTGTTTCCCATGGAAATCTTTCTGTCTCATCTACTTCTGCTGCTAACGGTTGCACTTCATTTTCAGCAAAGCTTCTAACCATCTTTCTAACCATTTCTTGTTCTTTGGTTAATTTGAATTGCACATTAATTCCCTCCTCTTTATATTAAAAAATTGACATTTTTTTCACAGCACGTATATTATATTAGCATAAACCATGCCAACATTACAATATTGTTTGTATATTTTCCCAATTTATTTTTTTTTGCAATATAACTTAATAATTATTTCATTACCAGCTCCTAACTGGTATTTCACTATATTTTAACTTTGTTTATATTACATATATATTATTTGAATATACATATTTTTTTCTATTTGTTTATCCACTGTTTTAAATTATAAACCCAAACAAAAACAAAGTGTACTGAATTTCGTACACTTTGTTTTTTATTTTCCCTATTCCCTTGTTGCAACTTGTTAATTTGATATCAATTTGTTTTATTTTTCGTACACTGTCTTGGTTTTCGTACATTTTTGACAAGCTTCTATCTCTTTCTACAAGTCTTAATCAATACGATTATGCTTTAGCAAGAAAGATAAGGTATACAAACTTTCACTTAAATGTACATTTTCTAGCATTACTTTCTCTGGAACATCTAAGTCTGTAGGTGCAAAATTCCATATTCCCTTTATGTTGCTTTTAACTAACCTGTCAGCAACAGCTTGTGCCTGCTCTTTATTAGTACAAATAATCCCAATATCAACATTATTTTCCTTGATATATTCTTCCATTTTGTCTGCATCTATAATTTCTATATCTCTAATCTTTAATCCAATCAATTTAGGATTGATGTCAAACATAGCCTTAGGAATAAAACCAGATTTTTCAAAATTCGTATAATTGGCAATTGCCTGCCCTAAATTTCCTGCTCCTACAATAATCGTATTATATTTCCTATCTAATCCTAATATTTTCCCTATCGCTTCATAAAGCGCAGCAACATTATACCCATATCCTTGCTGTCCAAACCCCCCAAAATTGTTTAAATCCTGTCTTATTTGGGACGCTGTAAAACCAATAATTTTACTTAACTCTCTAGAAGAAATTCTATGAACACCCCTATCTAATAATTCTGCTAGGTACCTTCGATATTTTGGTAATCTTCTAATTACAGCCATTGATATTTTTGCATTTCCTTTTTGCATATTGATCAGCCTCTACCCAATTTTTTTTTACAAATTATATCACTACAGTTTGAATATGTCAATCTGTGTAAGGATAATATTTCCCTATATCCTTTTGCTTATACATTCTTATTAAAATGTGCTCTACATTTTAATCTTTCTTATTTTTTTGGTACAATATAATGTAAATATAGACTTACAAGGAGGATCTTTATGATCGTATTATCATGTAATAGTATTACAAAATCTTTTGGAATAGATATCATATTAGAGAATATATCCTTTACTATAAATGCTGGTGAAAAAATAGGATTAGTAGGTGCAAATGGCGCTGGAAAATCCACCTTATTTAAGATTATTACAGGAAAATATCCTTATGATAGCGGAGAACTTTATCTGTCTAAAAACATAACCATCGGTTATTTAGAGCAAAATGCTCATTTATCTCCTACAAACACAGTTTTTGATGAAGTTGTTCATGTATTTGATGACTTAATACAAATGGAAAAAGAACTACGATCTCTTGAGCAAGAAATATCCAAACAAAGTCTTGACCCTTCAAAAAGTTTAGACAAATTAATGGATCTTTATGCACATAAATCGGAAGAATTTCAACTTAAAAACGGCTATGGTTACAGAAGTGAAATTCGGGGCGTATTAAAAGGACTAGGTTTTTCTGAAGATGAATTTTATCAACCTATAATAGAACTTAGTGGAGGACAAAAAACAAGAGTAGGTTTAGCAAAGCTACTTCTTAAAAAACCTGATATTTTACTATTAGATGAGCCTACTAACCATTTAGATATGGATGCTATTGAATGGCTTGAATCATATCTTAAATTTTATAATGGTACTATCCTAATAATATCCCACGACCGATATTTTTTAGATGAAGTAACAGATAAAATATATGAAATAGAAAACAAACACCTTACTCAGTATAATGGCAATTATACTTACTATGTTGAAAAGAAAAAAATTCTATACGAACAACAGCTTAAAGACTTTTTACAACAACAAAAAGAAATAGAAAAACAAGAAGAAATGATTCGTAGATTTAAGCAGCACGGTACTGAAAAATTAGCAAAGCGTGCAAAGAGTAGAGAAAAAAGATTAGAGCATATGACCTTTATTAAAAAGCCTACACGCTTTAACCAAAGGGCAAAAATTCGCTTTGAAACACAAATAAAAAGCGGACAAGATGTTCTAGAAGTCGATAATATATCAAAAAGCTTTGGAAAAAACAATCTTTTTAAGAATGTTAGCTTTAAGGTATACAAAGGTGAAAGAATAGGATTAATCGGCCCTAATGGTATTGGAAAATCTACATTGTTTAAAATTTTACTCAAACAAGTTTCTTATGATACTGGATTTATAAATTTTGGTCATAATGTACATGTAGGTTATTTTGATCAAGAACAATCAAGTTTGAATAATAAAAATACCATTATTGATGAAATTTGGCAAGAAAATATCCATTTTACCCAAACAGAGGTACGTACACTTCTTGGATCTTTTTTATTCAGTGGTGATGATGTATTCAAACAAATATCTACACTAAGTGGAGGTGAAAAAAGCCGTGTATCCTTACTAAAACTTATGATTTCAAAGGCAAATTTTTTACTTATAGATGAGCCTACAAATCATCTTGATATTGAATCTAAAGAAGCTTTAGAAGAAGCACTAATAAACTATGATGGTACTTTATTAGTAATTTCCCATGACCGTTATTTTCTTAATAAAGTAGCAACCAAAATTATGGTACTTTCTCAAGATGGTATAAAAGAATATCTTGGAAATTACAAATACTATCAAGAAAAGAAAAAACAGTTAGAAGCACCTTCTACAATAGTAGAAACACAAAAGACAAAAACACAATTAAAAGAAGAAAGACGAAAAGAAAAAGAAAGAAAAAAAGAAGAACGTAGAATCATAAAGGAACGTGAAGCACTTGAGGAAAAAATATTGCTGCTAGAAGAAAATCTTCGTAATCTTGAACAAGAAATGTGTAAAGAAGCTGTTTACTCTGATGCAGAAAAAAGTAAGCAGATTCATGAGGAATCAGCAAAATTAAAAATTGAATTAGATAAACTTTATCAGAAATGGGAAGAATATTTACAATAATTTTCAATTAGTTTATATTTTTTAAAAAAACTGTTCAAATGTGTATTTCTTGTAGTATTTTTCATTTATATGTGGTAAAATAATCACGTTAAAAACCACTTGTGTGGTTATAAGAAATATTTCACTTAGGGAGGTATATAATATGGTATTTGAAAAAATAAAAGAAATTATTATCGATCAACTAGGATTAGACGAAGATGTTGAAATCACACCTGAAACTTCTCTTATGAACGATTTAGAAGCAGATTCTCTTGATGCTGTTGAGATTATTATGGCTATCGAAGATGAATTTGATATCGAAATTCCTGATGAAGATGCTGAAGGTTTCAAAAACATTGGTGACATAGTAAATTATGTAGAAGAAAATAAGTAGTTTGGATGATCCAAACTACTTATTTTTATACATATTTTGCATTTTATAAACATATATATAATATAAGAAAAGTTATGCCCATCTATATCCACAAGTTTTCCACAATTCTCACAGATTTATCCACATTTTTATTATATTAATCCCTTATTTTTAGAAGCTTAAATACCTTTTCCACAATATCCACATTTTTATCCACAAAATCTTCTGAATAATTCTTATTTTCTTTCTCCAAGTTTTAAATTCGGAACAGCGTTTAAATATAAGTCTGAAGTAAATCCACTCTTATAGGCATAATATGCAGCACATCCAATCATAGCTGCATTATCTGTGCATAACTTTATAGATGGATATTTTAAAGTTAACCCTTCTTTTTTTGCAGCTTTTTGAAGTTCCTCTCTTAATCCACTGTTAGCAGCTACTCCTCCAGCTAAAACAATACTGTCTACCTTCTTTTTCTTTGCTCCTTCTATAGTCTTATGAACCAATACATCAACAACTGCAGCTTGAAAACTTGCTGCTACATCCTCTACTATTATTTCTATCCCTTTTTGCCTTTGAGAATTTAGATAATTTAATACTGCTGATTTTAATCCACTAAAACTAAAATCAAAGCTATCTTGCTCTAAGTATACTCTAGGAAATTTAATTGCATCTTTATTTCCTTTTTTAGCTAATTTATCTATAATAGGTCCTCCTGGATAGCCTAATCCTATAGCTCTAGCAACTTTATCAAAAGCTTCTCCAACTGCATCATCTCGTGTTTTTCCTAAAATATCATATGTTCCATAATCTTTTACATGTACAAGATAAGTATGTCCACCAGAAACAATTAGACATAAAAAAGGAGGAACTAGATTTTTATCTTCTATATAATTTGCACAGATATGTCCTTCAATATGATTTACTCCAACAAGCGGAATATTCAAAGCATATGCCAAAGCTTTTGCTGTAGATACGCCAACCAAAAGAGCTCCTACAAGTCCTGGTCCATAAGTAACACCTATATGATCAATATCCTGCAATGTAACACCTGCTTCATCAAGTGCTTCCTGAATCACTACATCTACATTCTCAACGTGTTTTCTTGAAGCAACCTCAGGAACTACACCTCCAAATTTTTTGTGTTCATCTATTTGAGAAGAAATAACATTTGATAAAACTTCTCTACCATTTTTAAGAATAGCAGCAGACGTTTCATCACAACTTGTCTCTATAGCAAGAGTTATAAAATATTCACCATTTTTAGGTGATAATACATTGCTCACAATATACACCTTCCTTATCTTTTGTTCATCTTATATATTATATCCAAACCTGTAATAAATAGCAAAATCTACATTATTCTTTATTAAAATAATTCTCCATCCTCTTGATATTTTTCATTATATTGAAGTTTTGCTTCTTTTATAGCCAATTCTTCCTTCATTTTTTTTACTTCCTTATCTTTTGTCAAATTCAACACCTTATAATTTCCCATAGATAAAGCAGCAATAAATATACCATTAATAAATATGAAAAATACAAGTTCTATAATGGAATGATGAAATACACCAGGACTTTCTACCCAAATCCTATTATGATGAACAGCAACAACTAATGTAGCTGCTAATAATGTAATGAATTTAGGAATTCTTTGATTCACAGTTTCTCTTAAAAAAATTTCTTTAATGACTTGGGTAATTAAATTTACTGCCAATACCATTGCCGTCACTGAAGAAAGATGCTCCATATTAAATAGAGTTAATGCATTTGCACCCAATTAAATCACTCCTTTTTTATATACTTCTAATTCTATATATGCATAAAGCATATCCACTGTTCAGCATATATCCTTCTATTTGTGGAATACTAATAATAATCTAGTGTTGATAAAGGAGTTGAAAATTTTGGGTGAAAAAAATAAAAATACAAATCATCCTAATGAAGAAAAAAATAAAGATTTAGATTATTCTTTTAACGATGAAAGTTTTTTAGAAAGATTAAGACAAGAAAATGTTATGCCTGATGGTATGATCTCAGAAATAGATGAAACAGATTTTATAAACTTGCTTTTAGCAGAAAAATCTGCTGTAAAACCTTTTATAGTAGATAAAAAGAATAAAGATTTAGCCCCATAAAAAAACAGCCTAACAAAAATTAGGCTGTTTTTTTGTTAACTATGAGACAACCATTTTTCTCCTGATAGTTTTATTCCTATTGCACCTAATGGTGCAGTAATCATAATAGCAAGTACAGCAATTGCTAATATTAGTTCTCCTGACTTTACACCTGCTTCTAACGGTACAGCTCCAATTGCTGCTTGCACCGTTGCTTTAGGTATGTATGCAATAACACAAAAAATCCTTTCTTTCCAATCTAAATCTGTACCTGAAACAGCTATAAGCACACCAATACTTCTAGCAAGTAATCCTATAAAAATAATAACTATTCCTAAAAGTCCCGAATTAAATGCTACATCAATATTTACTTGTGCTCCAACTAAAACAAATAACATAAGTTCTGCAAAAACCCATATTTTGTTAAATTTTTGAGACAATGCATCTGCAATTTTTGAAGTTTTTTCACGAAAATAAAATCCTACCATCATCACTCCTAGCAAGCTAGCAATAGGAATTATTCCTTTAGAATATTCTTCAATCGTTGTAAGTATAATTGCTGCAGCTAACACTACAAGTGCTTTTTTTGTATCACGTATATGAAATCTTTTAAAAATCATAATTATTATTATTCCAGTAATCCATCCTAAAAGAAGTCCTAAAACAATAGATACAGGAATTTTAGCTATCTGCATAGAAATACTTATGCTTTTTCCTGTGTATAATCCTAAAAATGTTGAAAATATAGTAATCGCAAAAACATCATCAATAGAAGCTCCTGCAAGTATTAAAGTAGGAATTCCTTTCTTTTCACCAAATCTTTTATCAATAAACTGAAGCATAAGAGGTACTACAACTGCAGGAGATACTGCTGCTATAATAAAGCCTAACATCCCTGCCTCTGTTTTCGACATTCCAAATAAAAAACTTGCAAGCAGCATAATTGTAAATCCTTCACAAAGTCCCGGAATACAACTCATTTTTATAGCTTCAGAACCTACCTTATGTAATGTGTCTCTTTTAATTCCTAGACCAGCTCTTATAAGTATAATTATTAATGCAATTTTTCTAAGATCTGCCGAAATATCTAAAATATCAGAGCTAATAATATTCAATCCATACGGACCAATTATTATTCCTAACAAAAGCATACCTAAAAATCCTGGTAGCTTTATAGCATCAAATATTTTATTTAATGCTAAGCCTAAAATAATAATAATTGCTAAACTAAACCCCATATCCATCATCCTTTCTTTTCATAAGAAAAAGCTCCTACTTAGATAAAAAAATCTAAGTAGGAGCCATCAATTGCAGTATGCAATGCTTAAGGTGAGCTCCATCACCTATGCATATTATACTACTATTTGTAAAAATGTCAATATTTATACCGTAAAATGTATATTTTTATTCTATCCCTCATTTGTAAGGTTTTCTAAGATTTCATCTACTAAATTTATATCACATTTATTATCCTTTGTGAAATGTTTACAATTTTCACAAGTACGACTTGATTGGACAGAAGAAGTAAATGCACCTTCTTCTACGCTTTGAAATTGACTACAATTAGCTGCTACTGCTTGTAATTGGGCTTTACTTGCCATAAGAATCCTCCTTTTGCTTTATTTTTCACTCATATATATTATTTGTAGACTTTTAATTAATATACAAATCCAGATGAGAATTTTCTCATCTGGATCTTTATATTAATGCAATGGTTCAATATTTTTTGGTTTTTTAATAGCTTCTTTTAAGTTTAACAAATAACTTCCTATACCAAATATTATAGCCATAAATGATATAAACTTCCCTAAATAAGGTATAAATGATACAAAGCTTAAGATAATTAAGCCAATAATCATTTTAATTAAAAGTTTTGATTCATTTCTTAAAAGTTTTTGCCCTATCAAAAGAGCTGCAGGTATTTTCGCTAAATAAAGCAACAATCCATAAAGTATAAGGGAAATAACACCTATAGGAATTCCTACTACAGTTATCATAATCAATATAGAAGCAATAGGAATAACAATAAATCCCACAATACCAATCCCTAAAGAATGCCAAGGTTTTTTATCTATCATTGTAGAAGTTTTTTTCATAAAATTGCTAAAAACCAAGACGAGTATAGTTCCTATTATTAAATAAGACAGTATAGGAATTCCTTTTCGTAATATATTTAATAAATTAAATCCCTTTTTTATATTTTTTTCTTCTATACCTATTTTTTTACCATAAGGTTTGTAAATAATATTACCACTAACTATCCCATTTTTAATCTCTATCTTTTTCGGTGCATTATATACTAGATTTCCATCTATTTTTGCATTAGGTCCAAAGATTAAATTTTCTGTTTCAAGTATTACATCTCCTTTTATTTTTCCATTTATTTTTATATCATCAGCACTTCCTCGAAAATCTCCTCCAATAATACCATTAATAACTATATTTCCTAAAAAAGCGTTTAGATTTCCATCTATAGCTGCTCCCTCTTCTAGTATTAGATTTCCAGAAAATGAAGTAACATTTTTTCCAATTTCTCCTGTGATATTCAAATTTCCAGTTCCTATCCTAAGATCTCCATCTACTCTACCACTAATTTTACTATTTCCCGCGACTAATAAAATATCTCCTAAAACATGCCCTGTATTTTCAAACTCTCCACTAGCTACAAAAATATCCCCTTTCACAGTACCCATGTTCTTTACAGAATCTCCTTCAAAAAATAAATCACTATTGACTACTTCATCTTCTCTTATAATCATGTTTTCATCTTTATCCTCAGCAAATACAGCTATTGGTAGTGACAGTATAAAAATAAAAGACATTAATATACTAAAAATTCTTTTCATTTTTTATTCATCCCCTTTTTCCCCTTTTAATAGTCTATTATCTTCTCACTTTTATTATATGGATTACCTTATGTTTTATATGAATCATTTTAAAAAACTAGGTCAGTGACCTAGTTTTTTACTCATACCTTAAAGCATCTATCGGATCTAATTTTGAAGCTTTATTGGCTGGATAAATACCAAAGAAAATACCAACCCCTGCTGAAAAAATCCATGCAATAGCAATTGTGCTCATTGATACGTTAGGAGGGATTTTGATAAACTTAGCAATAACAAATGAGATACCTATTCCTATTACTGTACCAATAATTCCTCCAATCCCTGATACAATAACAGATTCCACCAAAAATTGTAACAATATATCCTTTCTCCTTGCACCAATTGCCTTCCTAATCCCAATTTCTCTTGTTCTTTCTGTAACAGAAACAAGCATAATGTTCATTACACCAATACCACCAACCAACAATGAAATTGCTGCAATAGCACTTATAACAGCTGTTACTATGCCTGTAACCTTATTAATAGATTCTAATTCTCCTTCAGCAGTATAGCTTATATACTTATTTTCTCCAATATTTCCATGCCTTCTTTCTAAAAGCTTTATCATCTTCTCAGTAGCTTTTCTAGAATCCACACCCTTTTTCATGCTTATTTCTATCCCCCATATGTTTTCTCCCATACCCATAACTTTTTCGAGTGTTGAAATAGGTATAAAAACATTTGGCGCTCTTTTACCTCCTCCTAAATTTTGAAGAGTACTCTTAGGTTTTTCATATAAACCTACAATAACGAATGAAGCATTGGTATATCCCATATCTACCATAATATTTTCTCCAAGTACATTGCTTCTTCCAAAAACATCCATAGCTACTTGTTGATCTATTACAGCTACATATCTCTTTGCCTTTACATCACGATCTGTCAAATATCTTCCCTTTAGAATATTAACCTTTTCAATTTTTATATAGTCTTCATTTCCACCAATTAACCTCACATCAATCAAATCATTTTTTGATCTTATCTTTCCATTCTCTGATAAATTAGAAATTATTGCATCTAAATCCTTTGAAAAAACTCTATTTAATGCTTCTACATCACTATGATTTAAATAATCTTTCCTAGTAGGATTTTCTCTCCAATTAGTTCCAATATATGCTCTTCCTGCACCAAATTGTTCAAATTCCTTATCAATTGCATTCTGGCTTCCTTTTCCTAAAGCCACTACACTAATAACAGAAGATATCCCTATAATAATTCCAAGCATTGTAAGAAGAGATCTCATCTTATTCACCCAAATAGCACTAATTGCTACCTGAATACTTTCAATAAAATTCATTGCAACACCTCTATTCCTTTACAGCATCTGCATGAAGTATAATCTGATTCTCTACAAATTTGTCTTCTATAATTTCACCATCTCGAAAGGTTACAACTCTCTTAGTATGCTGAGCAATTTCTGGTTCATGCGTTACCATAACAATTGTTACCCCTTCTTCATTAAGCCTTTGAAATATTGCCATAATTTCATCACCTGATTTTGTATCTAGATTCCCCGTTGGTTCATCTGCTAAAATAACAGCTGGTTGATTAACAAGAGCTCTTGCAATAGCAACCCTTTGCCTCTGTCCACCTGAAAGTTCACTTGATTTATGCTCCAAACGATCTCCTAATCCAACTCTTTCTAAAGCTTCTATTGCTCTTTTTCTTCTTTCTTTAGAAGGTACTCCAGCATACATCATTGGTAATTCTACATTTTTTAGTGCCGTAATACGAGGAAGAAGATTAAATGATTGAAAAACAAAACCTATTTTTTTATTTCGTATCCCAGCCAATTGAGAATCATTTAACTCTTCTATCTTTTCTCCATCTAATTCATATCTCCCTTGGCTAGGTTTATCTAAACATCCTAAAATATTCATTAAAGTAGATTTTCCTGATCCTGACGGCCCCATAATAGATACAAATTCACCTTGATTCACTTCCATATTTACACCTTTTAATGCTTCTACAGATACGCTTCCATTTTTATAAATCTTCTTCAAATTTTCGATTTTTATCATACTACATCACCTGATTCTCTTGAACTTCTTCACCCTCTTTAATTGCTTCTGTAGGGTTCATAATTACATGATCTTCTTGATTAATATCCTCTCCTATTACTTCAACTACAAGATCACTCTCTATACCTAGTTTTACCTTATGCTCCTTTACTTTTCCATCCTCAACAGTAAAAATAACATTTTCTTTATTCCTTTTTGTAAATATAGCTTCATAAGGTACTGCTAAAACGTCCTTCCTACGCTCTGTTAATATATCTAACTTAGCTGAAAACCCTGGTTTTAAATACTTATCCATCTTAGCTATTTCAACTTTTACCTCTACAACATTTTCTTTTCCCTGTCCCGTCTCAACAGTTTTAGCAAACGGACCTACATATTTTACTTTTCCATCATAAGTCTTTCCCTCAAAAGCATCGCCTGTAATTTTAACAAAGTCTCCTATCTTTATTTTGCTTGCATCATACTCATTGATATTTGTAATTATTTCCAAATTATCTACGTCCTGTATAAACATCAAAGGAATATGAGATTCTACGATACCACTCTCTGCAATTTTCATATCTACAATTGTTCCTGTAATAGGACTTTTAATTGTATGCTTTTCTAAATCATCCATTAGTTTTTCTACCTCTAATTTGTAAAGCTGCACTTGTTTTTCTTGTCTTGCCACTTCCCCAGTATTTTCTCCATTTCCTAACTTTTTTTCAGCTAATATATATTCATTATGCATTTCTTCCAAAGTATTTTTTGACTTTTCTAATTCTCTTTTACTTAATGCATTTGCTTCATAAAGCTTTTTGTTTCTTTCATACGTATCTAATGCATCTTCATACTTTATTTTTGCATTCTTTAATCCAATATCTAAGTCTGTTTTTAACTGATTTAAGATATTTTCCTGTATTTCTAATCTTGTTTTGGCTTCTTTAATTTTATAAAGAATATTTGTCTCCTCTAACTTCATAAGAACTTGACCTTTTTTAACTTTATCTCCCTTTTTGACAAATACCTTTTCAATCTTTTCTTCTACATCTGAAACAATCTCTCTCTTATCCATAGATACAATCTGCCCTGTCGCCTGTATATGTGATTCAATATCCTGCTTTTTTATTTCTACCGTTTGGACAATTTTTTTATCATTCTTTTCTTTTTTATTTGCCATAACAGTTCCAACTCCAACTAAAACAACAACTGCAATAATCATAACCACAATTAGCAGTTTCCTCCCCTTTAACATACAAAAACTCCTTTCTCATAGACATAGGGCATACATATGTATGCCCTATAATTATTTTCCAATATATAGTATACAGCAATTTTTGGAAATTGTCTTTAAAAATTTAAAATTTATTAGTTTTCTCTCCACATAATCACTGCATTTTCATTATTATCCTGATAATACTTTGGCCTAATCCCGCAAGGCTCAAATCCATATTTTTTATATAAATTCTGCGCTACTTTATTTGAACTTCTAACCTCTAAAGTCATCCTTTTTATTTCTTCCTTATCTGCAACCTCAAGCAATCCCTCAACAAGTAAGTTTCCATATCCTCTTCCTCTTACATCCGGATGCACAGCAATATTTGTAATATGCCCTTCATCTAGTATCTTCCACATACCTCCATAACCTACAACTTTTCCATCTATTTCTAAAACCACATATCTAGCAGACTTGTTATTCTGTATTTCAGCAAAAAAGGATTCTTTAGACCAAGGTATAGCAAAACATCTTTTTTCAATATCATAAACTTCTTCAATATCTTCAACGATCATTTCCCTAACCTTCACATGCTCCATCTTTGTCACACCTTTTTATTTTTTCTTCATATTGTCTTTCTGCTTCTGACTTTCTAAGATAAGTTGGTAAAAGTTCATAGCAATTTTTAAGATTACCTTCTTTCGCTTTTTGCAATGCAAGCTCTGCAATAGAAGCAGCCTTTGGCATCTTCATACTATTAGGTGCAAACAACACTCTATCCTTAAGCTTTTCTATTAAATATATTTTATTAGTAGCTACTCCATCACCTAAAAATATAACTTTTTCAGGTCTTTGCATCAATTTATCTACTAATTCTTCAATAGATACAGCCATGTGCTCTTCAATCATACTTAGGTTTCCATTATCCCACTTATATACAGCTGTATATACTTGATTTCTTCTAGCATCCAAAATTGGGCATATCAAACCATGAGAAAAGGCAACATTAAATGCTAATGCATCTAGTGTGGATATTCCTATCACAGGAATATTCATAGCATGTGAAAGTCCCTTTGCAGTAGCTACACCAATTCTAATTCCTGTAAACGAACCAGGTCCTTCTGCTACTGCAACTACATCTATATCTTTCATTGTCAATTCACAACTTTCTAAAACTTCTTCGATCATAGGCATCAACTTTTGAGAATGTGTTCTCTTATGATTTATTGTATACTCACCAATTAATTTATCATCATCCATCACTGCTACTGAAGCAACAATAGATGAAGTGTCAAAAGCTAATATCTTCATATGTTTTTCAACTCCTCTATGATTCGATGAAAATGCTCACCGCTTCCTTTTAGCTCTATTTCTCGTGTATTTTCATCAATCTTTTTTATATGAATCCATAAATGTTTCTTAGGAATCAGCTCTTCTATTCGTGATGCCCACTCAATTAGGCATACACCTTCACCATAAAAATATTCTTCGTATCCTAAATCTTCCATATCCTCAATGCTCGAAATTCTATATACGTCAAAATGATATAATGAAAGACGTCCTTCATACTCATGAATAATTGTAAAAGTAGGACTTGTTACACAATCTTCTACTCCAAGACCTTTTGCAATAGCCTTAGATAAAGTTGTTTTTCCTGCTCCTAAATCTCCTGTTAAGCAAACAACATCCCCACTTCTTAATAATGTCCCTAACTTATAACCTAAATTATATGTTTTTTTCTCATCATCACTTCGTATCTTCATCGCTACACCTCTATAACTGTATTCTATCCAAAATCATACACTCATTATATATTTTCTCAAAAAATGCTGCAAGGGCAAAGCGATAAAAACACTTGCCCTTTAAAAAATAATTCTATTTATTCTTTTTAATCCATTCATAATAAGATAGGATTAACTGATCCATCTCCTCACTTATATTTATTAATTCTTTATCTACTTGCATTTCTTTTTGAATTATTAAACGATTTAATTTTTCCCTACACTCATTCATTGCATCCATTAGTTCATTTTTCTTTTGTAACATTATACCCAATACCTCCTTCAATTAATATATATAAATCTCTATAGCATTTCTATAGTACATTTTTACCAAATTTCAACAATTCTATCTATTATTTGACAAACTCTATATTCCCCCCTATCCTTAGTATAGCACATATGTTCGATTAATAAGTATATATTACATTAAGTTTATAAAAATTTTCTATCTATTTTCTCTTAATATATCATTAAACACATATAAAAAGACAAGGGATTATCCCTTGTCATATATTAAACCTATTTACTATTTCCATTAATCCTTCTGCTACTGAACTTAAGTTTTGGGCTTTAGACGCCACTCCTTCTGATGATGAAGTCAATTCTTCGGAGGATGCTGCTACTTCTTCCGCAGCCGCAGAGTTTTCCTCTGTTACAGCACTTACCTGTTCTGCCATTTCCATAACAATATCCGTAGATTTTACAATTTCGTCCATGACATCGTAGGTTTTCTTCATAATAGGAGCAATATTTCCTATGGATGATAATATTTCTCCAAAAGTTTTTTCAGTGTTTTCAACAAATTTCGTCTGTTCTATTATGAATGTTTCTACTTCATTTGATGTAGTAATTACTTCATTAGTATCTGCATTTATTGTTGATACAAGTTTAGTTATTTCATCAGTAGATTTACCTGTTTGTTCTGAAAGTTTTCTTATTTCCTCTGCTACTACTGCAAAGCCCCTGCCATCTTCTCCAGCCCTCGCTGCTTCTATAGCTGCATTGAGTGCCAATAAATTCGTCTGCTCAGATATATCAGATATGATATCTGTAATGCCTCTAATTTCTTTTACTGAACTTGTAAGATTTCCTACTTTTCCAACTACTAGTTTAAAGGCTTTTTTAATTTCTTCTATTGATTTTACCAGTTTATCCATTTCTTCTTTTCCTATATTTGCTTTATTTTCTGCATCCTCAGTTTCACTTTTTACATTTTGAAGCTCTTTATATACATTCTCAATATTATTTGTCAACTCAGATAATGAAGTTACAATCTCTGTTAAATCCTGTGCCTGACTTATTGCTCCATCCGCTACCTGCTGCATTGTAGTAGCCAATTCTTCAGATGATACAGTCATTTCTTTAGATGTTTCTACCAAAAAGTCTGAGTTTTTACTTACTTCATTTGATTTTTCTTTTATATTTTCTATAACTTTTGTAAGTGAATTTTGCATTGTTTTAAGTGATTTTGCCAAACTTCCTGTTTCATCTTTTCTTTTTAAAAATTTATCAGGTAATTCTTTAGTTAAATCTAAAGCAGCAATTGTCTCTGCATGTTTAATTGCTAAAATAATCGGATTTGCTAATGAATTGCCAATAAAGAAACTAATAAATATTCCTATTATTAAAATAATTATCAATATTGTACTCATTGATTTTTGTAATTTTGGTATTGCTGATAACACTTCACTCTTATCTTCTGTAACAACCATTATCCAATTTGTTCCTTCTATCGGTGTATAGGCATTATATAAGTCTTTATTATTAAATGTATAACTTCCAATACCTGTTTTATTTGCAATCATTGTTTTAAACATTTCTGCTAATGGTTCAAATTTTTTATTGTTTTTTGCTTCTTCTATAGGGTTTTGTTGTTTTAAAACTCTATCTTTATCCTTATGTGCTACTATAACCCCTTTATCGTTTATGATGTAAGCATATCCAGTCTGTCCATAAGACATATCTCCTGTGATATTGCTCAAAGCATTTCCATCTTTACGACCAATTAAAACACCTACAATTTTTCCGTCTTTTTTTATTGGTGCAGCATACATTAATACAGGCTGATTTGTAACTCTGCTTATAAGAATATCGGACACGTTTGTTTCTCCATTGAAAGCTTTCTTCACATATTCTCTGTTCCCTAGGTTTGCTGTTTTACCATCATTATAATATGCTGTACCATCAGGATAAACAACACCTAAAGCAAGAAAATTTGTTTTTTTTATTAGTCTTTGTAATACAGGACGCTGTAGTTCCAAATCCATGCTTGCTATATCTTCTATTCCCGCAATAACTTCTAATATTCTTTTTTGAGTATCGATACGACTACGAGTAACTTTTACTCCTTCTTTTACTAATGCACTCAAAGATTCCTCTGCTTTTTCTGCAACTACATTTTTTACTATATCTAATGAAAAATATCCTAATATTGAAGATGCTAGGACCAATAAAATAACAAAACTAATAATAATTTTTGTTTTAATACTATTCACTATTAACCATCCTCTCTTATCTTAGTTTTGCGTCCATGTATTTTAACTTACTTAAAATGTTATTTTGTAAAAATTCGACATAAATACTATTTTCCCTTTATAAATTTATACATAAAATGACAGTGTGACAGGGGACGGTTCCCTGTCACTATTCTTATATTTTCTCTTTTCTGCAATAATCCTTTCATCTTGAATTCTTTTCATTATATCATTCCTCCCAAAAGATATCATTTAAAGTTTTACCAAACTCTTTACATATAGCAATACATAGCTTAATGTAAATTATATATTGCATTATATAAATTATATTTTGCATTTAAAACAAAAAAATCACAGTAGACTAAATTGTCACTGTAATTTTTCTCAATTATAATGATTTCATTAACTATCATAAATAATTATACAACTATTATAAATTTTACAGGTTCCAGTATATTTAGTAGTATTATTATCTTTAGCATCTATAATATAAACAAACTCAAAATAATTATCTTCTTCATCTTCAATCCATTGAGTAGTAATAAAATATCTATCATTTATAAATTCTTCCACAAATACATTTTTATCATTTTTAAAACACAAATTATAATCACAATTATAAATTCCTCTAAGCCTAATATAATCATCTGATTCTATTATTTCATATATCCTATCACCATAACACAAATTTCCTGTAATTTCTTTATGGTCTATTTCACACAAAACTATAGACTCAAAATTTAATTTATTTACTGCATATTTCTTTTCAATCTGAGTTTCAAAGTCCTTTTCTCTAAAATATATATTATCTTCATCCATCTCTATATATCTTACCCACCCGTTTAAATATCTTCTTTTTATTTCTTTAAAAGGTATATTTTCTTCTCCATCTTTGATAGCTTCTACAAAATCATCTACACTAATTACATACAATGCTTCTATAGCTGTAACCAAATCTTTATTTAATTTATTTTCTTTTATTTCATCATAAACATCTTCATATTCATAATCACTCATGTAGACTTCATTAAAAATTAAATATTCTTTATTTTTATGTAAAAATATAGGAAGCAACTCAAGTAATCCATGTACTACCGAAATTCCATTTACTATTTTTAAATCCTTTATAATATATATTTTATCTTTTATCAAATCGCACAAATAAAGAAAATTATGATACCCTTTCTCTTTATATCGCATATACTCTTTCGCATACATTTCATCTACATCTGTAAAAAACATAAAATAACGACTGTTAATAATTATTGGAATTGAAGTCACTTCCTCATTGACTTTAAAGCAATGCTTTGATTTAATCTTTTTAGATTTTTTACATAATACATCTACTTCTACTCTATTTCTAAAATTCATCTTGATTATAATAATATCTTGTCCAATGACATAAGTATGCTGACTATAAAATTCTGATTCTAAAATTTCATAATTATATATTTCTTCTACTGTATCCGTTTCGACTATATAATTATTCATACTATAATAATATTTATTGTTCACTTTGTTATTTTTAATAAATATTATCTCTCCATCTTCAAAATCTAATATTTCAGTCTCTGAACCCGTATACTTTCTAATATCAATAATACTTAAATCTTTTTTATTCATATTTTTCCTCCACTGCTTTATCAGCCAAAAGGGACGGTTAACCTACTATTATCTATTAATAATACTTCTTCTCTCAAACAGTATACATTATTACCTTACCCCTTATTATAAATTAATCAATTAGTAACCCCATGCTTATAGAATCATAAAATATTCCATTTATATAAAAATCTCTTTTAAGAATACCTTCTTTCTTAAAACCATACTTCTCATACAATTTGATTGCATTTTCATTATCAGTTCTAACTCGTAAATTCATTTTTCTAATGATTCCTGTTTGTTTCGCCCATTCAATCAGAAATTCAAAAAGAAAACTTCCAATCCCTAACCCCCAATGAGATTTTCTTACGGTTACTCCAATTTCCCCAACATGTCTTACTCTGACTCTATCACCACCCCTAAAAACAATCAAACCTACAATTTCATCATCAAGTAATGCTATTATCATTATTGAATTATCTTTGCAATTTATTGATTCAATACTTTCCCTTTCTTTTTCAGTAGTTATCGCTATTTCATTCTCTCCAAATGTTAAAAAATCCGATTCCCCAGCTATAACAGTCTTATAATTTGCTGTTTTTTCTGCATCCTCTGAAGTAGCCTTTCTTATAATCAGTTTATTCCCATTCCTTAATATTATTTCTTTCATATGTGACAGGGGACGGTTCCCTGTCACTATATTACTTGTTCTAAAAAATGGATTATTATAAAGAAAATGATGTTCATATATTTGATAATTATCTCTTATAATAAAAGCCCTTATTGCTTCAAATAACGTTTGTGTCATCCAATCATTTAATAATTCCCCTAGTTTAGCACTTGCTATTTTGGGATACCCCATATGTCCAAAGCCTTTAATTTTTTCTGATACTTTTTCTGGACATACCATATCCTCATGATTAATACATATATCTGGTTGTTCAGGATAACTTGCTTTAACTAACCTGCTTTTTATATCCAACATATTAGAAGTCTCAATCCATCCTGCATGGAAATCATTTGGATATTTATTGAGTAATTTTTCTATTTCATGATCATGTCTTATATTCAGTCTCAATTTTTCATTAGAAAAAATTGCGCCCATAGGAGAAAATGCACATACTCCATATTTAGTATTAATTTCATCACAGGCTTCTTCAATTGCTATAAGATGCTTTGGTTCTGCATGACCAGCTATTATTACTATATTTTTCATTCCCCAATTAACTACATTTTCTATTACCTCATATGCTACTCTTTTTATTGTATCTTGTTTTAAGTGAAGATTACCGGGAAAACCGACTATATTACCATATCCAAATGGTAATGGTGGCATAATCAAAAACTCATAGTCGCTAAACTCATCCTCCAATAATTTTATCGTTTCTTCTTCCCATTGCTTTGATTGAAATACATCAACACCTAAGGGTAAGTGTTTACCATGTTCCTCTATTGGTGCAAAAGTAATAAACATAACTGCCTTTTCCTTGTCAATCATCTCTAACTCTTCCCATGTGATTTCCATAATGCTCTTACTCATAAGCGTTTCCCCCTTTCAAAAATTTAATTATCATTTCTATTTAAATAATAAACTTTCCTGTAAGGGTAAAGTCAATTTATTGTTATTAATTTATACAAGTTCAAGTTTAATTTGAAGAACTGTCCCCTGTCATTTATTTATTATTAAATCTATAATAGTAAACTTAAACCTTAACATATATATGAAATCATTTAGATATTAAACTTTATAAATAGATTTTAACTCCTTTTTATATTTTTTTATTTTCTATGTAACTACGTAATAAACCACTAGCTTTTTTCTTTGATTTATCAAGGCAATTAATGTCTCCAAAAACCAAAAAGCTATCTTTTGCACGTGAAACTGCAACATTCAACATGCTCTCTTTTATATCAATAAAGTAACATCCATCTAATCTGCCGTATACTGTTGACATAATAATAATTTGCCTTTCAGCCCCCTGAAATGTATGTACGGTACCATAGCTAATATATTTTCTAATGTCAAATGATAATAACTTTTTAAACTCTCTCTTCATCAGTATTTCTTGAGCTTTAAACGGTGTTATTATCCCTATCAAATTTTTCTCATCTTTATCTGGATAAGCTAACTTAATACGTTCAAAATTTTGGTTAATCCACATAGCTATAGCTTCAATTTCATTTAAGTTATACCTACTTCCTCCAATTTTAGAAGATCTTTCTGTATCTATTTGCATATATCCCATATGTGGTATATCTTTTAAAGTATACTCAGAGTCTAAAGCACCTAGACCTCTCATAGGCTCAAGACGTCCATCGTATACTAAATCATTACAATAAGAAATTATCTCATTATAACATCTTCTATGCTCGCTTAAAAACAAACCACCATTTCCATATTTCTTATAGTTGCACCTAACTGATGCAACTTTCATCACACTAGAACTAGATGCATTCAAACCACAATTATCAAGCTTTTCAAATTCTAATTTATTATCTATAACATTATGCTCCATAGCTAATGCAGTATCTAGTAAACTATTTACACTCCACACAGGTTCTATTTGATGAGTATCACCAACAACAAGAGCCTTTTTAGCAAGAGAAAAGGAACAGGCTGCTATTTCTGGTGATACTTGCCCAGCCTCATCCACAATTAGCAAATCAATGTGTTCATAAAGAAAACCATCACCTTTATCTTTTATATAATACTTAAAAACTTTTGGTAATTGATAAAATGTCATTACATAACAAGGAGTTATCATACTTAATCTATTAAATAATTGTTCTAGCACATTCTTATAGTTCTTACCTTTTTGCTTATCACTTAATTGGTCCTCTCCTTCAATCCATCTACATTCATAGTAGTGAACTGATAACCAAAACTCAATATATCTAAGGGTTTGATCCATTAAATTATTCATATCATTTAAATTAGTATTACTTTCATCCATTCTATCTTTTATACCTATATTAAGTTTTTCTAAAGCATTATTACATTTATTGTACTCAACTTTAATTCCTTTGACCTTATTATTGAGCCTATCTAAGTCATTACGTTTTCTTCTTAAATCTTTTATAAGATAACTATATTTTTCCTCTATGTCTGCAAAAGTCATGTTTTCTGAAATAAAATCCTCTTCATCTAGTTGAATGAACAACCTATTTTTAGAGTATATTCTTTTTTTAATACATTTCAGAAATCTAAATAATTTAAACCATATTGGCATTTCTTTAAAATGCTGCAACCATTCTTCTACTCTTTTACTTTTTGAATCTATATCATCTTTTATAGTTTTAATTTCATTTTCTAAATCCTCTATAAACTTATCTAATGTTCTATCTCCTATTTGTAATTCTTCTATTTGACTTGAAATAATTAATAATTTTTCTCTTATTTCATCAATCTCTAATAATGTCTTATGTAATATTTCTTTGCATTGTTTAACATTGTCAAAATTTTTTTTGAAATACTCACTACAGCATTTAAGCATTTTTTTTTCAGAAGCTTGAATATTTTCTTTACTCTCAATACACGATATAAAGCTTTTACCTCTTTGGTCTGTATACTGATACCCCTTCTTATAAGCTTCTTCCTCTTTAGATAATGAAGGAAAATAAACAGCAAAACTTTCAACACCTAAAATCCATCGTTGTTCTAAATTTTCTAATCCTTGTTTATCAATATCTCCAAAAGACTCAATTATATTAGTAACAGCCTGATTATTTGTTGATGAAGCTACAATTAATGGTGCTTTTTCTTTTCTTAAAGCACATTCAACATACATAGTTGCAACAACTGATTGGAGCATCTTAGTTTTCCCAGTACCAGGTGGACCATTTACTGCAAGTATTTCTCCCTCTACCATATTATTAAAATGATTAATACATTCTCTTTGAGATTTTGATAAGTAGTATTTTCCGCCCATCTGCCCATGGTGTTTTTTCATATTTTCAAGAGAATTATTAATTAATGGTTGTACCATCTTTGATTCAATATCAATAAAGTTCTCGTATAGTTTTCCCGTGAAATTTTCCTTTAACAAATACTCGTATAAATCTAATATAGGACGTATTGCATTTATTGTATCATCTTTTATTATATACACTTGTTTCTCTAATTTCGTATCGTTGATAGTATTACTCATAAAATCATTACCAGTAACACTCTCGTATAAATCTTTTACAAAAGTTATATAATCATTCCATGACTTTATTTTATGAATTCTACCTATATTATCACTCATAAACTCATCATATACCTCTTTTTTTCCTATAGATAATTTAGGTTCCACCATCGGATAAAGAAATATTCTCGGTATCCAAGGTAGTTTATTCTGATTATAAAATAATAATCCTTCTTTACTTAATTTAGCAGGTATATAATATATTCCTGTTAAATCCTCAAAATCACTACTCATTTTCTCTTGTGAATCAAAAATTGTTCTTACTGTTTTTCCAACAAGTATTACATCTATAAATTCTATAGTTTTATCTAATTTACTATCTCTCGAAAACTCTATAAAAATATTCTTATCTATTACACCTTTCATCAAATGTTCAAATGGAAAATAGAAATAGTTATCCTCTTTAAACTCAATGCATCTATTAACCTGTGCTGCAACTGCACTTCTTAAGTAATTCGTTATTTCTTTTATCTTGCTACTCATTACCTCACCAAGCCTTTAATTATCCTATATACTCATATATATTTATTTCTATTATGTAATATCTTCCATTATATTCTATATATTTCATTATATCAACATAACAATCCATTAATATACATATTTCTCCAATAAAAAATATCTATTGAATTTCTCTATTTATTCCATTAAATAATAAAAGCAAATAAAAACTGAAACTCTCTTATATACTTCAGTATAAAGTATATAAGAGAGTTTCAAAGTATGAAAACTATTATTCGCCCTTGCCTGCTTTACGTATCATTATGATCCAGCATATACATCTTTTTTTTTCAAATATCCTATTAATCCAATCAAGAAAATGATAAACATTCCTGTTAAAATGATTCCTGCATTTATATAAGCTAATCCAGGATTATCTACATTCTCTCTAAAAATATAAGCTGTTGGAATACTCCATGGAAAAAGAAATATATATTTTGAATTTACTACTACAATATTTGTAATCACCCCACTAATTCCTAATACAATAGGAGGAATAACATTTTTTCCTATTACTCCTAAAAGAGCACTTACTGGAGATAATGCAAAAAACATAATTCCTATTAATAATTGACTTTTCATAGTATCTATAAGTAAACTTCCCGTCATTGGTTCTTTAATTAACATCATGCCTCCAACCAATAAAGACACATAATTTATAGCTAAAGTAATATAAATCATAATAAAAATCACCATTAATTTTGCAAAAATAAATTTAGATTTATCTACTGGATAAGTATATAAGGTATTTGCTGTATTTTCCGTATACTCTCTTGAAAATACATATCCTGAAATCAACGAAAACAAAGCAACCCCCATAATCAAAGTCATAAATACAAAATTATTTTTAAAAGCTGATTCCCAATGTATATTATAATTTTTCAAATTATTTATAATGATTATTAGACTCAATAAAGTTGGAAGTAAGCCTCCGATAGGCAATAACCACATAATCTTCGCTCTTTTCAACTTTAAAACTTCTGTATATAGTAGATTAAGCACACCCTTCACCCCCAGTAACCTTTAAAAAATAATCCTCTAAGCTATCTTTCATCAATCCAATCTCACTCACATTCACATGATTTTGTATAAAAATTCGGTTGATTTTTTCAACATCAGAGAGTTTTTCATATACTCTTAAAATATTTTTTTCAATAACCATATAATCAAAAATCCCTAATTTTTCTTCAAGAAGCATAGCTGCTTTTTTATCATCACTTACCTTTATTTTTATATAATGTCTATTTTTGTTTTGAAGAGTATGAAAATCAATCTCCTCTATTAATCTCCCCTCATGAATAATACCAATAGTGGTAGCTATTTGCTGTATCTCACTTAAATTATGACTAGATATTAGAACCGTTATATTCTTTTTACTAGACAACTCTAGTATCAACTCTCTTATTTCTTTTATGCCAATGGGATCTAATCCATTGGTAGGCTCATCTAAAATAAGTAACTCTGGATGATGAAGTAGCGCTCTTGCAATACCAAGTCTCTGCTTCATCCCTAAAGAAAATTCCTTCACTTTTCTATTTTTAGCCTGAGTTATTCCAGATATATCCAAAGCCTCATCTATACATTTTTTTCCCTGTACCCCCATGAGTCTTCTATGAATCTCTAAATTTTCTTTAGCTGTTAAATTTGGATAAAAACCTGGAAATTCTATGATTGATCCGATTCTTTCTAGGTATTGATTTTTCTTTGAAGTAATATTTTCCCCAAAGATTTCAATACTCCCGCCCGTTGGCTTTACAAGCCCCATAATCATCCTAATAGTGGTTGTTTTTCCTGCTCCATTTTCTCCTAAAAATCCATAAATTTCTCCTTTCTTAATATGGATATTTAAGTTGTCTACGGCTGTTTTGTTTTTATATTTTTTCGTTAAATTCACCGTTTTTAATACATATTCCATATATATCCCTTCCCTTCTGATTATAGGATATCCTATAAAGCTTACATGGCTTTAACATGAATCTTACAAATTTCTTAAATCATATTTTATTGAACTAAAGGAAAGGTAAATGAAAACTCCGTTTTTTTATAGGGAATACTACTCACATAAATCTTTCCACCATGCTTTTCTATAAGTTTTTTTACGATGGTAAGCCCTAGCCCATTTCCTTGAAGATGAGTATTTCTTGAATCCTCTAGGGTATATAATCGTTCAAATATATGAGGAATCTCATTATTAGGAATTCCTTTTCCATTATCCCAAACAATAATCCTTACAAACTCCTTTTCTTTTTTGATCTCAATACCTATTTTTCCTCCATCTTTTCCATATTTTAAAGCATTCGATAAAAGATTATTTAATATTCTATGAATGCTTTTTTCATCTCCTGATATAAATACCTGTTCATCTGGCAACTGAATCTCTGGAATAATATTATTTTTTGTAAAATCTTCATAAAACGTAAGTATACTCATTCTTACTGATTCACAAATATTTATTTTCTCAAAATTTAATACATCATCATTAGATTCAATCTTTGATAACGCAAAAAAATCTTCCAAAAGTACATGAAGAAGCTTTCCTTTTGAATAAACAACCTCTATATATTTTTCTTTTTCTTCTTCCCTTAGGGTTGGATCATTTTTTATGGCTTCTATATATCCTAAAAGAGAAGTAAGGGGTGTTCTTAGATCATGAGAAATATTTGAAATAATTTTTTTCCTTGATTCTTCTATTTTTTTATATTCAATAAGAATTTTTTGAAATTTATTGACGAGTATATTAATTGTTTCACATAATTTCTCCATATTTCTATTATTAGTATTTAGCCTTACTCTTTGATTAAAGTTTCCTTTTTCTATTTGCATAAGCACTTTATTTATTTTTTTGATTTGTTTATTTTGCTTAAAAAGTATTAAACTCAAAAACATACAGATAGTGCTTAAAATCAAAATAATCCCCTTAGTCATTTTTTATCTCTCCAAGCTTATAGCCTATGCCCCAAACCGTTACAATAATTTTAGGATTTGAAGAATTTTCCTCTATTTTTGATCTTAATCTTCTTATATGTACCATAACTGTATTTTCATCCCCTATATAATCATCTCTCCAAACATGCTGAAATATTTGTTGTTTTGTAAACACTCTATTAGGATTCTTAAAAAAAAGCTTTAATATTTCAAACTCTTTCCTTGTAAGGGCAAGCTTTTCTCCTTTTTTTCTAACTTCATAATTATTTACATCTAAAGAAATATCTCCATAAATAATTTTTTCTTCTTTTGCTATACTCGATTCTTTAAAATAAAAACTTCTTCGAATTGTTGATCCTACTCTTGCTAAAAGCTCTGCTGTAGAAAACGGCTTTATCATATAATCATCTGCCCCCATCCTAAGTCCTAGGATTTTATCTATCTCTTCATCCCTTGCAGATAAGATGATAATAGGGACAATACTTTCTACTCTTATTCTCCTCATAACTTCTATTCCATCTATTTTAGGAATCATAAGATCTAGTAGGATCATATGATAATTTTTTTCTTTATATTTAAGTAAAGCCTCTTCTCCATCCATAGCTGCATCTACTCTGTATCCTGCTTTTTTTAAAGTCGTGCAAATAAGCTGATTGATGGCTTCATCATCTTCAACCACTAAAATATTTATAATCTCCATACTTTTATCCCCCTTTTAAAAAACTTTCTCCTTTATGTCATAAAAGCATTTATATATTTTACCATATTCTTCAATAATTAAGCATATGTAAAATAAATTCTTCTTAATTTCCTTTCCATAATTTATTGTTCCCTATACCATAAACCTTCCCCCTCATACAAAAAGCCATGCAATTTTAGGCATTTTATACCAAAAATCACATAGCTTTTATTACGAGTTTATCAAGTTCTGTTTCTAATGTCCTCTATGCTTAGCTTTTTTCTTTTGTTGTTTCATTTGAAACTTTCTTCTTTGCTCCTCTATTTTTCTCTCTTTTGATATCTTTTTCTTTTCTATTTTATTAGATTCATATTGAAGTTTTATTGCAATTTGAGCCTTTGTTCCAACTCCTTTGTTTTTAAGTTCTTTTTTTATTTTTCTTTGAAGTCTTTTAGGATTTATCTTTTTATCCTTTTTCTTATTTGTAGAAATTGGACTAGAAAATTTTATATTATTAAATTCTTTTAATATAAACTCATATACCTCATAATCCTTAGGTTCTGAACCAAATACAATTCTTGAAACTTCATATTTCCCATTATAAGTCCTTTCATATATACCTATCCAGAAAGGCTCTTCAAATAAAACTGTCAATTTACTGCTTATTTTCATTTTTAAATACCTCCTGATAAATAATCGTAAATGGAGAATGGACAACCCCAGGAGGGAAGGTTACTGCTATCTATTCATTATAGATAGGTTCGGACTACCAACCGAAACGGTGTTTTTATCTCCATAATTTATTATATGAATCTATTCACTATCATAAGCCTCTAATGCAATTGGAAGTGATGAAGTCACCACATTTCCTACTACTGGTAATCCTACTAATATGGCACTTATTATTTCTTCTCTGCTTGCTCCATTTTCCTTTGCCTGTTTTATATGAAATGGTATACCACTTTCTAATCTAGTTGCTGCTAAAACTGCTATATAGGCAAGTTCCTCTGAACTCCTCTTTTTTTATCTCTTTCAATACATATACATCTACCACAAGTTGAACATATATATTGAGTATGATTTTTTAAGCAATGCTCTTGATTAATTAAAGGAGTAGCTCTTGGATTATCACTATAACATTCTTTACACACAATTAAACCTCCTTGCTATTCTATCTATAGAATAGCTATTTAAAAAAATTTTCTTTTATAAAATTATCTAGCCAATCGATTTCAACACCTATGCATGCTATAGGTCTTTCAAATAATGCCTTTATATAAGGTCTTTTCTTCGCTGATGGATGCTGATTATATTTTTCAATTATAAACATTTTTCTTTTTATTAGATTTTCTTTACGACTTATTAATGCTTCATAAAATTCTTTTTTTGAAATTAAATAGGAAAATGACATACCAATATCAAATTTGCTTGAATCACGATTATATTCACTTAACATTTTAATAATATATTCTTTTACAATCCTTCTTGTTTCATCCTTTATGGAATATACTTTCCTTCTAGGTGAGCCATATTCCTTCTCATATCTTGAATTTATAAATCCTTTCTTTTCAAGTTTGTTCAAAGAATTATAAATAGAAGAAAATCCTATATTTGTCCACTCTCTCATATTTCTTTGTTCAATAATAGTTTCAATTTCATATGCATAATAATCTTTATCATGCAAAAGCGCTAATAAGATTATTTCAATCTCTGTCATATTCCACCTCCAGTATTCTAATATTAGAATAGCATTGTAATATCTATTTGTAAATAGGATATTATCATTTAATGCAACCACCATGAAAAATACATTCATACACTTTTATATCATTATAGAATATCTCTTCATAACCATTAAACCACTCAAATTTTCCATTTACTATACAGTGATACTTATATTCTCCATTTTGGTATACTAATGGCCCTCGATACGGATATTCTTTCGGTACTAATAATAAACATTCTTTCAAGAAATCTCCAGAAAAGCCATCAGCAATAATTCGTCCAATATAATTCATCGACCAGAACGGGAAATCATTGCACCACAAAGCTTCTTCTCCAGCAAATTTTTCTCCACCCAAGTATGTATCAATATACTTTAAATCATTTTCTACATATTGAAAATCATGTGAATTAGGTCTAGAAGACGTACTTTCTAATCCTTTACCTGCATACGTAGATTTTTTGGCACGACATAGAAAATCTATTACTTTTTCATCTATATAATGATCTTGTTTTGTATATCCATATAAGCAATTTTCGTCATCATAATTTTTAACAAGTTTATCAATACTTATTCTAAATAAATCACTTAAAATAATTAATTTATTCATATCAGGATATGATTGTCCTGCTTCCCATTTTGCAACTGCTTGTCTTGATATCCCAATTTTTTCTGCTAGTTTCTCTTGAGACATTCCTTTTTGTTTTCTTAATACCTGTAACTTATCTTGAAATTTCATTTCCATCACCTCTATCTAAGTATAAAATAACAGTAACCCTATTTCTACCAATCAGTAATAACAAATTTGACAACTATCAGTTGCTATATTAGAATGTAACATTCAAATTCCACCTTATGCATACCTCACAACCTTCTTAATATTCTTTTCTATCAAACAACTTTAAAGTAATTCGTGAACACCCTAACCCTAGAGCAATTCCTGCTAATATATCCGTTGGATAATGTACAAATAAATATAATCTAGAAAAAGCAATAAGTATAGCCAATAACATAAAGGGTATGCGATATAATTCTAATTTATTTGAGATCACACCAGCAACAGCAAAGGAAGATGTTGTATGACCAGAAGGAAATGCATAAGTTAATGGTTTTTTTATTAAAAGATGAATATCAGGTACTTCTAAAAAAGGTCTTGTACGTCCAATTATGTGCTTAAGAAATGCCTCTCCAATCACTGTACTCAATACAAGTGCTACTATGGACAATATACCTACTTTTCTATACTTCTTACTCATCATTAGTACGCAGGATAATATAATCCAAATCATTCCTTTGTCTCCTAAATGGGTAATTACTGGCATGATTTTATCTAATATCGCACTTTGTGTATAATCATGAATTACTTGTAATAAACGCATATCTAGCTCATGAATAATATACACCTTACCAACTCCTTATTTTATCTATTTATTTTCGTAATAATATTTTTACTACTCGCCTTAATTCTTCCATTTTTAGTAAATAAGCTATTAATACAAATATTCCTACACCAGTTATACTTGATATTCCTATTTGAAATATTTGTAAATACTTATCAAACGGATTGATAAATTTTGTTAAATACATATTTACACTTGCAACAACGAGCCCCATTCCAATACACGCTAAAAGTGTTTTTCCTATAGATATGAATATTTCTTTGTCTTTTATTCCATCCATCCTTTTGCTAAAAATATAATACAATATGACCATATTCATAAAACTTGTTGTAGAATATACAAAAGCTAATCCCTTAACACCAAAGGAAGTATATTTAACAAAAACAATATTAAATAATATATTTGATATAACAGAAATAATACTAACCTTTAATGGTGTCTTTGTATCATGATTTGCATAAAAACCTCGAATTAATATTTGTATACCTGCTTGTGTAACTAAGCCTGGGGTATAATAGAGTAGCACCTGAGCTGTTATAAATGCATCGTGTTCTGTAAAAGCTCCATTTACAAATAATAATCTTATCAAAGGCATTCTTAGTACAAATAATCCAACAGCCGACGGTATAATAATAAATAAAATATTTCTCATTCCTAATGAAAAAGTATATTTAAACTTTTCAAATTCTCCTCTTGCAATTTGAGAAGTAATAGTTGGAAAAATTACACTTGCAATACTTACTGCAAATATCCCTAAAGGTAGTTGAATAATCCGATTAGCTAATCTTAATGCTGTAATACTTCCTGTATCTAGTAATGAAGCAATATTCTGATTCACAATAAGACTAACTTGATTTACTGATAGCCCAATCAGAGTAGGAAGAATTAACTTAAAAATCTTTCGTATACCAGGATGCTTAAAGTCAAAACCTAGATAATAATACTGCATTTTATTTTTAGCAAAGAAAAATTGAAATAAAAAATTAGTTATAGCACCTATAATTACACCTATAGCTGTACCGATAATTCCAAAATATTGTGATAAAAAAATTGTTCCAAAAATAATCCCTATATTATATAGAATAGGTCCTATATAAGAAACATAAAATTGCTTATATGCTTGTAAAATACCTGATGTTAATCCTGCAAGAGCAGTAAAAGTTACTGCTGGAAACATAAAACGAGTTAATTTGATAGTAAGTGCTAGCTGTTCTCCTTTAAAACCATATGCAACAAATGGAACTAAATACTTAGCAAACAAAATACCTAGTATTGATATAATAACTAATGCAAAAACAACTAAATTTATAAAAGAGGATCCTACTTTCCAAGCCTCTTTTTCCCCTTCTGTAGCTAAATAACTTGTAAATACAGGAATAAATGCTGCACTTAATGCTCCTCCAACAAGTAGAGTATACATCAAATCAGGTATAGTAAATGCAGCAAAAAAAGCATCCGTTTCTATCCCTCTACCAAAGGTATTTGTCATTATAACTTCACGAATAAAACCTAAAAGTCTACTTAATATCATAATCACCATAACAATTGTTACTGTTTTCGTTGTCCCATTAAGTCTTGCCATTTAAACCCTCATTTCATAGTTCCTATTTTTATTAATACATATTTTATTTTTGCTTTTCTCTATTATTATACCTAGTATATATATAATAACAAGCAATACTTATTAAGCATATTACTAATAACATCCTATTTAAATCGATTTTGTAATGTAGAGAATCAGCCCATATACTCAATCATTGTTAGTGAAGGTCAATCTTACAATAATATAATAGAAAATTCAAAATTAGCAGTTATCCAACCTAACTTTAGTAGAAATAAACTTTGTTTTCTTCCCCTAGAAGGATTAGCTGAGTTATTATCTTTAAAAGACAAATTAGGTTTTGGACAACATATTGCAGCTCAAAGAGATTTTTTTGATAAGCAATTGATAATTTTAAATAAAAGCAGACCTTGTTAGAGATATTGCATCAACAATAAATCCTTATTAGGTCTGCAAAAACTTTAAACAGTTTCATAAATTCAACACAATCTTCGATATTTTATATTTAGTTCTACTAGGAATAACATATTCTTGTTCAACTTTATATGTAAATTCCTTTGATACTATTAGGATATATAATCTTCTTGATTTTTTATTATTTTATACATCCTCTATCCCTATATTAATCTAACTTATCATTTTGTAGTTCTTCCATCTTTTCCATTCTTAATTCATGCAGTGTCTTATTACTTCCTTTTAAAATAGTCCATTCATAGATATTTACAGATGACCACTCCGTTACTTTTTCTCCCCATTGGTTAAAAGACATTACTTCATCTTTGTACTCAACCTTTTGAATATCAATAACCTTTGCCTCTGAATTAGGATAATTCTTAATTTCAACCATATCTCCAGCTTTAATGATCCCCCATTCAAACAGCTTATTCATTCTAGGTAAATATTTTCTAGTTATTTTACTTTGTCCACTTGTAGTAGTATTTTTATCCTCTATTTCAACATAGTAGTCATCCAATTTTTGCAATGGCAATATCTGATTTGACTGTAATAGCATTTGCTCACCTATTTTCACTGGAACAATCTCAATACAGTTTATATCAACACCATTTTCAATTAACCAAGCTACTGCCGATAAAGTTTGGGCATCAAAACCTGAAGCAACTAAAATAATCCTCTGCTTTTTATTAAATGTCTTTAAGGCATTGTTCTTTTCAAGAAATTCATTTAATATCCTCTTTCCTTTCTCTTCAGGGGTTAATTCCCCTAATTCAAACTCATCGTTGTACTTTAATATGTACGGTACAAATATTTTTTCTACTGCTTCGTCAACATTTTTTATTTTTGCATAACTTGCAGCATATCTAATAGCTTGAAATTCAAAGGGTTCTTTTCTAATTTTAATGTCATCTAAATCTCTTTTTATTTCAATTAAAACCAAGTTCCCATCTTTATCTATTGCTGTTAAATCACTTCTGCCTTTTTCTATATTTCTAACTTGTCTCCCAATTACCAATAAAGTTTCATCATCAATGATTATCTCAATATTTTTTCTTAAAAAATCTTCAATATGTTCTTCTTTGATACCTAAATCCTTAAATTGCAAAATCTCTATATCTAAGTTATTTACTTCAATTGAACTATTTATATTTACAGGAATCAACATAAATTTACCTCCAAATTCTAGTTTCATCAAATTTATCAAATTCTTTTTAAATAAGTAAGTAATTACAATAACTGTGAATAAACTCATCATAAAAAATATATCTAGCCATAGTTTCATTTTATGCCTATTTCTATTATTGTATCAAGTGTTTTCTGTATTGATATTCTACATTGAAATCTAGAATCTTACATTTTTGCATATAGTTGAGTTATAAATGGTAGATTCTATTTGTTTTCCAACCTAGTACTCTACTCACACGACCTAATGAAGGCAAATCTTGAATATGCATCCAAGTTTTATACTCACTGCCTTCACCAGTTCCACGCCCCTCCCGTATAAATCTTTCTTTTTTCTACTTTGTCCGATCTCCTTTATGCTTTGCCATATTTACCCTCCAATCAAAATTTGATTTTTAAACAAACAAAAAAAAAGAACCTTTCCATTTATGCAAATTCAATAATTTTTTTATTGAGCTTTGCTCTAAATGAAAGACTCTAACGATTTAATACTTCTCTAAAATATTCAGCAAGAATACCTTCACCTTTAAATCTATCAACTATTAATAGCTTTGACATTTTACAAGATTTTTCATATTCTTTAGGATTTTCATTATAATTATGCCCTAAATATACCATCTTAACAATTGAGTCACTAGTATCCAAATGATGTGCCTTTCTTAACATTTCTATACCTAATTGTTCCATCTCCTCATAATCTCCAAAATAATAAGGAAACATAGATATCATATAACCAAATATCCATAAAAATTCAATCTCTTCACTAAAATTCATTAATCCAAATTGAGTTACCTCTTTTAAACTATTCTCAAATTTTTCTTGATTTACTCCTTCTGAATTTATACAATCCCATTCAACCAAAATGTACCAACATAGAAATCCTAATCTAATTGTTACTTTTAAATCTAGTTGATTTTCCATCCATTTAGTATAAATATATGTTCTTGCTTCATTCCACTGTTGATTTTTTTCTAAAATATCAGCTTCATTCCATTCCCAATTAATCACTTTTTATCACCTATTTAAACTTCTTGTTTAGCCATACATCCTAATTTTCATAAGTATATCTATAAGTTACATTGTATAAATCAAGTATCTTTCCTAGTTGTAAATCAAAAGCTTTAAATATTTTTATCAATTCATTTATAGGCATTCATCTTATTCTTCCCAATAGCAAATAGGACATATACTATAAGTACCTGGTATTTCTTCATCTAGTATTTTATATCTACAACATTAATAAGTTATCTTACATCTATTTTTTTCCCCTTATTATTACAAACTCTATTCTTCAATATCGCCAAAAATTTCAATTATCTCATCATTTATATAGACAGCATCATCAATTAATGGAATTAAAACATCCTTAAATTCATTATAATCATTCAGAATACTTCGTGATATTTTTACAGTTGCAATTCCATCCTCAAAGTTTAAAATATTGTATTCCTTATTAATCAATAATTCATTTACCTTATTCTCCATTTCTTCTAGCACTTCATCATTTTCATATTCATTATATCGAATACTTTGTACTGCGAAATCAAAGTAAATATACTCATCAGAAAAACTTATTTCTTCATCATAGTATTCATATAATCCACATAAGCACCTGTCTTTATAATAAAGAGGAATATTTATAAATGGAAATACTATATCTGTAATCCATGCATTTCTTGAAGATGTTGTACACAGCTTATTAATCGTAGTTACTTCTTCATTTCCATATTCATCTACTATATCTTTTATCCAATCATATATTTCTTCTATCCATTCGTCTCTATCTTCAAGAGTCCTATTGCCAGTATTTAAAAATCTATTCCAATTATTCAATTTATCATTTATATCATTAATATCTCTAAAATTCACTTCTAAATCTTCTATTCCGACTAAAGACCTTATTTCAACTCCTGATAAATTAGCGCTTATTTTTACTTCTTCTGAAGCTGATGTTCCAACAAGTATTAATTTAGGACAATAATAATTTTGTCCAAATTCATTTTGCCACTTTATTTTATTTTCGTCATCCATAGAAACTACTAATGCTCTATATTCAAGTATTTGAGCAATGTTTTCTCTTATTAGACTTTCCTTCTTCAGCTCTACAATAACAGGTCTATTATCTCTAGTATCCTTAAACAATAAATCAATGTATCTATTCAGCCCATTCCTGCCAATATTAATTTGCCTTCCAAATTCATCTCTGCTTCCTTTAATCTTCGGAATAACATAACGCTCATCTAATAACCACGGTGAATTATATATAATATCTTCTATATCTTTTTCTAATAAATTCATCCTAACATCTCCCCCAATACAACTATCTTCTTATAATTTTAATATTTATTTTATGTATAATTTTGTATAAATTAGAGCTTAACATTTTTATAAATACCACATAACTTAAACCTTTCCCCTACTGCTCCCATATTAAAAAAAGCCATACACTTTTAGGCATTTTCAGCCCAAAATCACATGACTTTTATTACAACTTTATTTCCCTTAGTATGACTTTATTATTTTTAGTTATTGCGAGTTTATTTTATTAGCTAACCTGTCATATTTAATTAATTTCTCTTTTTATTTTTTCTATATCTTCTTTACTTAATTCTGATGCCTTTATAATTTTTTCAATATCTACTCCTAATAGCAATAAATTCCTTACCATTTCTTTCTTTCCTTGCTGGATTCCTTGCTGGATCCCCTTTTTTTCTCTATGCTTAAATTCTTCTTCTAGCTTTCTTCCTAAATTACTCACCATATCATCCACCTCCATTTCTGATACTTCTGTCAGTAATTTATATATATTATCTCTTTTATCTCCTTCAAATCTATTCTTAAATATATTTAATAGCCAACTCCTAAATGACTTTTCCTGCTCCTTTGTCGCATTACTTCTTATTATTCTCCCTATTAACTTAAGTCTTTTTATTATTTCTTCTATTTCTACATCTTGATCTAATAAAAATACACTACTTACTACATTTGCTATCTTAAGTAATTCTTCTTTATCCATTCTATTTACATCGAATAATAAATATTTAAAGTCTACAACATTTTCTTCGAATAATTCATATCCATTTAATATTTCTTTAAAACTTCTCACTGCTGTCCATCTATTTTTTCCATTATATAGTACTATAGGTACTATTACTGGTAATCTATACTTTTTTCTCTTCTTTATATTTTCTTCTGTATTTTTAAGCTCATCTCTCCATATCTCTGTCATATACATCAAAAGCCTTATTGGCATTCTAAAGTCTACTCTCGATTGTAACTCTAATAATACATAAAATATTATGTCTTTTCCATCTATATTCACTTTATATACTATATCCGCTTCTTCCTCTTTAAAGTCTTCTTGTATAAATTCTTTGTCTATTAGTATTAAATTTTCTTCTTCTATTAAGTCTACCCATTCTTTTTTTACAAAACTTCTTAAAAAATCTATGAAATTCTTTTTATGCGAAAGTATATGCTTATATCCTAAATCATGTTCATTATATAACTTCTTATCTTTTTCCATCTAATCACCATCTTCTTTGGTATATTCTTATTATACCATACAAATAAGCCCTCTCAACATTTTGTCAAAAGTATGACAGGGCAAAGAACCATCCCCTGTCACATGAATAATCATTAAAATAATTACAAATTATATTTACATCTAATATATAAGGAGGGAAATACTATGCCAAGATATAGTCGCATACTTAGTAATAAAGGTATATACCACATTATGATTCGGGGTAATGAAAGAAAAAATATTTTCAATGACGATGAAGACAAAATCAAATTTTTAAGTATTTTAAAAGATAAAAAAAAGAACAAGAATTTATACTCTATGCATATTGTTTGATGGATAACCATGTACATCTACTTATTAAGGAAAATACTAATGATATTTCAAAATGTATGATGTTTATGATAATCTAAAATTACCCTAGTAAAATCATTGGAAAATTCCCTAGAGGAAATATAAAATAACCCTATGATACTTCATAGGGAGGATAAGGGAATGATTACGTTAGTGCAAAAACAAGAAATTATCTTATCGCATTTTAGAGAAGGGAAATCTCAATGGCAAATTCACAGAGATACTGGAATTGCAAGAAAAACTATCAGAAAATATATCACAGAATATGAAAAAAAGAAACATGATCTTCTTAATACTGATGATCATAGTAATGAAATCATTGCAGACATCGTATCACCACCTAAATATGATTCTAGTAATAGAACTAAAAGAAAATTAACCAAAGACATAATAGAAAGGATTGATTTTTTCTTAAAAGAAAATGAGATAAAAAAAGCAACAGGCAGAAGCAAACAACAAAAGAAAAAAATCGATATACATGAATGTCTAGTAGAAGAAGGTTATGATATAAGCTATTCTACTGTAAATAGATATATTCGATCAAAACTAGAAGAAGGTAAAGAAGCTTATATAAGACAAGAATACCAACTAGGAGAAATTTGTGAATTTGACTGGGGGTATATAAAACTAACAATCAATGGGCAACCAAAAACATTTCAAATGG
The DNA here is from genome assembly GCF_008152325.1 of Crassaminicella thermophila. Lineage (GTDB taxonomy): Bacteria > Bacillota > Clostridia > Peptostreptococcales > Thermotaleaceae > Crassaminicella_A > Crassaminicella_A thermophila. The sequence continues at coordinate 2,561,460 of NZ_CP042243.1, forward strand.
CTGTATTTACTACTGCTAAAGGAAATTATAGATATGCAAATTTATATCATAATCAGAAGATGGAAAACTTCTTAGACGCTCATGTAAAATTTTTCAATCAGATTGAAGGTATCTATGCAACTATTGTATATGACAATATGAAAGTTGCTGTAAAAAAATTTATAAACAAAAGTGAAAAAGAACATACTGATGATCTTCTTAAACTATCTCTTTACTATGGATTTAAATATCGATTTTGTAATACCCGCAAGGGTAATGAAAAGGGGCACGTTGAAAGAAGTGTTGAATATATAAGAAGAAAGGTCTATGGTAAAAAAGATGATTTTAGAGATCTTGAAGAAGCTAATAACTATCTTGCAATGGAACTTGAAAAACTTAACTCTAAAAAATCTAAGCATAATGGAAATAAAAGTCCGAAGGAATTATTGAATGAAGAAAAACCACATTTGCTTAAATCATTGCCTAGTTATGATATAGCTAGAACATGCGAACTTAGAGTAAATAAATATTCTGTAATAAGTATTGATGAGAACAAGTATTCAGTGCCAGATTTTTTAGTTGGTAGATTTGTATTTGTAAAAATATATCCTGAAAAAATATTTATTTATCATAACAACACATTGGTATCAGAGCATCAAAGAAATTATAGAAATCATACGTAGAACATTAAAATTGAACATTATATAAATACAATAAAAAAGAAGCCTGGGGCACTTCATTCAAGCACTGCACTGCAACAAATGAATCCCTCGCTTCAAACGATATATCATAAGTATTATACCGAAAATCCGAAGGATTTTGTAGAGCTTCTTGAATTAATTAGTCAAAAAAGTTTAGAAAAAATTCTATCTGCAATTAAAGAACTTGAGAATCTAAGCCCTACGGGCGTTAATACTGAAAAGATAAAAATGTTATGCAATAGGAATGACGATATATTTACCATAAAAAATGATGAAAGGACTACAGAGATAGAAGAAAAATCAAAGCTAATATTAAGTGAATACGGCAATCTTGTAAAAAATTCATGTGTAGCCTTTCACGAGGAGGCTAAAATCATATGAATAAAAAAGATATCCATAAGAAGATAACTTTGTTTTTCAAAAGAACTTAAGCTACCATACATTTCAAAATACTTTAAAGAAGATATTACTGAAGCAAATATAAAAAACAAGATACACGATGAGTTTTTATATGATTTGCTTGAAAAAGAATATGATTTACGAAAAGAAAATGGTCGAAAAAGTAGGATTAGAAAGGCTAAATTTCCCTATAAGAAATATATTGAGGATTTAATGATAGATGATCTTCCAGAAGATGCTAGAAAGAAAGTTAAGATATTTTCATCTTTAGAATTTATTAATACAGGTCAGAATATTATTTTAGCAGGTAACCCTGGAACAGGTAAAACACATATGGCTATAGGATTAGGAATAAAAGCTTGTAATGCGGGATATAACGTGCTATTTACAACGATTCCCTTATTAGTAAATCAATTAAAGGAAAGTAGATCAGAAAAAACTCTACGAGCATTTGAAAACAGATTTGAGAAATATGATTTAATTATTGCTGATGAATTAGGCTATATCTCTTTTGATAAGGAGGCTTCAGAACTACTTTTTGCCTATCTATCGTTAAGAGCTGGTAGAAAATCAACAATAATAACTACAAATCTTTCTTTTGAAAGATGGGATGAGATATTTAAAGATCCTGTGATGACAGCAGCAATGATTGATAGGCTAACTCATAAATCATACATAGTGAATATGAATGGCAATTCCTATAGATTAAAAGAGACAAAATTATGGCTTGAAAGCCAATAATTTTTTAACTCCGCTAGGGGAAAATTCAATGAGTATTTAGGGATTTTTTCAGTTGACAAATACACTTCCTAAGATTAGATAAAAAAGGCATTTTAACTATCTAGTGCCAAAAACCAATAAATCTATAAATTTTTAAACTTATAACTCTAAGCATAAAGTATGTGTTGAAATGAATAGCACATAACACATAATTTATAGACAGTTTGTTAGAAACATTCAAACTGTCGTAACATTACCAGAATGTTAATGAGCAAAAGTACCTTCATTTGAAGGTACTTTAATAATATGTATTATTATCAAGTTGATTGACATAGCTATAAAATAAATACTGTCTTTTAATGGGATGGATATTATATTTTTAATTCTATAGGTTAATCTCTATTATTAAATTTTAAATTATCAAATTCTTCTTTAGGTAGTTTTGATGCAGATGATTTATTATCTCTAGCATCAATAAATATGGGAGTTACTTTTATATTATATTTCAAATTAATTTCTTTAGCTAAAACTTTTATTTTTTCAACTTTTTTAAACTCTGAATCCTCATTAATTATAACTAAGTAATAAGACTCATAAATTTCGCCAGATTTCATATATTGCACAGTTTGTATCTCTAAACCATGAATCAAATCTGAATTACTAGCCAATTTAACCTCAATCAGTACTCTAAACTTATTACCATATGAAATCTTAAAATCTACTGGTCCTCTCCCAGTATCTATCTCTGGAGATAAATCTAAATTCTTTGCTTTACAGTGTATCTCCGCTATAATCCAAAAATAATATTGACTACTTTTTTCTTTCTTTGCCGAACTATTATTATCATTTTTAAGGAGTTTGTATCCTTTTTTATTCTCAATGTAATGTCTAAAATCATTGATAATATATTCTATTTCTTTATCGAATTCTTCTTTTTTCTTTTCCCTAAATGTAAGCACTTTACTCTCTTCAGTATTTGAATACATTAAAACTTTTTGTTTAATTTTTAGATATTCTTCTTTAATATCTTCTGGCATTAATTCCATATAATAATCTAAATCAACATAAAAAATTGCTTGAAAAATATGAGGGTTTTTCTTATATAATTCAAAGTAGTTAGGTATACTAATAAAGTCCCAATCAAGATAAGCTTTTATCATTTTAATCACTTTAATTATTTATTAAAATTTTATCTTTTTAACCAATTATCTGTTACCTTATTAAAATCAATATCATTTGATGGCTCTTTTATCCAATTTCTAAAAAATTCTGGGTCATCACTATCTGGCTTAGGATTGACTTCATTTATTCTAACCAAAACAGGACTTCTAACCGCATCGCCCATAATTATTGCATGTCTCTGTGGTAATACAGAGAGCTGATTTAAAATATCTTCATTTGCTGATGATACTATTTTATTAATATACCTTTGGTCTTCAGGGTTCTGTAGCCTATGTACAATAAATGTATTACATTGAGATAGAATTGTCCTTGAAAGCTCTGATGGTCTTTGAGAAGAAATAACTAATGATAGACCATATTTTCTTCCCTCTCTAGCAATTCTTTGGAATATTTTTTTTGAAATAGAAATTCTATCTTTATTTTCATCTATTTCTGGGATATAATTTTGAGCCTCTTCAAGAACCAAAACAATAGGTAGTTTTCCTCTTTTGTCTTTATATTCTTTAACCTTCTCTATTCTTTGAAGAAACTCTAATATTAATCTTGCAATTAGTCCTGTAATATTCTCCAACACTTCATAGGGTAAAAGTGACATATCTAAAATTGATATTTGACTAATATTATTTGAATTAGATATGTTTTTATATTCTCCTTCTTCCTTTTGAAACTTATATTTTGTAAAAATGTTTTCTTCCTTTAACTCATTATCATCTAAACTTAAAACACCTACTAAATATTTTAGAAAAATTGCTAATGAATTATTAAAATCCTTTTCCTTTAGCATAAAAGGAATATTAAATCTATCATCAGCATAGAAACTACTCAATCTCATCTTTAAACTTGATAAATATTCTTTATATTTTGATTTTGACTCACCTATATCATCTATTGCTGCATCAATATAAGTATTAATAATTTCAATAAAGTTAAAGTACCCAGGAATATCTATATTTGTTTCATTTCTTAGCTCCTTTTTGTTTTCAGCTTCGACTGCAATATAGTCCTCTTCTCTTTTACTAATAAGATTCTCTAAAACTTGACTTAGTGTTTCAAAATCTAAAGGTCCGTTTACATATTTCCCGTTTTGCCTCAATTTGCTTTTGCACTCTAACAACTTCTCAAAATCTTCTGAGTATTTACTCTTTAGTTTCTTTGCATTCTCTGAATGTAAAGGAAGTTCATGATATATATAATTTTTTAATTTAAAGTCTCCATTATCAATATTTATTGAATTTATTAGATTAATTATATTATCAACTTGCATCCCTATTAAAGTTTCAGTTATATTAATTTCTTTTTTAGTATCTTCACCTGATGTAAAATCAGTATTTGATTTTGCAATTGCAATAGCTTTCTTTAGTATTGGTGACTGTGTTTGTTCAGATGGTTTAAATAAATAATCAAAATCATTGTAATTCATAAACCAAAATGGAACCCTTATCCCATCTTTATCTATCTTAAAAGTGTTTACCCTGTTATTTAAGTCTGGATTATCAAAGGTAAAAGCTTTACTATATTCTCCATTTGTATCAAAAACTATTATGTGTGCATTCTTAATATATTCACTTTTAATTGTGTTGCCTTCCTTATATCTGTACTTTGTCTTAAAAACAGTTTGGAGTATACTACTGATTGTACACGATTTCCCAGAACCTGTGTTTCCAAGGATAGCTGCATGCTTTCCGAAAAACTTGTCAGGGTTTATCTTAATATCAAAGTCAAAAAAAGCAGGAGATTTTCCAATTGGTAAGAAATAATCTTTCTTAAAATCTATCAACTCATCCTCTAAGGATTGGTCAAAAATTATCTCTAGTTCTTCCTTCATAATATACCAAACTGGATTATCTAGAATTGGAAAATTGTAAACTCCTTGGACATAATTATCGGAACTGTCAATGGTACCTATCATCGTTGCAATAAGATATCTTTTAGATTTTGGTAATGAAATTGAATTTGAAGACAGTTCTAATTCTGTTTCATCACTTATTCTAACTTTTGTTATCAAAGCAACTATTCTTTCAGAACCAATAGGTAAAATAACATATGAGTTAATTCTTGCAATCTCATAGATATCTTGATATCCACTCTTATATAAACTTTTAATGTCATTGTCTAATTCAACAGTAACCCTAAAACTATCTACATTGATAACTCTTCCTATGCTCCTTTCGAACATGACACATCTTCCTCTCCAATGCCACTCTCATACAATTTCCTTAAAGTACTAGTGACTTTTTCTCTCATTTCTATTTCGTGAAAATTAGGCATTATGTCTGTAGCAAAAGATTTAAAGTCTCCTAAATATTCTCCTTGTAGTATTATTATCCTTGGATCTTTTAGGTCTTTAAGTCTATCTATTTCAGGATTTTTTGTTCCTAAATAATCTATAACTACAAGAGTAAAGCTTGGAATGGAAAGAGCTTGATATATTATATCATTTATATGTTCATCGCAAAAACTATATCCTATACAGAATAATACAGATTGAGATTGAGTTATTGTTGCAGCAAACTGCCTAAACAATTCAGAATAAGGGAAATCTAAAGTGTATTCTTTTTTACATGAAGTTGGATATATAATTAAGTTACCTGCTAGCTCTAGATTGTTTCTGATTAAATCTATTGGCTTTTCAACTAATCCATATTGATTGAAGGTATCTAATTTATCCTGTAGCCATGAAATTGAACCGTGTAATTTAAAATATCTAATTACTCTTTCAACTCTTCTAACCTTACCCTCTGTAGTTGTTCCTGGATAATATATATCATAATCATATGATTCTGGCTTAAATGTTCTTTTATGAAATCCTGTAAAACCATCTATGTATTGTACTCCTAATTCATCAAAGCTATTTTCAAAAGCTAAATCATAATTTGTTGTAAATATGTTTACCCTTTTTAAGTTAAGTGGTCTTTGTAGTAATGCTTTTATCAACTTCTTGTGATAATAATATTTCCCATTATCTTGCATAATCTGTTTTATATTTGGATTAGATTTTGCAAACCGGTTTTCTTCTAATGAAATACTATCTAAATCACATAATTTAAACAGTTCTTGCTTTATTATTTTAATTAGCATATCTAATTTTTCAATATCTTCTTTTTCTTTTAATTCATCACATATATGAACTTTCTTAGACTTTTCTAGTACGAATTTCAATCCTAATAGATAATTTAAGAATTGCTCTAAAGGTATATTTATTTCTTCATCTTTAGTTCTACTAACAATATCAACAGCACTAAACTGCTTAATAAGATTATTAAACAATTTTTTAATATTTGTATCCTCATTAATCTTATCTTCTATTTGTTTTGGTATCTGTCTAATAGAGATAGAGCCAAGATGAATTGAACTACCAGCTCCAAATAAAAAACTTACATTATCTAACTGTAAATAATTTTTTAAATATAGTCTGATTTTATCTGTAATTTTTTTAAATTCTTCTTGTTTATCTTCATAACCTTTGGTTTTAATACATTCAACACATTCTTCTTTACCAATTGATTTGCAAAAATCTTTTAGCCAGTCTTTACCTCCGACATAGAAATTGCTTTTGCAAAGTTTTTCAATTCCATCATTAGTAATATTAATGCACATACTATCCCTCCATTCAGCACATAATATTTACTTATTCGATTTAATTACATAATTTTCCTTGTTTTTGTAAAACTTTGTTATTAAATATCAATTTGTGTCCATTTACATCTAATATATATAAAAAGATAAATTAATTAATCTTAAATAATAATATTTATTACCTATATTGTACTAATAGATTTCATGAAATAGTAAAAAGGTTCAGTTGTACACTCAAAAAAACTCCTCCTAACTTCAAACCACCCTCAACCCCAGTCCTCTTCTCCCTTTCACACTATTCTCCTTAAAACTTAATAATAAAAAAATCCTCCTAAAGTCCCTTATATCTTAACCCTGTTTTTACCAAATCTGGAGTTCAAAAATGATAAAGAAGTCGTCATAAAATATAGGATAAGTTTAAAGAATTAAGGGGTAAGGATTGCTTCTTTTTCTCCTTATTCTTTAATCCTTTTTCTAGTCTCTAAATCTATTTAATCCATCTATTTATCTTTTATATTTAAGTATTTTAAAGACTTTGAAGGCTTTTAAATTTTCTTTTTCTATTTTATTTTCTATATAATAATCTATCTAGTTCTTCTATTTTATCTTCTCTTTTTCTTTTCTATTTCTGTTATCCATAAATAAAAAAATCATAATTCTAATGCTCAAAACTGGCATTGAATCATGATTTTTTATGACAACTTTTTATTATTATTAGGTCAAGTTTTTTATTAGTTAGGATGAGTTTTTTATTGTTGTACATCAGTCATTAATATCTATGACTGAACCTTTTTACCTTATTCATTCGACACATTTTTTTAATATATAGATTATTAAAAAGAAAATGAGCCAAGTAAAAATGAGTTTTTTTGTTTCTCATTATTATTTGACTCATTAAATCTTTTTTTCAATCAAATACCAACAAATAGTTTGAATTTTTTACATAAATATATTCTGTCCGACCTTTTTTCACAACTACATTTATTTTACTAGCTCATTTTTTCTTTTAGTCAAACTTTTTTTCAAATAATCAAACTTTTTTTCAATTCGACACACATTTGTTATCTAAAATACATACCCCTACTCCACAGTAACTGACTTTGCAAGATTTTTTGGCTTATCTACATCACAACCCCTTGCCACTGCTATATAATATGCTAGTATTTGTAGTGGAATCACACTTAATATTGGTGTAAGCTCATCTAATGTATCTGGTATATAAATTACTTTGTCTGCTGATTTTTCAATTTCTTTATTGCCCTTCTTAGCAACACCAATTACATATGCTCCTCTTGCACGTACTTCTTGAATATTTGAAAGCATCTTATCATAAAGCTTATCCTGAGTTGCTAGTGCTACAACAAGTCTTCCTTCTTCAATAAGAGCGATTGTTCCATGCTTTAGCTCTCCTGCTGCAATAGCTTCTGAATGAATATATGATATTTCTTTTAATTTTAATGATCCTTCATATGCAACAGTTACATCTAATCCCCTACCGATATAAAATACATTTTCATTGTTAAATTGTTCATCTGCTAACTGTTGAATAGTTTCATGATCATCTAAAATTGCTTGAATCTTATCTGGCATCTCTTTTAATTCTTTAATGTAAGCTTTGTATTGTTCCTCTGTTAGTGTTCCTTTTGTCATTGCCATATGCAGTGACAAAAGATACATAGATATAAGCTGAGTTGTATATGCTTTTGTTGATGCTACTGCAATTTCTGGTCCTGCCCAAGTATAGAATACATCATCTGATTCTCTTGCTACAGAAGAACCCACCACGTTAACGACTGATAAAATTCTTGCACCTTTTCTTTTCGCTTCTCTAAGTGCTGCTAAAGTATCTAAGGTTTCTCCTGATTGACTTACTGCAATGAATAGTGTATTTTCATCTACAAATGGATCTCTATATCGAAACTCTGATGCCACTTCTACATCCACTGGAATTTTTGCAAATTTTTCAATAGCATATTTCCCTACTAATCCTGCATGATATGCAGTACCACAAGCTACAATATATACTTTATTGATTTTATCTAAATCTTCTTTTGTAATTTTAATTCCATCAAGTACAATATTATCTTCCTTATCTAGTCTTCTGTGTAGTGTTTCATATACTCCTCTTGGCTGCTCGTTGATTTCTTTCATCATAAAATGCGCATATCCTTCTTTTTCTGCTGCTTCTGCATCCCAAGTCACTTTAAATACATCTCTTTTTACTTCTTGTCTTAACTCATTAAATATTTTTACACCTTCTTTTGTAAGCAATACTACCTCATCATTTTCAATCAAGTATATATCTCTTGTATACTTTAATAAGGCTGGAATATCAGATGCAATAAAATTTTCATTTTCTCCAAGACCTACTATAAGTGGACTATCCTTTCTTACAGCTACAATTTTGTCTGGTTCATCTTTACAGATTACACCTATTGCATAAGCTCCTTCCATTTTATCAATTGCTTTATATACTGCATCTAGTAAGTCTCCATCATAAAAATAATCAATCAAATGAGCAATTACTTCAGAGTCTGTTTCTGATTGAAAATGATCGCCATTTACTTCTATTAACCATTCTTTTAGTTTCATATAATTTTCAATAATTCCATTGTGAATAAGCGCAATACTTCCAGAACAGTTTGTATGAGGATGTGAATTTCGATCGGATGGCTCTCCATGTGTTGCCCATCTTGTATGCCCAATCCCTAATGTTCCTTTTATCGTTTCTTTTTGTAAGTTTTCTTCTAATATACTGATTCTTCCTTTAAATTTTCTAACCTTTATTTCATCTTGATCAAATATAGCAACTCCAGCTGAGTCATATCCTCTATATTCAAGTTTTGACAATCCCTCTATCAATATAGGTGCTACCTCTTTTTCTCCAATGTATCCAACAATTCCACACATATTTATATCTCCTCTCAAAATTATTTAATTTTCTCTGTTTTTGGCAATAAAATACCCTAGGTAGTACTTGATAAAAATTACTACCCTATTTACATATAATCCGAACAATTTGATATATTATCACCCGAGCCTATTTGTCCCCCCAATCACTTGGAAGTTTTGTAAGCTCTTTATCGGTGGTGATACACCGCAGGGCATCCGCCGAAAACTCGATAAACCCTGTCCTCGTCAACTTAAATCTTTTTTTCCGATTATGATTTAAGTTCTGGCGCTTTTGTTTTATTTTAAATTATCTATTCATACATTACCTATAACATCACCCCTTTCCACATTTTATGCTATATAAAAGAAAATAAACTGCAAGAGATTAGGAAAACACATCCAATCTCTTGCTAGAATTTATCCCTTTATTACAATTTATGCAATAAATTTTAGTTCTGTGATGTTATGCCAATCTTTCTTCGATTAGTTTTGCTAATCCTTCACTTAATACCTTTAATTGACTCTCATCCTTCCCTTCAATCATTACTCTTACAATTGGTTCTGTTCCTGAAGGCCTTATAAGTACCCTTCCTTCTCCATCCATTAGTTTTTCTAATTTTTCAATTTCTTCAGCAATAACTGGATCTTCCATATACTTTGATTTCTTATCATTACTTACCTTTGCATTTACTAAAACTTGAGGATAAGTAGTCATCATACTTGCTAACTTTGATACGGACTGATTTTTCTCCTTTACAACACTTAAAAACTGAAGCGCTGAAAGCAGTCCATCTCCTGTAGTATTATGCTCTAAAAATATGATGTGTCCCGATTGTTCTCCACCAAGGACATATCCTTCTTCTTTCATCTTCTCTAGTACGTATCTATCTCCTACTTTTGTTTTTACTACTTTGCATCCTTTCTTTTCTAATGCTTTCTCTAGTCCTATATTGCTCATAACCGTAGCCACTACTGTATCATGCGGAAGCTTTCCTTTTTCTTTTAAGCTACTTCCACATATTGTAAGGATCTTGTCCCCATCTACAATTTGCCCTTTTTCATCTACCGCAATAAGTCTGTCAGCATCTCCATCAAAAGCTAACCCTACATCAGCACCCCAATCGAGAACAAGCCTTTGTACTTCTTCAGGATGTGTAGATCCACAATTTAGATTAATATTAAATCCATCTGGCTTATGGTGAATAATTTTTATTTCAGCGCCCAATGCAGATAATACAGAAGGAGCTGCTACATAAGATGCCCCATTGGCACAATCAACAGCAATCTTCATCCCTCTTAAATCTACATCTATTGTACTTTTTAAGAAGTTTGCATATTGCTTTATAGCATCATCAATTTCAATCTTTCTTCCAAGATCCTTTCCTGATGGATGAATGTCAATTTCTTTATCATTAAGTATCATATCTTCTATCTTCTCTTCAATTTCATCTGGCAATTTAAATCCATTTTTATTAAAAAACTTTATACCATTGTATTCAACTGGATTATGAGAAGCTGAAATAACAATTCCAGCATCTGCTTCATAATGACGTGTTAAATATGACACAGCAGGTGTTGGTACAACCCCTACACATAAACAATCTGATCCTGTTGACAATATTCCTGCAACTAATGCAGCTTCTAGCATATCTCCTGATATTCTTGTATCTTTCCCTATAACAATTTTTGCTTTTTTCTTTCCATTTGTAAGTATATAAGAACCAATTCTCCCTAGTTTATACGCTAAATCTGCCGTCAATTCTATGTTTGCAATACCTCTTACTCCATCAGTCCCAAACAACTTTCCCATCTGATTAGACTCCTCTCGTAATAGTCTATCACTTTTTCTTACTCTATTATATGTGTAAACATAAATAGTGAATCTATATTATTTTATCATATTTGAAAAGTCAATTCAATTTTACTACAAGCCTTTTTATTCCAATACTTCTAAATAATATATATAATTGAAAAATCACGCTCATAAACAAAGCTTTAGAGAAAACTAAGATTCATAATTTAGAAAAATCCTAACGCACCTAATCAAGACGTCCTGTCTTGTATGATGCTGGCTTAGCGTCCATGCTAAGCCTACGAATTTTTCTGAAATTCTTTATCAAGTTTTCTTTGCTAAAGCTTTGCAATTATTCGCTTTTATTTTTCAATTATAATAATTCTATTTTGTATACAGTCTAAGCATAAAAAAGATGGCTTTCGCCATCTTTTTTATGCTTTAATTTTAGGCCTTGATGAACTTCTCAACACCTTAATTCCTGAAACTGCAAGAACAATCGCAAGTACTAATAAGAATACTGCAAAGAATACAAGAATGTTATTTCCTTTTGCTAAATTGGCTTGTAATAATTGCCATAATGCAGTAATCGTAACTATAAACATAAACGTCATAGGAATTGCAAACATAATGTATTTTTTTCCACTATTTTTCAACCAAACAGCAATTGTAATAAGTGCTAATGCTGCAAGTAGTTGGTTTGCTGAACCAAATATTGGCCATATTGCTGTCCAGCTTCCTAATGCCAACCATCCCCCTAATACAACAGTAATACCTGTAGCTACAAAACGATTTGTTAGGAAAGATTGTTTTTCTTTCTCTGGATTTTCAAACATCTCTTGGAAAATAAATCTGCCAAGTCTTGTTCCTGTATCCAAACTTGTTAATGCAAATGCAGATACAGCAAGTGCAACAAAAGATTTTCCTATTTCATAAGGTATTCCAAACTTTGACATAAACACACCAATACCATCAGAAAATACATTGACAGGTCCACCTGCACCAGCTAATTCTGCAAACTTATCTTTTGTAATATAAGCAGCTGTGATAATAGCAATAACTGCCAATACACACTCAATTAACATTCCACCATACCCTACAGCTTTTGCATCTGCTTCACTATCCATTTGCTTTGAAGTTGTTCCTGATCCAACAAGTGAGTGGAAACCAGATATAGCACCACAGGCAACAACAACAAACAACATTGGGAAAAGCTTTAATCCATTGCTAGCTGTAAAGCCTGTAAATGCTGGTAGTTGAATAGTTGGTCTATAAAATACAAGTCCTAATACTGCACCAATTAACATTGCATATAATAAGAATGAGTTCAAATAATCTCTAGGTTGAAGTAATATCCATACAGGTGTAACAGATGCTATGAAAATATACCCTAACAAAATAGCAATCCATGCATTTTTACTAAGTACAAGAGGAAACATATTTCCTAGAACAATACATAAAAATAACAAAATAACTCCTATAACACTAGCAATACCGATTGGCGCTCCTTTTCTATATACAAAAAATCCAAATAATACTGCTAATATAATGAATAGAACAGACGCTGAAGCTGCAGCAGGTACACTTACAAATGTATTTGCAACTATATTTACAAATGCCGCAACAACCAATAAAAGTGTCAACCATGCAAATATAGAAAATAATCTTTTCATATTTCTTCCCATATTTGCTTCGATGATTTCGCCTATAGATCTACCATCATGTCTTATAGACGCAAACAAAGAACCAAAATCTTGCACTCCACCAAAGAAAATACCACCTATTAAAATCCAGAGCATTACTGGCACCCAACCAAATACAGCTGCTGCAATAGGACCTACAATAGGACCTGCTCCAGCAATCGATGCAAAGTGATGTCCTAGCAATACAGGTGCTTTTGCTGGTACATAATCTACTCCATCATTTTTTGTATGAGCAGGTGTCTTTCTTGTTGGGTCTACTCCCCACTGTTTTGCAAGCCAAGAACCATAAGTTACATAAGCAATACCGAAAATGATGATACTTACAAGAATTAACCATAATGAATTCATAATAATCCTCCTTTAAATCTATTTTTTAAAGCTGATAAACTTCTCTAACCTCCTTTCCTTTTTTATTTGTAATCACTTCACCTTTCGGTAAATGCACTAAAATTAATCTTATATCTACCCAACCTTTGAAACCAAAGGCGAAGCTCTTCTGAAATTTAAATTTTTGAATCAGCTTAACTATCTCTTTATCAAATTCTTTATCTACTATAATAACCCCTGTTATAAAAGTTGACATATGCTCTGAGTGAGGTTTTACAAAATCATCTACAGCAAACTTTAAATGTTTTATAAAAGTTTGAACCTTTTCTTTGTCTAAGTCTTTAAAATATTTTATTATACAGTATTCATTATTCTCGAAAGCATAAATAGGGATTTTTTTAGTTGCCAAATACTTTTCATTTCTTAAATAATACTTGCCAAACAAATCTATTTTCATTTCTTTATATGTATATTCTTTTTCTATGTCAAAATGTCTTTTAAGCTTATTTTCTAAATTTTCTATATATTTTGTGTATTCCATGCTTTCTCTCCTATTCGCTAAAAAAATTCTATACTGTAACCAATATGAAATAATTCCCATTTTATTCATTATACAAAAATTCAGACTATATTAAAAGATTTTTTACAAAATCTGCAAACGCATTTACATGAATTGCCATAATCTTATACATGAAATGCATTATTTTATACACGAAATGCAAGATAAGTTACATAAAATGCAAATAAAATGACGAGTATTTCTACTCGTCATTTGTTTATCCTCTTACAGTAGCTGCACCTTTTTCAAGAGCTTCTTTATTTAACGGAAGCAAATGCTCTTTTGCAGGCCCAAATACTTTCTTTAGTGCTGCAAGAATTGAATCTATTTCAACAACCTTTGTAATTTCTAAGAATGCACCAAGCATAACCATATTTGCAACTTTTCCGTTCCCTAATTCATTTGCAATTTCATTAGCTGGTACATAGTAAGCTTTCACATCATCTCTTGATGTTTTCTGATCAATCAATGAACTATTTATAAGCAGTAATCCATCCTTAACAAGGCTTTTTTCAAATTTTAAAAGAGAAGGTAAATTCATAACAATAGCAGAAGTTGCATCTATTACAATAGGAGAACCTATTGGTGTGTCTGAAACAATCACACTACAGTTTGCAGTACCTCCGCGCATCTCTGGTCCATAGGATGGAAGCCAAGAAACATTTTTTCCTTCTATCATCCCTGCATAGGTTAAAAGCTGGCCCATAGACATAACACCTTGACCGCCAAATCCAGCACAAATAATTTCTTGTGTTGCCATATTATTTCGCCTCCTCTGGTGTACGGAAATTTCCTAATGGATAATAAGGAATCATATTTTCTTCTAACCATTTTAATGCTTCTGTAGGTGCTAATCCCCAGTTTGTTGGACAAGTTGAAAGAATTTCAACAATACCAAATCCTTTTCCTTCCATTTGTACTTCAAAGGCTTTCTTAATCGCTTTTTTTGCTTTTCTTATGTTTGCTGGTGTATTAACAGCAACCCTTTCTACAAATACTGCTCCAGAAATAGTTGCAAGCATCTCAGAAACTTTCAGAGGCATACCAGAATGTTCTTTATCTCTTCCATAAGGTGCAGTAGTTGCCTTTTGACCAATTAAAGTAGTAGGTGCCATTTGTCCACCTGTCATACCATATATAGCATTATTTACAAATATGGTTGTTATTTTTTCTCCTCTGTGAGCTGCATGTATTATTTCTGCAGCTCCTATTGATGCCAAATCCCCATCTCCTTGATAAGTAAATACAATATTATCCGGATCAACTCTTTTTATTCCAGTTGCAACAGCAGGAGCTCGCCCGTGAGCAGCTTCATGCATATCACAGTTAAAATAATCATAAGCAAGTACAGAACAACCAACAGGAGCAACACCTATAGTTTTTCCTAAAACATCCAATTCTTCTAAAACTTCTCCTACGAGTCTATGAATAATCCCATGAGTACATCCTGGACAATAATGAGTAGGAATATCTTTTAGTCCATTGGTTCTTTTAAATACTACAGCCATTACTTTACACCTCCTAATATCTCTTTTACTTTCTGTGCAATTCCATCTGGTGTAGGAATCATTCCACCGCTTCTTCCATAGAAATGAACAGGATATCTTCCTTTATTTGCAATCTTTACATCATCGATCATTTGACCCATGCTCATTTCAACAGATAATAAAGCTTTCACCGTTTTTGGTATTTCATCAAAAGCTTTCATTGGGAAAGGCCATAAAGTAATTGGTCGAATTAAACCTACATTAATTCCTTCTTGTTTTAGTGCAGCAATTGCATTTTTAACTATTCTTGATGTAGTTCCATATGAAACAATGACTAATTCTGCATTTTCTATATTATACATTTCATAGCGTACTTCATTTTTTTCTATTAAATCATATTTTTCTTTTAATCGAATATTATGTTTTTCGAGTTCTGCAGGATCTAATGCTAAAGAATTTATTATATTTGGTTTTCTTTTACCTTTTGTTCCAGTTGTAGCCCAATCCTTTGGAGGAATCTCACGTTTTGGAAGTTCCTTAAATTCAATTGGCTCCATCATTTGTCCGATCATACCATCCCCAGATATGACAACTGGATTTCTATAATAATCTGCAACATCAAAAGCCTCCATCGTTAAATCAACTGCTTCTTGCAGCGTTGCAGGTGCATATACAATCAATCGATAATCTCCGTTTCCGCCTCCTCTTGTATTTTGGAAATAATCAGATTGAGCAGGCTGAATACCCCCAAGTCCAGGACCTCCACGGGATATGTTTACAATAACACAAGGAAGCTCTGCTCCTGCAATATAACTAATACCTTCTTGTTTTAACGCAATTCCTGGAGATGATGAAGAAGTCATTACTCTAGCCCCAGAGCCAGCTGCACCATATACCATGTTTATTGCTGCAACTTCACTCTCTGCTTGAACAAAACATCCTCCTGCCTTATGAAGTTCTCTTGCCATATATTCAGGTAATTCATTTTGTGGTGTAATAGGATATCCGAAGAAAAACTTGCATCCACCTTTGATTGCTGCTGCTGCAATCGCTTCATTTCCCTTCATTAATATTTTTGCCATTTCTTTTCCCTCCTTATTTCTCCATTTCTCTTTCAACAGTAATTACCAAATCAGGACACATTGTTGCGCAATTACCACATCCAATACATTTATCCATTTCCTTTTTACAGTTGCAGGATGATATCCTTTTATATTGATTCTTGTTCTATCCATTTTTACAATATTTACTGGACAGACTGTTGTACACAATTCACATCCCTTGCATAAATCTTCTCTAAATGAAACTCTTCCTTTTGCTTTTGCCATAATGCAACCCTCCTTAATCTTTACATCCACTTTTCTCGCATATACATATTTATTGAAAAAACTTCTCCTTCCATATTCTCTGGAAGAATTTTTGCAACCTCTTCTAGGGTACTTATATATTTAATTGGAATATTTAATCTATCAGAAACCTGCTTTACTAATGTTTGTCCTCTTACTACATCTTCTACTGTTGTTTCTCTTAGTAAATGCGTATTGTTTACAAGTCCTGTCACACGTCCCCTTGCAACAGCTTCAATTGTTTTTATATGATGAATTACTCCTTCAACATCTGCTGTTTGCGGTCTATTAGCATTAATTACTGCAAACATATCATATTGTCCATCTTTTAAATAGGTATGATATCTTCCTAATACCCTAGCACCAATAGCATCTCCGCCTACATCTAATATAACTTCGTAAGATTCATCTTGTAGAGGCATCAAAACAGAAGATGCTACTGCAGGCAAATCAGAACCTAGTGATTTTTCTATATGACTTCCAATTACTGTCACACCCAAATTCTTTAGCATTTCTTCTTTTTCCCTACTTCTAAAATAAGGATTTACAATATCAAGATCTGCCAAAGCTACTTTTTTTCCCATTTCAGCAAGCTTTACTGCATAATTTACAGCAAATTCTGTTTTTCCGCTACCGTAGTGTCCAATAACTATTTTTATTCTCTTATCATTTAACATAGGATCACCTTTAAATATATTCTTTTGCTTCTTCTTCTCCCCTTAATACTCTTAAAGCCCCTTGAGCTAAAGCAATCATTTCCTCTTCTCCTGGATATACGATTACTTCTCCAATGAAAGCTACACGATCCTTAATCCATTTCACAAATGTTTTATCATAAGCGATTCCACCTGTTAATACTACAGCATCTACTTCTCCTTTTAATACAGCTGCACAGCTTCCTATTTCTTTTGCTATTTGATAAGCCATAGCTTTATATATTAATTCTGCTTTTTTATCTCCCTCTTCAATCATTTTACCTACCTCTCTACCATCATTGGTTCCAAGATAAGCAACTAATCCACCTTTTCCTTTAATTCTTTTCTTAATTTCATCTATTGTATATTTACCTGAAAAACATAATTTTGCTAAATCTCCTACTGGAAGCCCACCACTTCTCTCAGGTGAGAATGGTCCTTCTCCATCTAATGCGTTATTAACATCGACTACTTTTCCCTTTCTATGAGCTCCTACTGAAACACCGCCGCCCATATGAGCTACAATAAAATTCCCTCCTTCATACTTTTTCCCTAATTCACTTGCTGCACATCTAGCAACAGCCTTTTGATTTAATGCATGGAATATACTTTTTCTCTCTATTTCAGGCATTCCTGATATTCTTGCTATGTCATCCATTTCATCTACAACTACTGGATCTACAATGAAGCTT
The DNA here is from genome assembly GCF_008152325.1 of Crassaminicella thermophila. Lineage (GTDB taxonomy): Bacteria > Bacillota > Clostridia > Peptostreptococcales > Thermotaleaceae > Crassaminicella_A > Crassaminicella_A thermophila. Next base: position 2,579,510 of record NZ_CP042243.1, read on the forward strand.
GGAATATCTAGTTGCTTTGCAATCTCATTTGCAAGGATTCCTCCTAAATTGGAAGCATGTTCTCCTAAAACACCTACTTCTAAGTCACTAAGCATCTTCTCAGATACTTTATAGGTTCCTCCTTCAATAGGCTTTAACAAACCTCCTCTTCCTACAACTGCATTTATTTTTGTAATGTTAATCCCATTATCGTTTAAAGTATCTAAAATTACCTGCTTTCTAAATTCATATTGATCATATATTCTTTCATATTTATTAATTTCTTGCGCACTATGTCTTAAAGTCGTCTCCAATATCGACTTTTCATTATCAAATACAGCAATCTTTGTAGATGTTGATCCTGGATTAATAGTAAGAATTCTAAACACTTTTGTCATAGTCTCTCCTCTCCTTCTGTCCTACTTTTCATTTTTGGCAGCCATTAAAACAGCTAAAGCAATAGAATACAGCTTTGTTTCATCACTGTCTGCCCTAGATGTAAGCACCACAGGTGCTTTAGCTCCCACAATGACACCTGCATTTTTTGTATCTGCAAAAAACACCATAGATTTATACAAAACATTTCCTGCATCTATATTTGAAACAAGCAAGATATCAGCACATCCTGCAACGGGATGATCGATTCCTTTATGTTTTGCTGCCTTTTTGTTTACCGCATTGTCTAATGCAAAAGGTCCTCCTACCATACACCCTTTGATTTCTCCACTTTTATTCATCTCTTCTAAATCTTTTGCATCTACTGTTGATGGCATTTTAGGATTTACCTTTTCTTTTGCACACACTACTGCTACTTTAGGACTGTCTAAATCGAGTGCATGAGCAACTTCTACTGCATTTTCTATTATTTGCTTTTTCGTCATTAAATCAGGTTCAATATTCATAGCTGCATCTGTTACAAATATTAAACGATCATAACCTGGCACTTCAAAAACAGCCGTATGACTTAATACATTTCCTGTTCTCAAGCCTATATCTGGATTAAGTACAGCCTTTAGAATAATAGATGTATCTACTAACCCCTTCATAACCATGTGTGCTTTACCTGTTGATACAAGTTCAACAGCTTTTAAACTAGCCTGCTTAATATCCTTTTCATCAATTATTTCATAAAGTGAGAGGTCTATATTATTAGCATTTGCAATTTCTTCAATTTTTACTTTGTCTCCAACAAGAACTGCATCTGCAATTCCTAATTTTTTTGCTTCACTTACAGCTAAAAGAACCTCTAAATCCTCAGCTGCAGCAACAGCAATTGTCTTTGGTCCTCTTTCCTTTGCAAATTTTATTATATCTTTCATATTTTGAATCATTTATTTCACCTCTTCTTCGTAAATCTTTGCTTTTTCCTGCCCCGAAAGAACTCTATTTACGCCTTCATTCAGTGCAAGCATTTCATCTTCTCCAGGATGAATGAGTACAGGTGCAATAAAACTTACTCTTTCTTTTACAAAGTCGGTTAACATTTTAGAATATGCAATACCGCCAGTAAGTACAATAGCATCTACTTTTCCTTCAAGGACTGCTGCCATTGCTCCAATTTCTTTAGCTATTTGATAACCCATTGCTTCATAAACAAGTTTTGCTTTTTCATTTCCTTCTTTTATCATCTTCTCAACTTCTCTTGCATCATTAGTACCAAGATATGCAACCAAACCACCTTTTCCAGTAAGTTTTTTCTTAATCTCAGGCAAAGTATACTTTCCTGAAAAACACATTTTTACTAAATCTCCTACTGGAAGTCCTCCGCATCTTCCAGGTGAAAATGGCCCCATTTCATTTGCATTATTAGCATCTACCATTTTTCCTTTTCTAAGGGGTACGATAGAAATACCTCCTCCTAGATGAGCCATAACCATATTCAAATCATCTACATTACAATTTTTCTCCTTAGCCACTCTATGAGCTACTGCTTTTATGTTTAAAGCATGCAAAAGGGATCTTCTTTTTATTTCAGGCATTCCTGATATTCTTGCTAATTCATCAAATTCATCTACTGCTACTGGATCTACAATATAAGCATTAACACCCGCTTCGTCCGCAATACTTTTTGCAATAATACCACCTAAATTTGAAGCATGTTCACCTTGCACACCTATCTTTAAGTCTTCAATCATAGCATCTGTTACTATATAAGTACCGCTTGGCATAGGTTTAAGCAATCCTCCCCTGCCTACTACTGCTTTAAGATTGCTTATTTCAAAGCCTTCAGATTTCATCCATTCTAAGATTATTTTACGCCTTAAAGCAAATTGTTCCACAATCTTACTGAATTTATCTAGCTCCTCTGGTGAATGACTTAAATCCTTCTGTATAACGTTTTCATTCTCTTTAAACAAAGCTACCTTTGTTGACGTTGACCCTGGATTAATAACCAAAATATATTCTTTAGACACTTTTTCTCACCTCATCACCATTTGTTTATCATACTTATCGCAAGATACATGCCAAAAACTTGCGTTTTGCTTTTAATTTTTATCTTTTTCCTATCATTTTCTACAACATTTGAATTTTCTTAAGTTTAAACATGCATTTTCTATTTATAAAAATACTTTTTAAGCATATATATTCTATGGAAAAAGCATAAAAAATATCCAGCGCAAATTTTTGCATGAAAAAAAATGCACAGTAGAATTTGATGTGCAAAAAATTGCATATCAAATTTTATGCTATATTTTCCATTTTGTAACATATTTTGGAATTTGTCAAGAATTTTAATTATTTTTAAAATTTTTAAACATAAAAAACACACATTTTTGTGTATCAGAATGTAGACAAAATAAAATTTATGAATTAAAAATAAAAGCGAATAATTACAAATTTTTAGCAAAGAAAACTTGATGAAGAATTTCAGAAAAATCCGTAGGCTTAGCATGGATGCTAAGCCAGCATCCTACAAGACAGGACGTCTTGATTAGGTGCATTAGGATTTTTCGAAATTATGAATCTTAATTTTCTCTAAAAATTTGTTTATGAGCATTATTTTTCAATTCATTTATAAATATAACTTTGTCAACAAGCAAATACACATTTTTGTGTGTTTTTATATTTCTATATCATATTTCTTTAATTTATAATATAAATTTCTTATTGATATTCCTAAATGTTTTGCCGTATTAGTTCTATTGTAATTATTATTTCTCAATACAGTTAAAATATATTTTTTTTCACTTTCTGCTACAACTTCTTCTAACGTTTTATTGGTTATATCTTCTCTTTCATAGCTATCTATATCCTCTTTAGGTATTTTCCTTTCTGTTGTAGCAAGATGCTTCGCCCTAATAATCATTTCATTAAATTTCATATTAATCATTGCACGTCCAATAAAGTTTTCTAGCTCCCTTATATTACCTGGCCAGTCTAAATTTTTTAAAATATTTAAAGCATCAGATGATATAGTCTGAACAAACCTTCCATATTCTTGATTATATTTATTAATAAAATGCTTTACCAATAAAGGAATGTCTTTCTTATGGTGTCTAAGGGGTGGTATAATAATAGGAATCACATTTAATCTATAATAAAGATCCTCTCGAAATTTTCCTTGCTTTATTGCTCTTTCTAAGTCTAAGTTCGTAGCAGCAATAATCCTTACATCAATAGAAATAGGTCTATTTCCACCGACTCTAACCACTTCTTTTTCCTGTAATACTCTTAATAGCTTAGCCTGTGTACTTAAACTAATCTCTCCTATTTCATCAAGAAAGATGGTTCCTCCATTAGCCTGTTCAAATAAGCCTTTTCTTCCTCCCTTTCTAGCTCCTGTAAATGCTCCTTCTTCATAACCAAACAATTCACTTTCTAATAAATTTTCACTGATTGCTGCACAGTTTACCCGAACAAATTGTCTATATTTTCTATTACTTGCATTATGAATTGCATGAGCAAATAATTCTTTTCCTGTTCCACTCTCTCCCCTAAGAAGTACAGTTGCAGGAGTAACAGCTACTCTTTTAGCTCTATCAATAGCAGATATTAATTGCTCATCTTCTCCAACAATATCCTCAAAGGTATATTTTGCTTCTAACTTTCTTATAATTTGTTTTGCTTGATCTAATTCATAGGTAAGCCTTTTAATCTCTGTCAAATCATGCAGTACTGCCACACTTCCCCTTAGCTCTCCATCAACAATAATAGGTGCAGCATCTGCTAGTACAGTTTTTCTAGCTGGTCCTACCTTTAGCCTAGCATTTTTTACAGGTTTTTTTGTCTTTAAAACCTTCAAATGAATACTTTCTCCTTGTGCAATATCAACCGTACATATTTTTCCTATAATTTGCTCTTTAGAAAGTCCTGTTAATCTTGTATAAGCTGGGTTAACCATTACCCCTATCCCATTTTCATCTACAACAGATATAGCATCTTCTGTTGAATGAAATATTGCTTGAAGCATACTTTGTATTTCTTTTAGATTTGTAATTTCTTCAGCTAATTCCTTAATCTCTGTAATATCACGAAATACTGCAACAGCTCCTATCACTTTTCCAAAGTCATCTTTTACAGGCATACGATTGGTAATAATAGATACATGGCCTAGGGGCTGCTTGCGATTCAATTCAGATTCTCCAGTTTTTAGTATATATGGAAGCCTTGAATTTGCTACAACATCTGTTATATATTTTCCGATTACATCTACTCCTTCAAGCTTTGTAAGCTTTTTAGCAGCCTTATTAAAAAGCGTAATTATTCCTTCGTTATCAACTGCTATCATTGCATCATGGGTAGAATCTAATATTACCTCTAACTCTCTTTTCATAGACCGTTCCCCTCAATATCCGCTTCCTCATTTAGCTTTATACTTTCTATAATAAGATCTACTTCCTCAGGGATCATCTCAACCTTTTCAACTTTCTTAGATAGATCATATTGAATGTCAATAACATACAATCCTTCTTCTAAATCCTTTCCATCTATAAAAAGCTTTATATCTTCTTTATGAATTTTATCAATCATACTTTCAATAGCATATACATGAAAATTTATCTTTTCAGGGAATTTACTTAAATCTGCTACATAATCTTTCTTTAAATTCTCTATTTTTACTTCTTCTTTTGAAAATGTAAATGTTTTGTCTTCTATTTTCTCAACGGATATAAATACTGTTGGTTTTTTCTCTAAATAAGGTATGCTAATACCATCTGGCAAAACTAAATCTATCTCTTTTTTAATAGATTTATCTAATTGATTAATATTCACAGGTTTTGCCTTTATTTCAGTAATTCCTTCTATAATTTCTTTTCTTCCTTTCACAATTACCTTATCTTGACTTAAAATCTTACTTGTTATTTTAAAGCCTTCCTTTACTTTTCCTTCATAAGATATGACTATTGGTACTTCTTTTATCCTTAATATAGGTAATTTTACATCTACATATTTGTTTTTTACCTCTACTCCATTTACTTCTTTGCCTTCTCTATTTACGGCCTTAACAGGTATTCTCTGTATAACATCTGCTTCTTTATCAGCTACATTCACATCTGCTATAACCATTGTTACAGTATTTACAAGGCTTTCAGGCCCTTCCACAATCACTTCGCTAGGAGATATACTAGCTTTATCAGGTTCAAAGCCTTCAGCAGACATGCCGATAGGTTGTACCATAACTATTTTTTGTCTTTTTACAACTTCATCTAATGTAATCTTTATTTGTTTTGGAGATAAATCTACAATACTCGCATTTGCTGGGGTACTTATCTCAACAGGTACACTATTTACCCCTTTATGAAATCCTCTTAAATCTGCCCTAGCTACTATATCTTGTGGACGAATCTTATAGATATCATTTCTTCTGCCACCAATTTTAACATTTACTGTAAAATCCTTCTGCCCAACAACGATTAAGCCTGACTGCTCTAAATCTTGTAAATTTAGTAACTGTACTTCTACATTAGTAAGTTCAATAATACTTTGAGGATTTACTTCTCCCATTACATAAAGCCACATAACAATAGCAAAAACAATTGAAATCATTTTTGCAGTAGTATTTCTCTGAAAAAATCTACTATTAGCTATATTACTTTTAATTTTTTTCCAAATAGTCTTCATCTTTTTGCCTCCACTTCCATCTAAATAAAGGCTTTTGGTTTTCAGGCTTATATACATTCTTTAAGATAGATCTTAATGTTTTTGCATCTAAATATCTAGAAATTTTTCCATCTATAGCTACTGATATAGAACCTGTTTCTTCAGAAACCATAATAACAACTGCATCACATTTTTCAGTAATTCCTATACCAGCTCTATGTCTTGTTCCCAATTCTTTGCTTAAATTTGGATTTTCTGTAAGTGGTAATACACAACTAGCAGCCATTATTTTATCTTTTCTTATGACTACTGCACCATCGTGAAGAGGTGTATTAGGAATGAATATATTAATAAGAAGTCCAGAAGAAATATCTCCATGAATAAAAGTTCCTGTTTCCATTACATCTCCAATCCCTGTTTCTCTCTCTATTACAATTAATGCTCCAATCTTTTTTCTTGATAAATATGTCACTGCTTCAACTATTTCCTCAATATTATTGCTTACATCCTCACGAGACATCTCTACAATAGACTTTGTAAAGAATTTGGTTCTTCCTATATGTTCAAGGGCTCGTCTTAACTCGGGCTGAAATACAATAAGCAATGCAATCATCCCAAGAGTCATCGCATTTTTTAAAATCCAATTTGTAACATAAAGCCTTAGCAATTCACTAATCTTTGTAGCAATTAGTAATACTACTAATCCTTTTAAAACCTGCTCAGCACTTGTATGACGAATAAGCATCAATAATTTATAAAAAACAAAAGCTACAATCGTCATATCGATTACATCTCTTATTCCTATATTTGAAAAAATCTCCAATACCTCTTTCAATATAAACACCTCTTCAAAATATGATCATTTATACCATTCCTCTTTATTTATTATTCTAATATAGATATAAAAAAACCTTCAAGTAGTTTCAAAAATTTTTATTTTAGGACATATTGATTATTTTTTACTAATACATCAACATTTGTAAAAACGAAATATAAAAAGATGTTTTTTGTATTTCAAACTGTAGACAAAATAGAATTATTAATGAATAAAAAATAAAAGCGAATAATTGCAAAGCTTTAGCAAAGAAAACTTTATGAAGAATTTCAGAAAAATCCGTAGGCTTAGCATGGACGCTAAGCCAGCATCCTACAAGATAGGATGTCTTGATTAGGTGCGTTAGGATTTTTCGAAATTATGAATCTTAGTTTTCTCTAAAGATTTGTTTATGAGTGTTATTTTTCAATTCATTGATAAATATAACCTTGTCAACAAGCTATATAAAAAGATGTTTCTTTTAAAAATTGAATACACATGTTTCTTTTATTTTGTGGCAAAATAATTAGAAAGAAACATGAAAGGATAGATGGTTATGAATAAAAAACGCGTTAATAAAATAATAGATGGTAAAATTCCTAGCAAAGACGATTTAATTGTCGATTCAATTAAAGATCAACTCGAAGAAAAAATGCAAGCAAGTGCAATGGATATTAATGTATTTTGCAAAGATGGCTATGTTCATATGTCTGGTATGGTAGATGTTCTTTCTGAAAAAAAGACAGCAGAATCTATTGCTAAAGATATTGAAGGTGTCAAAAAAATTGAAAATAAAATCACCGTTGCAATGGACAGCAATATAACAGATAAACACATGGAAAAAGAAGTAATTAATCAATTGCAAAACAAAAAAAATCTTTTAGGCGTTGGAGTAAAAGTAGAAGATGGTGTTGCCAATCTTTTAGGTTCTGCAAATACCTTAAAGGATGCTCATAGTGCTATGGCTGTTGCATCTGAAGTTAGAGGAATAAAAGATGTTGTAAACAATATAAAAATATCAAATGCAGAATATGATGATGCACAGATAAACAGTCACGTAACACAATCTCTTAGCACTACAAATCTAAGCTATAAAGACATTGCTCATTCAGTGAATAATGGAAAATTAACCCTGAGTGGCTATGTAAATAGCAAAGAAGAAATGGAACTTGCAAAAGAAATTGCAATGGGAGTAGAAGGGGTTAAAAAAGTCATTAACAAACTGAAAATAAGAAAATAACAAAATGCCCAAATTTTCTTGGGCATTTTATAATTTCCTGGGAAATATTCATAAATTCTACAAATTCATCATTCTACATTCAAATCAATAAGATCAAATTTTGTCACATCAAATAACCCCATATCTGTTAATTTTATCTCTGGAATAACTGGCAATGCAAGAAAAGCTAATGTCATAAATGGATCAATTTTTTTATTTACCCCTAAATCATAAGCTATCTTCATCATCTCTTTTAATGTAGTATCTACCTTTTCAATAGACATATCCGACATAAGCCCTGCAATAGGCAATGGCAATGTTTTTAAAACTTTTCCATTTGAACAAATAGTAATGCCTCCGCTATATTTTATTATTTCATTAATTGCAATAAGCATGTCTTCATCATTATCTCCAATAACAATAAGATTATGAGAATCATGTGCAACAGTAGAAGCAATTGCACCATTTTTTAATTTAAAATCTTCTACTAATGCCAATCCTATATTTCCAGTTTCTTTATGTCTTTCTATCACAGCCATTTTTAGTATATCTAATTGTTTGTTAAATTTAAATTTCCCTTTTTCTGTTTCTATTTTTCTTACTACTTTTTTGGTAATTAAGCTATGGGGCAATATCTTTATAACATTTGCAATATCTGAATTAATATGAATCTGAAGCTTTTCTAAATCTATTTGTCCAACATGAACTGTATCTAAAACAGAAGGATTATATTTTACTTTTGTAGAAAATAATGCTTTTTTATTCTCTGCAACACATTTTCCTTCTTTATATACCTTTGTTATATTAAATCTTTCTAAATCATCAAGCACAATCAAGTCTGCCTTATATCCAGGAGCAATAGCCCCTATATTTTTAAGTCCATAACACTCAGAAACATTTAAAGTAGCCATATTTATTGCAGCTACAGGATCCATTCCATGTTTAATTGCCTTCCTTATATTGTTGTCAATATGACCATACAGCAAAAGGTCTTCTGGATGCCTATCATCAGTACAAAATAAACATCTTCTCATATTTTCCTTCGTTACACCTTGTATCAAAGTTTCTAAATTTCTAGCAGCAGAACCTTCTCTTATTTGTACATACATGCCTAGTCTCAATCTATTAAACATTTCTTCTAAACTGCTACACTCATGTTCTGTTTTGACACCTGCTAATACATAAGCATTCAATTCTTTTCCTAAAATAACCGGTCCATGCCCATCGATTATTTTATCTTTAGCAATTTTAATTTTTTCTAGTATTTTTTCTTCAGCATTTATTACTGCCTCATAGTCCATTAATTCTCCTAACCCCAAAACCCTAGGATGATTAATCAATTCTTTTAATTTTTCTGCGTCTAAAACAGCTCCTGCATTTTCAAATGATGTAGCTGGTACACAAGAAGGAAGCATAATATATACAGATAAAAAAATATCTTCACTTTCATCAAGTATATACTTTATTCCTTCTAATCCACATACATTTGCAATTTCATGAGGGTCTGCAATAATTGTAGTAGTTCCTCTTGGTACAATCGCCCTTGCAAATTCTGCTGGTGTAACCATAGAAGATTCTATATGCACATGTCCATCAATAAGTCCAGGAGCTACATATTTACCATCTAAATCGATTTCTTCTTCTCCATCATATGTACCTATTCCTATAATAATTCCTTCTTCAATTGCAATATCAGCCTTTATAATTTCTTCCGTAAATACATTTATAACATTACTATTTTTGAGTACTAAAGATGCTTTTCTTCTTCCTGCAGCAATGTCGATTATATCTTTCCTCATATTATTGCTCCCTTCCTTCTTCTTTAAGTGCCTTTAAAATCTTCTCTGGTGTAATTGGAATTTCATATAATCTAACTCCTATAGCATCATATACTGCATTTAATATTGCTGGTACTACAGGAATTATAACTGGTTCTCCAATTCCCTTAGCTCCAAATGGAGCTGTCGGTTCTGGATCTTCTATTATAATTTTTTCCAAATCTGGCATATCTAAAGCTGTGGGAATCAAGTATTTTGATAATTTATTATTGATTATTCTACCATTTATACAATCTATATTTTCCATAATACCATAGCCTACTCCCATAGCAAAGCCTCCATCAATCTGTCCTTCAATCAGTTCAGGATTAATAGCTATTCCCACATCTTGAGCACAAACTCCTCTAATTACTTCTACAACGCCTGTTTGAGTATCTACTTCTACCTCAACTCCATAACAGTTAAACGTATAAGGATAATAAGGTGCTCCTTGCCCTGTTTCATCATCAATTTTAGTTGTTTTAGCTTTAAATGTCCCTTTTACTTTTATTTTTTCATTCTGTACTAACTCCTTAAAGCAAACAGATTTTTGCGGAAACGAATCTAAATAAATCCTCTTATCTTTCATTTTCAATCCTAATATAGTATTTAGTTTAAGATAATCTTTTGCCCTTTTTAATAATTCCCTTTTTAAACCGTCTGCAGCTTTTTTTACAGCATTTCCTGTATTATATGTTTGCCTGCTTGCTGCAGCCGTACCAGAGTCTGGGGTTTTTGAGGTGTCTTCACAAACAATTTCAATATCATCTACTTTTAATCCTAAAACTTCAGCCGCAATCTGTATAAGAACAGTCTTTGCTCCCTGTCCAACCTCTGTTGCACCAACATAAATAGTAACATTTCCTTTTTTATCTACTTCTGCTATAGCATTAGACACATCAGGAAAGCCATTACCATAACCCGTTCCATAAAAAGATACCCCTATCCCCTTTCCCCTTTTTTTCATAGTTTATCACCTCTAGTCTAAAAACATTCTATTTTTTACTTCTTCTATACATCTAGAAAGTGGTACACTTTCATTTAGCACCTGTCCATTTGCAGTTACACTTCCTTTTTTAAAACAGTTTAGTAACCTAAATTTAATAGGATCTATTCCAAGTTTTTCAGCCATTATATCCATTTGTTGTTCTGAAGCTATAGGTACCTGTGTAGCCCCAAAACCTCTCATAGCACCACAAAAAGGATTATTAGTATAAACAGCATAGCTATCAATCTTCACATTTGGAATTTCATAAGGACCTGTAGCATGTATGCCTGCTTTTCTCATTACATTTACAGCCCAAGATGCATATGCTCCCGTATCTCCTATAAGTGTCGCTTCCATCGCCAAAAGTTTTCCTTTCTTATCTACACCAGTTTTATATTTCATAATAATTGGATGTCTTTTCCCATGAGCATAAAATGACTCTTCTCTTGTATAGACTGCTTTAACTGGTCTTTTTGTAAAATATGCACCTAAAGCTAAATGTATTTGCAAAGTAATATCTTCTCTTCCTCCAAAAGCTCCCCCTACAGCTGGATTTATAATTTTTACCTTATCTAATTCTACTCCTAGGGCCTCTGCCACCTCTATTTGATCAAAGTGAGGATATTGTGTAGCTACACAAACACAAATTCTTCCTTCTTTGTCTATATAAGAAACACCAGCTTCGGGCTGTAAAAATGCAGGATCTACCATTGAAGTTTTATAATTTCTTTCTATAATCAAATCAGATTTTTTAAATCCATCCTCTACATTCCCTTTTCTGCATTTGTAATGATATACTATATTGCTTTCTCCATGAATTTTAGGAGCAGTATCCTTCATAGCTTCACAAGGATCAAAAACAGCTTCAAGCTCTTTGTATTTTACTTTTATCATCTCACATGCTCTTATTGCCACTTTTTCTGATTTTGCGATTACAAATGCAATTGGATCTCCTATTCTACGTACTTTTTTAGAGCAAAACACCTCATGATCCTTAAATAATACCCCGTGATGATTCTTTCCTTCTACATCTTCATAGGTAAGAATCTTTACTACACCATCTAATTTTTCAGCTTCTTTTTTATCTATTCTAATCATTGCATGCGGCTTTGTAGATCTAAGAGTTTTTCCATATAACATACCTTCTAAATATATGTCTTGAGGATATATTGCTTCCCCCTTAACCTTTGATTTTCCATCTACCCGTATTACCCGACTTCTGACTATTTTAAAAGGCTTCATTTTTGTTCCCCTCTCATCTTTTCAGCAGCCAGTTCAACAGCTTCTACAATTTTGTTATATCCTGTACATCTACATAAATTTCCTGATACTCCTTCTCTAATTTCTTCCCTTGAAGGATTATGGTTTTTATCTAGTAATGCTTTTGCTGATAATACCATACCAGGGGTACAAAATCCACATTGGACAGCTCCCTTTTCTAAAAAAGCCTCTTGAATAGGATGTAGCTTCTCTCCATCTGCAACTCCCTCTATTGTAGTAATATTGCTCCCATCTGCTTGGTGTGCTAAAACTAAACACGAATTGACAGTCCTTCCGTTCATTATAACTGTACAAGCACCACATTCTCCCTCTCCGCATCCTTCTTTTGTTCCTGTAAGATTTAGTTTATCTCTTAATAAATCAATCAATCTTAAATCATAAGAAACATCTAACGTATACTTTTTATTATTAATTATAAGACTGATTTTTTTCACTTTATTGCCCCCTTTAACGCATCCTCAAAAGCTTTCAAAAACAATCCTTTAACTGCCTCTTTTTTAAATTCCATCGAACTTCTTCCTTTTAGCCTCTCTTTCACAATAATACTGATTTTATCTTTAGCCTCCTCTAATAAAGCATTACTCACCCTTTTATCCTTTAATATATCCTCTATTTTAAATTCTCTTTGTGGATATTTACCTAAAGCTCCTGTGGCTATTTTTATATCTTTAATAATATTCTCTTTTAATGATATATATACAGCACAAGAAATTCTTGAAATAGCCAACGCTTTTCTAAGTCCTAGCTTTTCAAATGAAGTCCCTTCACTCTCTTTAGGAATCTTAAATTGTATTCCATATAAAATTTCATCTTTACATATATTAACCTTTCCTATATAAAATTCTTTTAATGGAATCCACCTTTTCTTTCCTTTTCCTATAATCAAAAGCTTTGAATCTAATGCCAATAAAGGAGGGATAGCATCTGCTGCAGCAGATGCATTACAAATATTTCCTCCAATAGTAGCCATATTTCGAATCTGTGGTGAACCTATTTGCTTGCAAGCCTTCCATAAACAATAGACCTTATTTTTTATAGTTTGATTCTCCAAAATATCTATAAACCTTGTTCCTGCCCCTATCATAATTAAATCATTATTAACATTTATAAACTTTAATTCTTCTATTTTTCCAATATCCATTATTATATTTCTATCATCTTTATTTTTTCGCAAATCAATTATTAAGTCAGTTCCTCCAGCAAGTATTCTTATATTTTCTCCATAACGCTCCAAAATCTCTAACCCTTCTTCTAATGTGGAGGGTTTTATATAATCTTTAATCATTCTATTTCCCCCTAAAGGATTTTTATTTTCTTTAACTGTTCCTTTAATATCCTATTGCTTTCACTTATTACAGCATCTTCATCAATAGTTTTTAGTTGTCGATTTTCCATTAAAATATTTCCATCTACAATAGTCGTCATAACATCTTTACTAGATGCTGAATAAACTAGTTGTGATATTATATCTACATTTTCATAAGGTGCATTGTGTATATTTTTCAAGTTTAAAATAGCTAAGTCTGCCTTTTTCCCTTTTTCAATACTACCAATCTCGCTTTCTAGTCCCATTGCTTTTGCTCCCTCTATTGTTGCCATTTCAAATACCGTATGAGCAGACATAGTTGTAGGGTCAAGCAATCTTGCTTTATGTATCAAAGCAGCACTTCTCATTTCACCAAAAATGTCTAGGTTGTTATTACAAGGTGCTCCATCTGCACCCATAGACACATTAACACCCATTTTCAACAATTCAGGTATTTTTGCAATACCAGAAGCCAGCTTCAAATTAGAGTTAGGACAATGGGATACTTTTGTTCCTGTATCTGCTAAAATATTCATTTCTTCTTCATCTAACCAAATACAATGAGCCAAAATCAAATTTTCTCCTGTTAATCCTAATTTATGAAGATAAGCAATATTTCTCATCTTTCTATCCTTTTGAACTAGTGCAATTTCACTTTGATTTTCAGATGCATGAGTATGTACCATAACCCCATATTCCTCAGCCAAATCCTTTACCTTTAAAAGCAACTCTTCTGAACATGAAACAACAAATCTAGGTGCAAATGCATATTGAATCCTTCCATTTCCTTTTTGGTGCCATTTTTTTAATATCCTTATACTTTCTTTAATAGAATTTTGTGTATCTTCCATTAAAGAATCAGGTAAATCTTTACCATAATCCATCATGCATTTACCCATATGAGCCCTTATTCCAGATCCTAAAACAGCTTCAAAAGCAGCTTCCGTATGATTTACTGTTTCCATATCTATAATGGAAGTCGTTCCTCCTTTTATTAGCTCTGCAATCCCAAGCTTTGCTGAAATATAATTAGATTCATACGTATGAACAGCCTCTAATGGCCATATTTTCTTTTTTAGCCAATCTAGTAATTCCAAATCATCTGCTTGCCCTTTAAATAAACTTTGAGTTAAATGAATATGTGTCTGAATAAGCCCTGGAATAATAATCATTCCATCTGCATCTATTACTTTTTCTGCATTAGCTTCTAAATTTGGTCTAATATCTATGATACGATCATCCTTTATAAATATATCAGCTTTTATATACTCTCTTTTTTTATTCATTGTTACTATCGTTCCATTTTTAATGATTAAAGTTCTTTCTGGCATTTTTTATCCTCCTTTTAAACCCCTATTCCATATAGGGATATAGCAAATTTGTAGATAAAATAAAATTATTATGAATAAAAAATAATCCGTAGGCTTAGCATGAATGCTAAGCCAGCAGCCTACAAAACAGGATGTTTTGATAAGGTTTTAATACTACATTGCAAACTTTAATATAAACAATACAGCTAATATATAAAGTGGAATAGATACTTCTTTTGTTCTTCCTGTCAATACCTTTAAGAAAACATAAGATAATATACCAAATACAATTCCTTCTGCAATACTATAAGTCAAAGGCATCATAATAATAGTCAAAAATGCAGGAATCGCTTCTGTAAAATCATCTAAATTGATTTTCTTAATAGGTGACATCATAAACAAACCTACTAGAATTAAAGCAGGAGCTGTTGCCGCACCTGGTACTATTGTGAGAATAGGTGAAAATAATAATGCAAGAATAAAGAATATTCCTGTTGTCAAAGCTGTAAGACCAGTTCTTCCTCCCTCTGCAACACCTGCTGCACTTTCTACATATGTTGTAACTGTACTTGTTCCTAATATTGCTCCAAACGTAGTTCCTACTGCATCAGCAAATAATGCCTGCTTAGCTCTTGGAAGTTTTCCTTCTTTATCTAGCATATCAGCTTTAGATGCTACCCCAACTAATGTACCTAATGTATCAAATAGGTCTACAAATAAAAACGTAAACATTATTACAACCATATCAAGAGTGAATATTTTTGAAAAATCAAGCTTAAAAAATATTGGAGCTATTGATGGTGGTGCACTTATAATTCCTGAAGGCTTTGGTGTAACACCTAAAGGTAACCCAATAATAGTTGTTATTACAATGCCTATTAAAAGAGCTCCTTTTACATTTTTAGCTAGTAAAATTCCAGTAATAAGTAAACCAATAAGCGCAAGCACTACCTTAGGATCTCCCATATTCCCTAATGCAACCTTTGTTGCTTCATTAGATACAACAATTCCTGCATTAGCTAAGCCTATAAAAGCTATAAATAAGCCGATTCCTACACTAACAGCATGCTTTATATTCATAGGCATACTATTGATAATAGCTTCTCGAACGTTAAAAAATGTTAATATAATGAAAATTATCCCCTCTATAAAAACCGCCGTTAAAGCGAATTGCCATGAATATTTCATTCCTAATACTACTGTAAATGCAAAGAACGCATTTAGTCCCATCCCAGGAGCTAATGCAAAAGGATAATTTGCATAAAACGCCATAATCAATGTAGCAAAAGCTGCTGCTATACAAGTAGAAGTAAATAACGCTCCTTTATCCATCCCTGTCTCACTTAAAAAAAGTGGATTTACAATTATAATGTAAGCCATTGTCATAAAAGTAGTAATCCCTGCCATAATTTCTGTTTTTACATCTGTTTTATTTTCCCTAAGTTTAAAGGTTTTCTCTAAAAATGCATTCATTCTTATACCTCCTATATATTTTTAATGATTAATTCAAAAAAAAGACAAAATTTCAAACCCATTGTTTTTAAAATTTTGTCCTTTGATTTATATAGATAAGCAATATCAACATAAAAAATATAAAAAGAGCGTTTTTTTATGTTTTCTTTCAATGTTGCTTACCTATGTTTTATTTAACTGTTTCTAAAACCTTAAAATTATTTACATCTATAAGCCCCTTATCTGTAATCTTCCATTTTGGACTAGTAGATAATGCTAAGAAAGACAGATGCATAAAAGGTGCATGCACCGTACAACCTAATTCTTCTTTTACTATTTCTTCTAACTTTGCAACTTTACTGCTTACCTCACTACCTGATAATTCATCCGTAATCAAACCTCCTACTGGAAGCCTTAATTCTTCTATAATTTTTCTATTCTTCGCTACAGCTATGCCTCCACCCATATCAATCACACGATTAACAGCCGTTAGCATATCCTTTGTATTAGTTCCTACTACAATAATATTATGAGTATCATGAGCTACACTCTCTGCAAAAGCTCCAGATTTTAGTCCAAATCCTTTTACAAAAGCTTTTCCTATATTTCCATTTCTTCCGTACCTTTCTATACATGCAATTGGCAGAACATCTTTCTGTGTATCCCCTTCTATCTCCCCATTTCTTACCTTCATCTCAAATTCTAAGCATCCTGAAAGATTCTGATCTGGAATTAATTCTATACATCTTACAAAAGCACTTTGTCCATCTGCTTTTATTTTTAGTTCTTCCTCTACTAAAGGTTCTCTATTTACAGAATTTTTAACAATATTTGGATATGTATATTTAGGCATATCTATTAGTAGTTTTTTTGAAACAGCAACTAGTTTTCCTTCAATGAATACCCCTTCTACATTCATCTGATATAAATCGCCAATAATAGCTATATCAGCAAGTTTTCCTGGGGATAAATCTCCTCTATCTTCTAATCCAAAATAAGTCGCAGGATTAATTGTTACCATCTGAATAGCTTCGATTGGATCTACCCCTTGAGCTATTGTTCTTCTTACAATTTCATTCATATGTCCTAGCTTTTCTAAATCTTCAGCTACCATATCATCTGTTGCCAAAATACATCTTCTAGAATCTAGTCCCTCTTCCGTTATAGCCTTAATACACTCAGCCATATTTTTCTGAGTAGAGCCTTCTCTCATAAATACATAAACGCCTTGCCTTAATTTTTCTACACATTCTTCCTTAGTCGTTGTTTCATGACAAGAGCATTTTCCTCCTGTTGTAATTATATGTGCAGCTAGTTCATTTCCAAACAGCTCAGGTGCATTTCCATCTACAATTTTTCCAATACTTCTTGCATACGTAGTAGATGAAATCAAATCATCCAAAATTTCTGGTGTGTTCTTGTATACATGTTTTGCATTACTAAATCCTTGTAATTCTCCAATACCAATTACATTTTGATAATTTAATAATTCTTTCATATCCTTTGATGTAATGTCATATCCTGCTGTTTCTAAACTTGGACAATCTGGTGTTAATGCAGGTACAACCAAATGAACATGATTTACAACTGTACTTGCTTCTTTTGCCATAGCTTTTATTCCAATAGGTCCGAGTGCATTTCCGATCTCATGAGGATCTGCTATTAAAGTAGTTGTTCCTGATGGAATAGACAATCTAGAAAACTCTGTAATAGTTAGCATGCTGCTTTCAAAATGCATATGAGAATCTATGAATCCTGGAGAAATATATTTTCCTCTAACATCTATAACAATAGTATTTTCATCAATTAATTTTGATGCATCTCCAACCATTAAAATATATTTTCCTTTTATCGCTACATCAGCCTTGTAAGCTTCCCTAGTTAATACATTTATTACATCTCCACCACAAAGAACAATATCAGCAAACCCTTTACCACCCATCAATACATCTACTAATTCCCTATATTCTATGGCCTTTTTTATATGAAGGACATCCAACATATATCCCCCCTTACTGTTGTTCTTTACAAGGAAGTTCCTTGTATACATCGATATTATCAATAATTCCTATAATAGCTGCATCAATTGGAGATTGTGTTTTATTTGCAGCAAATCTAGCAGATGTTCCCTTTGTAAATAAAACCAATTCCCCAATCCCAGCACCTACTGTATCAACTGCAATAATTGGGCAACCTTGTGGATTTTTTTGTTCATCTAAACATTGTATAATCATCAATTTATATCCTGTAAGCCTTTCATCCTTTCTAGTTGCTACAACATTTCCTAAAATTCTTCCAATTTGCATAATTTTCTCCTCTCTGTGGAGCACTAATCCTTTATTAACAAAATATTTTTCTCTTTTGCAATGTCCTTAGCTAATGGTGTAATAATGCTGTTTTTAGACAAATAATATTTATCTGTTTTTCCAACTAATTCTAAAATATCTTTTTTTGTAATAATTTTTCTTTTTTCCTGCTTTTCATCAATACTTTTTAATGCTTTAACACAATCATAATATTTGCCCCACTTAACACCAAGCTTTTCAAGAAATTGTATATTTTCATGAACAATTTTTTTCAAATAAGTATTTTTTGTATCTTTTCCATTGCAGTATTGTAAATATTCTTTATTCGCAATAACCTTCTTTCCATGCCATAAAGCCTGCCAAATAACGAATGTATCTATTGTATCCTGCATCCCGAATCTTAATTTTGCAGCCATATTCTGCGTAAATACTGGAACCCAAAGGATATCTATTTTTTCTATAATCTGAATATCTTCTTTTGTATATATATCTTTTTGATTGATTCTATTTTTTAATAATTCTTTCTCTAAAATATCTTTTGTTTTTTCTGATAGAATGATAGAAACATCAATATCATTCTCTTTAAGCTTCTTTATTGAATTAATTTCTTCATTTTTTCCTGTAAAAACCATAAAAATATTATTAATTTTTGAAATTTCTTTCTTTCTTTTTTTTACTTCCTCTTTTTCTAGTCCTTTTATAATCCCATCAAGAACTTCTTTTACGAGTGCATTTCCTTTCATTTAAACACCTCTATAAGACTATATTCGTGCTTTATTCTCCTTTTAAAATCACTCGTTCAACTTCCAAATGCGGTCTTGGTATAACATGTACTGAATGTAATTCTCCAACATTTCTTGCTGCCTCTGCTCCAGCATCTGTTGCAGCTTTTACAGCTCCTACATCACCTCTTACCATAACTGTAACCAAGCCAAACCCTATTTTTTCATATCCTACAATATTTACATTTGCAGCCTTTACCATTGCATCAGCTGCCTCAACTGCTCCTACTAACCCTTTCGTTTCAATCATACCTAATGCCTGACCCATACCCTATTCCTCCTTTTTATCATCATTATTATTATTTTTTAGATTTTTACTAAATTGATGAATAAATTTATCAACTTCATCATGAGGTCTAGGAATGACCCTATAAGATAAAACTTTTCCAACTCTCTCTGCAGCCATTACTCCTGAATCAATAGCAGCCTGTACTGCTGCTACTTCTCCAGCTATTTGTACTGTAACACTTACAGATTTTCCTGCTCCAATAATTCTTTCATATCCTATAATAGTTATATCTGCTGCTTTAGAAGCTGCATCTAATGCAGTTATTGCTGCACCTAATCCAACTGTTTCAATTAACCCTAAAGCTGCACCCATTTTCTAGCACCTCCAAATAAATCCTATTTATTTCCGAAGCGCTTGCAGCTGAATTCCTCTAAGGTCATCATCCTTTTTGCATTCACTTCTTTTACTTCTGTTTTTAAATAATCATCCCACTTCATTGTATAACTAGATGCTTTTTCTTCTGCTTTAGCTCCCTTATACATAACATCCTTTAATAAAGCTTCATAATGCTTATCTATCTTAAAATTTCCTTCTTTAACAGCTTCTTTTTTAATCTTATTTGCAATATTGTTCATAATGGATTTTGCCAATGGATTTGCCATAAAAACACCCCATTAGATTTTTATAATATTTTTTCTACTTCATCATGCGGTCTTGGAATCACATTCATTGAAATAATTTCTGCCATATCTCCTATTGATTCCTTTGCACTATCAATAGCCGCCTTTACAGCTGCCACTTCTCCTCTCACCATAACAGATATAACCCCTGATCCTACAAAATTAAAGTCAACAAGCTTTACATCTGCTGCTTTTACCATACAATCAGCAGCTTCAATAGCTGCTACCAAACTTCTTATTTCAAAGATTCCTAAGGCTTCCTTCATCCTAATCAACCACCTTTATTTCTACAATTTCCTACGTGGAAAATATTTACATATGTCTATATTTTCAAATCCAGGAATACTACCTTTGTCAAACCTTTTTCCTTTTTCTCCCAAAGGTTTTGTTGCATCTATCCCTAACTTATCTGTAAGCCCATCTATACGATGAGAAGGATCTAAACCTGATCCTAATGCACCTTTAATCCTAACTAAATCCTTTGAAGCCTGAAACCTTGTAGCAATAGCTAATTCTACATCATCCATATCAAAAATATCTATATCATCATCTGTAACAACCACATGCTTTAAATCGTTGCTACTGCTTAAAGCACCGATTATTGCACTTTTCCCATCTCCTTCAGCCCTTTTATTAATAGCAATAACTGCATGGAATCTGCATCCTCCTCCAACAGTTATATTCACATCTTTTACATCCACTAGTTTTTTTAAATTACTATAAGTTTCTACTTCTCTTATTAGCCCATTAGATAAATGTTCTTCTCTACATGGAAAAGCTGTTTGAAAAACGGGATTATTTCTATGCATAATTGCTTTTATTTCTATGATCGGATGCATTCCTTTTTCTCCATAATATCCCATAAGTTCTCCAAAAGGCCCCTCCTCTTCCCTTTTATGAGGAGGTATAACTCCTTCAAATACAATCTCAGCATATGCAGGCACTTCCAAATCACATGTATGGCATTTCACTAATTCTATAGGTTCTCCCCTTAGTGCACTATCTATTTCATATTTGTCTATACCATATGTCTCACTGCTTATCTGAGATGCTAACAATAATGAATAATCATATCCTAATACAACAGCTACCTCTAAAGGTTGATTTTTAGCTTCTAATCTTTCTAATTGTCCTTTTAGCAAAGGAGAAGCAATCAAAATACTCATTTTATTACTGCCATTTATCTGAAATCTTCTAATAGAAATATATCTTTTTCCTGTTTCAGGATCCTTTATTACTAACATTCCTGCTGTAATAAAGCTTGATGAATCCTTTTCATGAAAAGTAGGTACAGGAAACATTTTAGTAATATCAATATTCCTTTTAATAATATTTTCCATCACCGGCCCATAATTTAATAATCTTACAGGTTTTGGATTTGAAATGGCATCTGCAATCTTAAAAATCCGTTCTTCATGACTAATTCCAAGCATTTCATAATAGATATCTCTATTGCCAAAAATCGCTCCTACTACTGGGATATTGTAACCTTTTACTTTGTGAAACAATATCGGCTTTTCATTTTTGTAATATTTAAGAACAGCACCTAACTCAAACTTAGGATCAACAGGCACATGACACTCAATCAATTTCCCATTTCTTTTTAGTTTTTCTATGCAAGCTCTAAGCATTTGCTTCTCCATTTTCTACCTCCTCTCTATACAGTTTATTCTCCCCACCTTCTAGCCAAATTGTGTTTTATTCCTATCTGATCTAATATTTTTCCTACCATGATATTTACTAAATCACCTATTGTTTGAGGTTGATGGTAAAACCCTGGAGCAGCTGGTATAATTTTTACACCCATTTTAGCAAGCTTTAGCATATTTTCTAAATGTATGACACTCAAAGGAGTCTCCCTTGGTAGGATAATCAGTTTCCTTCCCTCTTTTATAGTTACATCTGCTGCCCTTGCAATAAGATTTGTTGATATGCCATTGGCAATAGCTGCTAAAGTATTCATAGAGCATGGAGCAATAATCATTCCATCTGATTCAAATGTGCCACTGGCAATAGGCGCAGCCAGATTATCATTCTCATGATAAGCAGTAGCAAATGTTTTTAATGTTTCAATTTCCATATCACACTCATGCTTTACTACATATTCACCCATTCTTGATACAACTAGGTGTGTTTCCACACCTAGCTGCTCTAGAGCCTTAAGCAAAGCAATTCCATAAATTGCACAGCTACCACCTGTTATTGCCACAGTTAATCTCATTTTGTATACCTCTTTCTTTTATTTAACTTTGTTCTCTTTGTCTCCTCCACCAATCCATGGGTCTTCTCCCATCTCCCATGCCTTTATGTATTCATCAATGCTCATAACCTTTGTAAATAAACTCAAATCTTTTAATCCATACTCATGCATTTCTTCTGTTTTAGAAGCACATCCATCACTTAAAGTTATTACTTTATATGCGTGATACAAAGCATCTGAAGCAGTACTTCTTACACAAACATTTGTCCAAACACCAGTTACAACAACTGTATCTATATTTTCTTCTCTCAAATACAAATCTAAATCAGTATAAGCAAACCCACTATGTCTTCTTTTTGGTACAATATACTCTCCTTCTTTCGGATAAAGCTCTTTAATAAAATCTGATCCCCAGGTTCCCTTTACTGCATGAACTGGTCTTACTCTAAAATCTGCATCATTTTTTCTATGAGCTTCTTGAATATGTATCAAATGAATATTGTCATCTTCTCTTTTTCTAACCCAATCAAATAATTTTTTAAGATTAGGAACAATCTCATCTCCTCCTGGACATCTTAGTGGTGCTTTCTCTCCTATAAAATCATTCAACATATCTATTACCAAAATAGCATGTCTTGGCATACAAAAAACCCCCTCTATAAATATTTAATAACCTTATCTAGCTTTTGAATACTTTGACGCTTAACGAATTTTCCATAACCTTCTTTTCCAATAACCCCTACTTTTTCATCATATACAAGCTTACCACGAACAACTGTTTTTACTGGTTTTCCTTTTAATTTCAAGCCATGCAAAGGATTATATTTTGCCATTGAATAAGTTTTCTTCTGATCAATTGTCCACTCTTTATCAAGATCAATAATTGTAAAATCTGCATCAGAACCTATTTGCATTGCTCCTTTTTTAGGATATAATCCATAATGTTTTGCTGCATTTGTACTAAGTACTTCTACTAACCTACTAAGAGAAAGTCTTCCTTTGTTATACCCTTCACTCACCAAAATAGGTACCATTGTCTCAACTCCAGGTATACCAGGAAATGCTGTCCAAATATTTAACCCTTCTCCTTCTTTTTCTGTTGCTATTTCATAAGGAGCATGGTCTGTAGCAACAAAATCTACACTTCCATTTTGAAGTCCTTCCCAAAGCTCTTCATTATCTTTCTTTGTTCGAAGAGGAGGTGCTATTTTTGCAAACTGCTTATGTTCTGTCATCGCTTCTTGATAATTTAGTGTCAGATAATGAGGGGTTACCTCTGCTGTTACATCCAAACCTCTTTTTTTAGCCTCTCTAACTAATTTTGCTCCAATGCCTGTACTCATATGAACAATATGTAATCTTGCACCAGTTGATTCTGCAAAACTAATGCCTAATTCTATAGCAACCTTCTCAGCTAACGCTAATCTAGCTTCAGCCCAAGCAGGTCCATCCATTCTTCCTTTTCTTTGAAAATCCTTTACATAATAGTCGCACATTGCATAATTTTCAGCATGAATTCCAACAGGCAATCCTGTTTTTGCTATTACCTTAAACGCCTCTAGCATTTCTGGATCTGTAACCCTTTCATAAGTTGGTACAGAAGGTGTCATATATACTTTAAAACCACATACCCCATATTCTGCTTGCTCTAATACATGATGTGTTTGTCCTTCTCTTATATCTTCTCCAGTAACCCCTCCCCAAAGAGCAAAGTCAACAATAGCTTTATCTTTTATTGCATCTAATTTTTGTTCTAACTCAACAACACTTCTAACAGAAGGTTTTGAACAACAAGGCATATCCATTATTGTAGTAATACCGCCAGCAGCCGCTGAAGATGTTCCTGTAAGAAAGTTTTCTCTATGGGTAAATCCTGGATCCATAAAATGCGTATGAGAATCAAAACATCCCGGAATTGTCAAATGTCCTTCTGCATCAATTACCTCATCTGCTTCAATTCCTTTAATATCATTTACAAATCCAACTATTTTTTCATCTGAAACCAAAATATTTGTTTGTACAGTATCATCTCCTTGAGGTATTTTCGCATTTTTAATAATCACATCTATTTTCATTTTAAGTCCCCCTTTAATTTATTTATTATTTCATTAAATGCGTTTCTAGTATTTGTTCTTTCTTAAGGTTTTCAAGCCCTAAGAAGTATTCTAATGAATTAAGTAAATAATCTAATTTAACAGGTCCTACAATTTCTGATCCTGTAACAGCAACACCATATCGAGCTGCTTCCTGCTTTACAAAATTAAATGCTCTGTAAAGTGGTGTTTTTTGACAATCAAACATATTCATAGATACTACTACCCCTTCCCTTTCAGGGAATTTGATTCCCACAGCTCGAATTGTAGAAAAACCTCCACTTGGTCCTCTAACCCCTTTTGCAATTTTTTTTGCAATCTCTATATCTTCTGTATTTAAAAATACATTATATGCAGTAAGTCCTTCTGTATCTGCACTAACAATTGTTGCTCCAGCTGTTGGATGTAATGCGTTTGGACCTATATCTGGCTTTCTTTCATCTGTATGAGCTACAAGTTTCAATCCTTCATACTGTCCTTTTCTAATAAATGATAGAGCTTTTCTTTTTTCATTTCTTGCATTAACTCCTGAAAAGTAAATAGGAACTTCATATTTTTCAAAAATTTCACTACCTATTTCTTCTGCTAATTCTCTACATTCATCCAATGTAATATTTTTAAATGGAAATAGTGGAATCGTATCCTGTGCACCAATTCGTGGATGAGTTCCCTTTTGTTCTTCCATGTTAATTAATTCATAGCTTTTTCCTGCCATATTAATTAATGCTCTTTTTAGAGGTTCAGGCTCTCCTATAAGAGTCACAACAGTTCTATTAAAATCATATTCTGGTTCATAACTAACCAAAGTAACATTTTCTACATTTCTAACCTCATCAACAATTTCTTCAATAACTTCTTTTCTTCTTCCATCACTAAAATTAGGAACAGCTAATACATACTTTTTATCCTTCATAAAAAAACCTCCTTTTTCACATTGTTTACTATCTTTTATATTCTTTGAATCCTTAAATTATACGTAAATATTTTTGTAATTAATTTACAAAAGACAAGTATACTTTTATATAAATTTCAGATTTTATTTGTATTATTTCTATAAGCTTGGCTTGTTTTCAATATATATAAGCTTATATATAATTTCATAAAAAAATAAAATGGCATTTATTTAGTTTTTTTTCATAATTATAAAAAATAGAAAGGAGAGATTTTTATGGGATTAAAATTAATTGATCTTTCACAAGAAATTTTTCAAGGAATGTCTGTATTTCCAATGCATCAAAATACATTTATAATGACAAATATGACACATGAAGAAAATATGAGAAAAACAGGTAGTAAAACTCTTGGTTTCTCTGCAAGAAATCTTCTGATTAGTGAACATGGTGGGACCCATTGTGATGCCGTTTGGGAATACAAGCCTACTGGAAAAACAATCGATAAAATGCCCCTTGAATATTTCTGGGGAAGTGCTATTTGTATTGATTTATCTCATGTTCCTCATACAAGATATATAGAACCTGAGGATTTGGAAAAAGCTTTAGAAAAATCTGGACAGACCATTCATAAGGGAGATATTGTTTTATTGTATACAGGGCATTTTGATAGGCATTTTAATACAGATAAATGGCAAACAACCTATTCTGGTCTTAGCTATTCAGCTGCTAGATGGCTTGCAGAAAAAGGAGTTGTAAATATAGGCGTAGATGCCCCAGCAATAGACCATCCAGATGACTTGAATTTTTCTGGACATTTAGTTTGTGGCGAATTTGATATAACAAATACAGAAAACCTATGTAATCTAGATAAAGTACTCAATAAAAGATTCCTATTTTTAGGGCTTCCCTTAAAAATTAGAGATGGTTCAGGTTCTCCTATTCGTGCAGTAGCCCTTATAGAAGAATAGAACCCTCTTTAGTGAGGGTTCTATAAATATCTTAGAATCTTCATAATTTTCAACGCCGTTTCTAAATTGTATCTGTCTTCAGGATCTTCTATATCTCTTCCAGTAATTTCTTTTATCCTTTGCATTCTATATAATACTGTATTGTAATGTGTAAATAACAATTCTGAAGTCTTCTTTATATTTCCATTTGTTTCAAAATATCCTTGAAGAGTTTTTACAAACTCTGTATTTTTATTTTTATCATATTCTACAAGGGGGAGGAGGGTTTCTTGATAAAATTTATCTAGTTCTTCATTCAAACGTTCTTGGCAAAATATCTTATATATTCCTAAATCTTCAAAATTCACAACCTTCTCCTTACTGAATATATTGCCTATTTCAATTGCTTTTTCTGCATCTTTTATACTTCTATGAATCTGCCCTAATCCTTTATATATTCTACCTATACCAATTTTATATTTCTCATCTTTAACGTTTATTTTCATAAATTCATCTATTTTAGAACCAAAAATATTTAGTTTGTTTTTTATATTCTTTTCAGAACGCCACATTGTAATAATGTAGATTTTTTTTTCTTTTCCAATAATTAATGTGTTCATTTTCTGATCCACACATAATTTTTCTAAATTCAATACTAGCTTATTTTTAAATTCCATATCCTTTTCAGCATCTTCTATAAAAATATTAAATACAGCATAATATGCATTGCAATCTAATTTATAAATATTTGCTCTACTCATAGCACGTTCTTTTCTTTTCTCATCATTTGAAATAAGATCTTCAAAAAATTCCGCTTTGTATCTATGTTCAACAGCATAAACAGAGCTTTTCTTTAAAAATTCCAAGGCCATAATAGTAGAAGCAGATTCTAATGCGACTTGGTCATAATTAGATATTTCTTTTGACATTTCCCAAACAAAAATATGTCCATAAACATTTCCCTTTACAATAATCGGAATCATAATTCTTTTTACCTCTTTATCTTTAAGCACTTCTATCCTTTCTGTTTTAATATTCATCCATTTATAATCATTATTTCTATCAAAAAATTTATTACTTTTCTCTATAAGCGTATCATAATCATATGTTTCATTTTCCTCCATATGATAAATATAAGTATCAAAATAATGGTCCCTTACTACTATAGGATTTTGAATAATTTTTTTTAAAGTTTTAATAATTTCTTTAATGCCACCTTCTCTTAGCATAACATCCATTAAATGATTATGTACCCGCTCTACCTTTTGTAATAAAGCCGCTTGTTTATTGAAAATTTCTTTAAAAATAGGGGTCATAATATCTGTAAATGGTGTAGCATAATCAATATCTATAATAGGCAATCCTAAATAATCTGCAATATCTATTACCTCTTTTGCTAAACCATCCATATATGGATATATTTTAATCCCAATGCCTGCAAGCTTTTTTTTACTCGCTTCTATAATAAATTTTTTTTGCATAGCGATATCATCTTTTTTAAAAGAATAAGCTGTCGTAAGTAATAATTCTCCTTCGCTTACCCAATCAAAAATATCTGGATCTGCCATAATATTTACCTTGCTAATAATGTTATGAATTCCTCTATGTCCTGCCACAATCTTGCTTTTCTTCAGACAATCCATTTCAATAGCTTGCTTAACGGTAATGCCACTCTCTTTTAGCATATGAATCACCACCATTTATTCTTTAGATTATTTATCTATTTATATGATTTCTACAAACGATATATCCCTTTATTTATTAAGTTCTAATAAATTATTCTGAATATTTTTCATCTGAAGCTTCATACCTTGTACAAAATATTGTTACTTTTTTACAAAGTTTTTTTAAGAAGTTTCAGAATAGTATTATAATAGCTATCAATTTTAAAGATAAACAAATTGTTTATCTAGAAATATAAGGAGGTGTACATATGGAAAACAATCAAAAAATTAAGAATCGTTCAGAAATCATCTATAAAATAGATGATAAGCCGCCTCTTGGTATAAGTATTCTTCTTGCTTTTCAACATATTTTAGCTGCTTTTGGCGGAATTGTTGCTGTTCCTTTAGTAGTAGGTGGCATTTTAGGTTTGCCTATTAATGATTTAGCTTTCTTAGTTAGTGCAGCTTTATTTATGGCTGGCGTTGCTACGTTCATTCAAGCAAAGGGTATAGGAAAAGTTGGCGCTAGAGTTCCTTGTGTTATGGGTACAGATTTTACTTTCGTAGGCCCTTCTATTGCTGTAGGTAGCACCATGGGACTTCCTGGAATTTTTGGTGCAACAATTCTAGGATCATTCATTGAAATGATTTTAAGCCGATTCATAAAACCCTTAAGAAAATTCTTTCCTCCTATAGTTACAGGAACAGTCGTTATGCTCATAGGTCTTACATTGCTTCCTGTATCAATAGACTGGGCTGCTGGAGGCTATGGCGCTGCTGATTATGGAAGTATAAAAAATGTATCTGTAGCCATATCCGTAATGATCGTAACAATACTTCTAAATAGATATGGTAAAGGAATGATTAGCTCAGCATCTGTTATTATAGGGCTTATCTTCGGTTATGTAATAAGCTATCCTTTAGGCTTATTAAATTTTGAACCAATCAAAGAAGCAAGTTGGTTTTCACTCCCAACAATTTTTAAATATGGTGTAACATTTAGTTTCAGCGCAGTAATTCCTTTCATTACAGCCTACTTAGTCACCACCATAGAAACAGTCGGAGTTTTAATGGCTATTGGAGAAGCCTCAAATAAAGAACTTAGCAGTGAAGAAATTTCCTCTGGTATATTAGCTGACGGGGTAGGAAGCTTTATCGCTGGCTTCTTTGGAGCAGGCCCTAATACTTCCTTTAGCCAAAATGTAGGCTTAATTCCATTGACAAAAGTTGCTAGCAGCTTTGTTGTAGTCATTGCAGGAATCATACTCATGTTATTAGGAATATTTCCTAAATTCGGTGCCTTAATTGCAATCATGCCAAATCCTGTTTTAGGCGGAGCTGGGATTATTATGTTTGGAGTAGTAGCTGCAGCAGGTATTAAAACAGTCAAAAATGTTCCTTTTAACAACAGAAATATGCTAATCCTTGCAGTATCACTAGGAATAGGTTTAGGTGTTACAGTACGCCCTGATTTTCTAAAAAACTTTCCTTCTATATTAAAAGGTCTTTTCTCATCAGGTATTAGTGCTGGAACTATCACTGCATTAGTTTTAAATATTGTACTCAAAGAAGAATATGAAGAAACTTCAAATAAAAAGCTAGAGTGTTAAATCTCTAGCTTTTATATTATTTTTTCATAACTAATTGAACATACTAATCTTAGTTTTATTTATCTGGAATGAACGTTCTTTTTGTATTTCTTTTTAAACATAAAAAATATAAAAAGATAAGTGAATGACTTTGATAACTTTTCTAAAAATTCGCATGTTGCTTTTGCAACTGCTCATATCTATAAGGAAATCTCTTTATTTCATTCGAGATTTCCGTTGCTAAAAAAAACTTACTGAAATTACATGAAAAAATACGTTAAAAACCTTCAATGTTTGAACGAATGTGAGTTTTGAAGGTTTAGGATTTTTTCATGGAATGAAGTCTAGTTTTTTCAAAAGTTATCTGGAATGAACGTTCTTTTTATATTTCTTTTTAAAATATTAAATAAAAACAAGAGGTGATCTTATGAATTATGAACAAATTATTAAAAGTACTATTAAATCAAACAATTCAAAAATAATTCTACTTGTACTAGATGGAGTAGGCGATATCAGAAGTCCAAAATTCAAAGACAAAACACCATTAGAATATGCCCATACACCAAATTTAGATAAATTAGCAAAAGAATCTGTTGTTGGACGTCTCCATCCAGTTCTTCCTGGTATTACCCCAGGCAGTGGTCCTGGACATGTTGGTTTGTTTGGATATGACCCTATGAATCTAACTATTGGAAGAGGGGTTTTAGAAGCAGTAGGTATTGGATTTCAATTAAAATCTTATGATGTAGCTGCTAGATGTAATTTTGCCACAATGAATGAAAATGGTATTATTACAGATCGTAGAGCAGGAAGAATTCCTACTGAACTGACTATAGAATTGTGTAATACATTAAAATCAATAAAAGAAATTGATGGTGTTGAAATTATTATAAAACCTGGTAAAGGTCATAGATTTGTAACTGTATTTAGAAGTAAAGATAAAGAAATCGGTTCATATATAAATGATACAGATCCTTTAACAGAAGGAAAAGCTCCACTTCCTGCTCACGGAAAAAATCCACCATCTCAATTTCTTGCAAATGTTATAAATAAGTTTATAAAAGAAGGTTATGCTTTAATCAAAGACAAGCATCCCGCAAATGCTTTTCTGATGCGCGGTATTGCTTCAAAACCAAAACTTCCTACTATGCGAGAAAAATATCTACTAGAATCTGCAGCCATTGCAACATATCCTATGTATAGAGGCATAGCATCTTTACTTGGCATGACACTACTGCCTGCACCTGATTCTATAGAAGGTTTATTTGAAACCTATGTAAGCAATAAACAAAAGTACGATTTTTTCTTTATTCATGTAAAAGGAACAGATCAAGCTGGTGAAGATGGTGATTTTGAATCTAAGGTAAGCTGTATTGAAAAAGTTGACAAAGCACTACCAATCATTCTAGAAAATAAGCCTGATGTCTTAGCTATAACAGGAGATCATTCTTCTCCATGTGCAATGCGTTCTCATAGCTGGCATCCAATTCCATTATTAATTCACGGTCAATTTTCTGGAAGAGATGATGTAAAGTTCTTTAATGAAAATGCCTGCAACAATGGAGGTCTAGGCTTCTTTGAAAGCAAATATTTAATGGGTTTACTACTAGCAAATGCCAAAAGATTGGATAAATTTGGTGCTTAATTAAAAATTATCTTTTTATATATGCTATAATAATGTACGTAGGTTAAAGGAAGGAGGAAAAATATGGAGATAAAAAATGCATTAAAAATGATGATAGAAAAACCAAGTGTCTCAGGCTTCGAAGCATCTATGTCTAATATAATTGCATCTTTCTTTAAAGATAACTGCAATGATATAAAACGAGATAAACTAGGAAACCTTATCGTTTATAAAAAAGGTACTTCAAAAACCCCTATCAAGATAATGTTGGCTGCTCACATGGATGAGATCGGACTTATGGTAAAAGATATTGATAAAAATGGTTTTGTAAAATTTACCAATATAGGCGGTGTTGATCAAAGGACCCTTCTTGCACAAGAAGTCATAATCCATGGAAAAAAAGATGTATTTGGTGTTATTGCTACAAAAGCACCCCATCTACAAACTCCTGAAGAAAGAAAAAATGCTATAAAAATAGAAGATATGCTTATAGATATAGGTCTTTCAAAGGGAGAAGCTGAAAAAATAATAACAATTGGTGACCCTATCACAATAAATAGAAAAATGATCCCTTTGCAGAATAATGTAATTGCTGGTAAATCACTAGATGACAAAGCTGGTATTGCTGCAATGATCGAATGCTTTAAAGAACTAAAAAAAATTCAGCATCAATGTGACGTTTACGGTGTAGCAACAGTTCAAGAAGAAGTCGGAACAAGAGGAGCCATGGTAAGTACCTTCCAAATCTCTCCTGATATAGGAATCGCTATCGATGTAGGGTTTGGTAAAACTCCTGAATTATCAAAGGATGATACACTAGAGCTCGGAAAGGGACCGGGTCTTGGATTTGGTGCAAATATTCATCCAAAAATCCATGAGAGATTGAAAGAAATAGCCAAAGAATATAATATCCCTTATCAAATAGAATTAAGTCCTGGAAACTCTGGAACAGATGCACAATCCATACAAATTACCCAATCTGGTGTAGCAACAGGTGTTATTTCCATCCCTTTACGCTATATGCACACATCTGTTGAGACAATAGATATTACTGATATAAAAAATACAGGAAAACTGCTAGCCTATTTTATATCTAGTTTAGATGATGAAGATTTGGAGGGATTTTTATGCTTTTAAAAAAGCTTACTGAACTTCCAGGTGTTTCAGGTAATGAAAAAGAAGTAAGAGATTTTATATTAAGCGAAATAAAGCCCTATGTAGATGAAATAAAAATCGATCGATTAGGAAATCTTATTGCTGTCAAAAAAGGAAAGGAAGGATTCCCACGCATCATGCTATCTGCCCATATGGATGAAGTAGGAATGATGGTAAAATCCATCGATGATAATGGATTTATTAAATTCTTACCTGTAGGTGGTATGGATGATCGCATTTTCGTTTCTAAAGTTGTCGAAATTGGTAAAAATAGAGTAAAAGGTGTCATTGGAGCAAAAGCTATACATCTTCAAGAGCCAGATGAAAGAAATAAAGCTCTAAAACATAAACAACTATACATAGATATTGGCGCAAGCTCAAAGGCTGAAGCAGAAAAATTAGTCTCAAAAGGAGATTATATTACTTTTGCAAGCAAATACGTAGAATTTGGAAATAATCTTGTAAAAGCAAAGGCCTTAGATGATAGAGCAGGCTGTGCAATTATTATGGAAACATTAAAAAAAGAATACAATAGTACAATTTATGCCGTATTTTCTGTACAAGAAGAAGTAGGCCTTCGTGGTGCAGGAGTAGCAGCCTATGCTCTTAATCCAGACATAGCTATCGTATTAGAAGGAACAACTTGTTATGACATAACAGATATAAAAGAGCCAGACTATGCAACACGTTTAGGAAACGGACCTGCTTTATCTATTGTAGATATGGTTTCCTACTTTGATAAAAACCTTGTAAAAAAATTCGTTGAAATTGCAAAACAGCATAATATAAAAATACAGTTCAAACAAACAATAAAAGGCGGAAATGATGCAGGAAAAATTCATTTAACAAGAGATGGTATTCCAACTGCCGCTATATCCATCCCCTGTCGATATATTCACGCTCCTAACTCTGTTATGCACAAGGATGATTTTGAAAATGCTATAAAACTCATAACTCTTTTCCTTGAAAATGTAAAAAAGGAGGAATATATTAATGAATAATCAATACTCTCTATTAAAAAAACTTACAGAAGCTTTTGGTCCCTCAGGAAATGAGGAAACAATAACAGCTATAATTCAAGATGAAATAAAAAATTATGTGGATGAAATAAAAGTAGATAAAATGGGAAATCTTATCGCTATAAAAAAAGGAACTGGTGCTAAAGTCATGATTGCCAGTCATATGGACGAAATAGGAATCATTGTTACAGGGATAGATGATAATGGATTTTTAAGATTTGCAAATATTGGAGGTGTTTCTCCTTATATCTCTCTTGGCCAACGCGTTCAATTTGCTAATGGTACTATTGGTATAGTAGGTATGCAACATTTAGATGATATTAAAAAACTAAAGCTTGAAAAAATGTACATAGACATCGGTGCAAAAGATAAGCAAGAAGCTATGAATAAAGTTTCAATTGGAGATGTAGCCTGTTTTTATCGTTCATTTACATCACTTGATAACTACATTACAGCAAAAGCTTTGGATGACCGAATCGGTTGTTATGTTGCAATAGAAACAATCAAAAATATTAAAAATTCTCCTAACGAACTATATTTTGTTTTCACAGTTCAAGAGGAATTAGGTGCAAGAGGTGCAAAAACTGCGTCTTTTGGAATAAATCCTGATTTAGGGATTGCTGTAGATGTTACTGCTACTGGCGATACTCCAAAATCAAAACATATGGCAGTAAAACTTGATGAAGGTCCTGCTATAAAGATTAAAGACCATTCTTTACTTGCACATCCTACTGTAAAAAATCTTATGATCGATGCAGCAAAAAATAACCAAATTCCTTATCAATTAGAAATATTAGAATTTGGTGGTACTGACTCTGGTACTATTCATACAACTAGAGCTGGCGTTCCTTCAGGAGTTCTTTCAATTCCTTGTAGGTATATTCATAGCCCATCAGAAATGGTTTCTAAAAAAGATGTAGAAAATGCAATTCTTCTTCTAACAAAAATATTAGAAAAAGATATTATCTTATAAAACCTATATACTTAAAAATCCTATGTCTTTTGACATAGGATTTAAATATATATCGTTACTTTTTCAAAAAATAAAATGGAGCGGAAGACGGGATTCGAACCCGCGACCCTCGCCTTGGCAAGGCGATGCTCTACCACTGAGCCACTTCCGCATACTTGGTGGAGGAAGGTGGATTCGAACCACCGAAAGCTAAGCTAACGGATTTACAGTCCGCCCCCTTTGGCCTCTCGGGAATTCCTCCATATTTGGAGCTGGCGAAGGGAATCGAACCCCCAACCTGCTGATTACAAGTCAGCTGCTCTACCGTTGAGCCACACCAGCATATTCAATTGGCGACCCGGAAGGGACTCGAACCCTCGACCTCCAGCGTGACAGGCTGGCATTCTAACCAACTGAACTACCGGGCCAAATTAATGGTGGGCGCAATAGGGATCGAACCTATGACCCCCTGCTTGTAAGGCAGGTGCTCTCCCAGCTGAGCTATGCGCCCTAATGGTGACCCATCCGGGAATCGAACCCGGGTTACCGCCGTGAAAGGGCGGTGTCTTGACCGCTTGACCAATGGGCCACATTGGCTCCAAGGGTGGGACTCGAACCCACAACCTACCGGTTAACAGCCGGGTGCTCCACCATTGAGCTACCTTGGAACAATCAAACCAGCGACGACCTACTCTCCCAAGGCGTCTCCGCCTAAGTACCATCAGCGCTGAAGGGCTTAACTTCTGTGTTCGGTATGGGAACAGGTGTGACCCCTTCGCTATTGTCACTGGATTAGAGGTTGTACCCTCAAAACTAAACAATGCATATTTGGTCAAGTCCTCGACCTATTAGTACCTATCAGCTTAAGACATTACTGCCCTTACACCTTAGGCCTATCAACCAGATAGTCTTTCTGGGGTCTTACTGACTTACGTCATGGGAAATCTAATCTTGAGGGGGGCTTCGCGCTTAGATGCCTTCAGCGCTTATCCCGTCCGTACATAGCTACTCAGCCATGCCGCTGGCGCGACAACTGATACACCAGAGGTACGTCCATCCCGGTCCTCTCGTACTAAGGACAGCTCCTCTCAAATTTCCTGCGCCCACAGCGGATAGGGACCGAACTGTCTCACGACGTTCTGAACCCAGCTCGCGTGCCTCTTTAATGGGCGAACAGCCCAACCCTTGGGACCTACTTCAGCCCCAGGATGAGACGAGCCGACATCGAGGTGCCAAACCTCCCCGTCGATGTGGACTCTTGGGGGAGATAAGCCTGTTATCCCCGGGGTAGCTTTTATCCGTTGAGCGATGGCCCTTCCACTCGGAACCACCGGATCACTAAGCCCGACTTTCGTCCTTGCTCGACTTGTAAGTCTCGCAATCAAGCTCCCTTCTGCCTTTTACACTCTACGCGCGATTTCCGACCGCGCTGAGGGAACCTTTTGGGCGCCTCCGTTACCTTTTTAGGAGGCGACCGCCCCAGTCAAACTGCCCACCTGACAGTGTCCCAAAGCTGGATTCACAGCTTCTGGTTAGAACTTCAGTATTACAAGAGTGGTATCCCAACGGCGACTCCACACATACTGGCGTACATGCTTCTAAGTCTCCCACCTATGCTGTACATGTAATACCAAAAATCCAGTGTCAGGCTACAGTAAAGCTCCACGGGGTCTTTTCCGTCCTGCTGCGGGTAACCGGCATCTTCACCGGTACTACAATTTCACCGAGTCTATTGTTGAGACAGTGCCCAAATCGTTACGCCTTTTCGTGCGGGTCGGAACTTACCCGACAAGGAATTTCGCTACCTTAGGACCGTTATAGTTACGGCCGCCGTTTACTGGGGCTTAAGTTCAGTGCTTCACTTACGTTAACACGTCCCCTTAACCTTCCAGCACCGGGCAGGCGTCAGCCCCTATACATCGTCTTTCGACTTAGCAGAGACCTGTGTTTTTGCTAAACAGTCGCTTGGGCCTATTCTCTGCGGCCACCTCGGGCTTTAACACCCTACCGTGGCACCCCTTCTCCCTAAGTTACGGGGTCATTTTTGCCGAGTTCCTAACAATAGTTCTCTCGCTCGCCTTAGGATTCTCTCCTCACCTACCTGTGTCGGTTTGCGGTACGGGCACCTAGATCTCGCTAGAGGCTTTTTCTCGACAGTGTGGAATCAGCAAGTTCGCTACTATATTTCGCTCCCCCATCACCTTTCAGGATTGCCTACGCGGATTTGCCTACATAGACTCCCTACGGGCTTAGACGCACACAACCAACGGTGCGCTTAGCCTATCCTCCTGTGTCACCCCATTGCTAAAAACGATTTTTCGGTGGTACAGGAATTTCAACCTGTTGTCCATCGCCTACGACTTTCGTCCTCGGCTTAGGTCCCGACTAACCCTGAGCGGACGAACCTTCCTCAGGAAACCTTAGGGTTTTTCGGCGGGTAGGATTCTCACCTACCTCTCGCTACTCATGCCAACATTCTCTCTTCTATACAGTCCACCATTCCTTTCGGTATGACTTCAGCCCGTATAGAATGCTCCCCTACCCCTACCAATAATATAAATACTATCAGTAAGCCGTAGCTTCGGTGACAGGTTTGAGCCCCGGTAATTTTCGGCGCAGGA
Organism: Crassaminicella thermophila; assembly: GCF_008152325.1. GTDB lineage: Bacteria > Bacillota > Clostridia > Peptostreptococcales > Thermotaleaceae > Crassaminicella_A > Crassaminicella_A thermophila. The sequence goes on from NZ_CP042243.1 coordinate 2,616,472, forward strand.
TCACTCGACTAGTGAGCTATTACGCACTCTTTAAATGAGTGGCTGCTTCTAAGCCAACATCCTAGTTGTCTATGCAATCCCACATCCTTTTCCACTTAACCTGTACTTAGGGACCTTAGCTGACGGTCTGGGCTGTTTCCCTCTCGACTATGAATCTTATCACACATAGTCTGACTCCCAAAGATATGATTACGGCATTCGGAGTTTGATAGTCTTCAGTAACCGGTGAGGGCCCCTAGGACATTCAGTGCTCTACCTCCGTATCACTAACTTTGAGGCTAGCCCTAAAGCTATTTCGGGGAGAACCAGCTATCTCCGAGTTCGATTGGAATTTCTCCGCTATCCACAAGTCATCCCAGCCTTTTTTTCAACAGACATGGGTTCGGTCCTCCACGAAATTTTTACTTCCGCTTCAACCTGCTCATGGATAGGTCACCCGGTTTCGGGTCTACGGCATACAACTAAATCGCCCTATTCAGACTCGCTTTCGCTGCGGCTCCGTAGCTTAACTACTTAACCTTGCTGCATACCGTAACTCGTTGGCCCGTTCTACAAAAAAGTACGCGGTCGTTCATATAAAGAACTTCCACTGCTTGTAAACATAGGGTTTCAGGTTCTATTTCACTCCCCTCCCGGGGGTTCTTTTTCACCTTTCCCTCACGGTACTATGCGCTATCGGTCACCAGGTAGTATTTAGCCTTGGGGGGTGGTCCCCCCTGCTTCCCACAAGGTTTCACGTGTCTCGTGGTACTCTGGAGTATACTCAAGCTAGACTTTGTTTCGCCTACAGGACTATTACCTCCTATGGTGGGCCTTTCCAGACCTCTTCGGCTACAAATTCTTCGCTCTTATGAGTATATCCGCAACCCCTAGAAAAAATTTTCTAGGTTTGGGCTAATCCCCTTTCGCTCGCCGCTACTTAGGGAATCGAGTTTTCTTTCTTTTCCTCAGGGTACTTAGATGTTTCAGTTCCCCTGGTATGCCTCCTCACTACCTATGGATTCAGTAGCGGGTACCTAAGTATTACCCTAGGTGGGTTTCCCCATTCGGAAATCCCCGGATCAAAACTTGCTTGCAGTTCCCCGAGGCTTATCGCAGCTTACCACGTCCTTCTTCGGCTCCTGGTGCCAAGGCATTCACCCTATGCTCTTTATAACTTGACCAAAAATTGTATTTTATGCATTGTTCAGTTCTCAAGGTACATGAAAGATTTAAATGGTGGAGACGAGGGGGATCGAACCCCTGACCCCCTGCGTGCAAGGCAGGTGCTCTCCCAGCTGAGCTACGTCCCCAAGCTTAATCCTTCAAAACTAAACAGTGTAAGTTAAGCCTTTCTCCTTAGAAAGGAGGTGATCCAGCCGCACCTTCCGATACGGCTACCTTGTTACGACTTCACCCCAGTCATTGGTTTCACCTTCGGCAGCTTCCTCCAAATGGTTAGATAGCTGACTTCGGGCGCCCCCAACTCCCATGGTGTGACGGGCGGTGTGTACAAGACCCGGGAACGCATTCACCGCGGCATTCTGATCCACGATTACTAGCAACTCCAGCTTCATGTGGGCGAGTTGCAGCCCACAATCCGAACTGAGACTGGCTTTTTAGGATTTGCTCCGGATTACTCCTTCGCTTCCCGTTGTACCAGCCATTGTAGCACGTGTGTAGCCCAGAACATAAGGGGCATGATGATTTGACGTCATCCCCACCTTCCTCCGAGTTGTCCCCGGCAGTCTCTCTAGAGTGCCCATCCGAAATGCTGGCAACTAAAGACAAGGGTTGCGCTCGTTGCGGGACTTAACCCAACATCTCACGACACGAGCTGACGACAACCATGCACCACCTGTCTCTCTGTCCCCGAAGGGATTTCCCACGTTACTGGTAATGCAGAGGATGTCAAGTCCTGGTAAGGTTCTTCGCGTTGCTTCGAATTAAACCACATGCTCCGCTGCTTGTGCGGGTCCCCGTCAATTCCTTTGAGTTTCAGTCTTGCGACCGTACTCCCCAGGCGGAGTGCTTAATGCGTTAGCTGCGGCACCGAGGGTGGTACCCCCCGACACCTAGCACTCATCGTTTACGGCGTGGACTACCAGGGTATCTAATCCTGTTCGCTCCCCACGCTTTCGTGCCTCAGCGTCAGTTACAGTCCAGAGAGTCGCCTTCGCCACTGGTGTTCCTCCTAATATCTACGCATTTCACCGCTACACTAGGAATTCCACTCTCCTCTCCTGCACTCAAGCCAATAAGTTTCCAAGGCTTACTACGGTTGAGCCGTAGCCTTTCACCCCAGACTTTATCGGCCGCCTACGCACCCTTTACGCCCAGTGATTCCGGATAACGCTCGCCCCCTACGTATTACCGCGGCTGCTGGCACGTAGTTAGCCGGGGCTTCCTCCTAAGGTACCGTCAGTTTTCTTCCCTTAGGACAGAGCTTTACGACCCGAAGGCCTTCATCGCTCACGCGGCGTTGCTGCATCAGGCTTTCGCCCATTGTGCAATATTCCCCACTGCTGCCTCCCGTAGGAGTCTGGACCGTGTCTCAGTTCCAGTGTGGCCGATCACCCTCTCAGGTCGGCTACTGATCGTCGCCTTGGTGAGCCTTTACCTCACCAACTAGCTAATCAGACGCAGGCCCATCCTATACCGATAAATCTTTGACTCATGTATCATGCGATACTAGAGTTTTATGAGGTATTAATCCCGGTTTCCCGAGGCTATCCCTCTGTATAGGGCAGGTTGCCTACGCGTTACTCACCCGTCCGCCGCTAAGCTTATACAACTTCATCCGAAGATTCTGTCGTATTCGCTTCGCTCGACTTGCATGTGTTAGGCACGCCGCCAGCGTTCATCCTGAGCCAGGATCAAACTCTCAAACAAAACTTTCGAGGTTAAAAATTATTGCTGGCTTAATTTCTTACACTGTATAGTTTTCAAAGATCAAACTTCGCTCATTAGCGACGTATTCTAATATAACATAATCAAAATATGTTGTCAAGCATATTTTGATTTTTTATTGAAAGTTAAATTTCCAATAAAATGGTGCCCAGAGGCGGAATCGAACCACCGACACGGGGATTTTCAGTCCCCTGCTCTACCGACTGAGCTATCTGGGCATCTTGGTCGGGGTGGCAGGATTTGAACCCGCGGCCCTCTGGTCCCAAACCAGATGCGCTACCAAACTGCGCTACACCCCGATATATTATGGCGGAGAGGGTGGGATTCGAACCCACGGCCCCTTGCGGAGTCACTGGTTTTCAAGACCAGCTCCTTAAACCACTCGGACACCTCTCCAAGGTTGGTGACCCATCCGCGGCTCGAACGCGGGACACCTTGATTAAAAGTCAAGTGCTCTACCAACTGAGCTAATGGGTCTTATATGGCGGGTCCACAGGGATTCGAACCCCGGACACACGGCTTAGAAGGCCGTTGCTCTATCCAGCTGAGCTATGAACCCATTTTTGGTGCGGGTGGAGGGACTTGAACCCCCACGCACAAGGCGCTAGATCCTAAGTCTAGTGCGTCTGCCAATTCCGCCACACCCGCATATTATTAATTAATGGTGGGCGCAATAGGGATCGAACCTATGACCCCCTGCTTGTAAGGCAGGTGCTCTCCCAGCTGAGCTATGCGCCCTTATTGGTGACCCATCCGGGAATCGAACCCGGGTTACCGCCGTGAAAGGGCGGTGTCTTGACCGCTTGACCAATGGGCCACATTGGTTGCGGAGGCAGGATTTGAACCTACGACCTTCGGGTTATGAGCCCGACGAGCTACCAACTGCTCCACTCCGCGATGTTATGGTGCCGGGGACCGGAATCGAACCGGTACGGTCTGTAAGGACCGCAGGATTTTAAGTCCTGTGCGTCTGCCAGTTCCGCCACCCCGGCATTTTTTGGCTCCAAGGGTGGGACTCGAACCCACAACCTACCGGTTAACAGCCGGGTGCTCCACCATTGAGCTACCTTGGAACAATCAAACCAGCGACGACCTACTCTCCCAAGGCGTCTCCGCCTAAGTACCATCAGCGCTGAAGGGCTTAACTTCTGTGTTCGGTATGGGAACAGGTGTGACCCCTTCGCTATTGTCACTGGATTAGAGGTTGTACCCTCAAAACTAAACAATGCATATTTGGTCAAGTCCTCGACCTATTAGTACCTATCAGCTTAAGACATTACTGCCCTTACACCTTAGGCCTATCAACCAGATAGTCTTTCTGGGGTCTTACTGACTTACGTCATGGGAAATCTAATCTTGAGGGGGGCTTCGCGCTTAGATGCCTTCAGCGCTTATCCCGTCCGTACATAGCTACTCAGCCATGCCGCTGGCGCGACAACTGATACACCAGAGGTACGTCCATCCCGGTCCTCTCGTACTAAGGACAGCTCCTCTCAAATTTCCTGCGCCCACAGCGGATAGGGACCGAACTGTCTCACGACGTTCTGAACCCAGCTCGCGTGCCTCTTTAATGGGCGAACAGCCCAACCCTTGGGACCTACTTCAGCCCCAGGATGAGACGAGCCGACATCGAGGTGCCAAACCTCCCCGTCGATGTGGACTCTTGGGGGAGATAAGCCTGTTATCCCCGGGGTAGCTTTTATCCGTTGAGCGATGGCCCTTCCACTCGGAACCACCGGATCACTAAGCCCGACTTTCGTCCTTGCTCGACTTGTAAGTCTCGCAATCAAGCTCCCTTCTGCCTTTACACTCTACGCGCGATTTCCGACCGCGCTGAGGGGAACCTTTGGGCGCCTCCGTTACCTTTTTAGGGAGGCGACCGCCCCAGTCAAACTGCCCACCTGACGGTGTCCCCAAAGCTGGATTCACAGCTTCTGGTTAGAACTTCAGTATTACAAGAGTGGTATCCCAACGGCGACTCCACACATACTGGCGTACATGCTTCTAAGTCTCCCACCTATGCTGTACATGTAATACCAAAAATCCAGTGTCAGGCTACAGTAAAAGCTCCACGGGGTCTTTCCGTCCTGCTGCGGGTAACCGGCATCTTCACCGGTACTACAATTTCACCGAGTCTATTGTTGAGACAGTGCCCAAATCGTTACGCCTTTCGTGCGGGTCGGAACTTACCCGACAAGGAATTTCGCTACCTTAGGACCGTTATAGTTACGGCCGCCGTTTACTGGGGCTTAAGTTCAGTGCTTCACTTACGTTAACACGTCCCCTTAACCTTCCAGCACCGGGCAGGCGTCAGCCCCTATACATCGTCTTTCGACTTAGCAGAGACCTGTGTTTTTGCTAAACAGTCGCTTGGGCCTATTCTCTGCGGCCACCTCGGGCTTTAACACCCTACCGTGGCACCCCTTCTCCCTAAGTTACGGGGTCATTTTGCCGAGTTCCTTAACAATAGTTCTCTCGCTCGCCTTAGGATTCTCTCCTCACCTACCTGTGTCGGTTTGCGGTACGGGCACCTAGATCTCGCTAGAGGCTTTTCTCGACAGTGTGGAATCAGCAAGTTCGCTACTATATTTCGCTCCCCATCACCTTTCAGGATTGCCTGCGCGGATTTGCCTACATAGACTCCCTACGGGTTTAGACGCACACAACCAACGGTGCGCTTAGCCTATCCTCCTGTGTCACCCCCATTGCTCAAACGATTTTTCGGTGGTACAGGAATTTCAACCTGTTGTCCATCGCCTACGACTTTCGTCCTCGGCTTAGGTCCCGACTAACCCTGAGCGGACGAACCTTCCTCAGGAAACCTTAGGTTTTCGGCGGGTAGGATTCTCACCTACCTCTCGCTACTCATGCCAACATTCTCTCTTCTATACAGTCCACCATTCCTTTCGGTATGACTTCAGCCCGTATAGAATGCTCCCCTACCCCTGTCGTAATATGAATACTAACTTTAGAGCTTTTGTTTGAGCTTTTTTTGGTTATTTGGCCGAAGGCCTTTTGCTTGTATCCGTAGGATACCTTCGGCAAAGCTTACCTTCTTCCTTTGCTCTTTTCTAAAATCAGTATTCATACTACGACAAGCCGTAGCTTCGGTGACAGGTTTGAGCCCCGGTAATTTTCGGCGCAGGATCACTCGACTAGTGAGCTATTACGCACTCTTTAAATGAGTGGCTGCTTCTAAGCCAACATCCTAGTTGTCTATGCAATCCCACATCCTTTTCCACTTAACCTGTACTTAGGGACCTTAGCTGACGGTCTGGGCTGTTTCCCTCTCGACTATGAATCTTATCACACATAGTCTGACTCCCAAAGATATGATTACGGCATTCGGAGTTTGATAGTCTTCGGTAACCGGTGAGGGCCCCTAGGACATTCAGTGCTCTACCTCCGTATCACTAACTTTGAGGCTAGCCCTAAAGCTATTTCGGGGAGAACCAGCTATCTCCGAGTTCGATTGGAATTTCTCCGCTATCCACAAGTCATCCCAGCCTTTTTCAACAGACATGGGTTCGGTCCTCCACGAAATTTTACTTCCGCTTCAACCTGCTCATGGATAGGTCACCCGGTTTCGGGTCTACGGCATACAACTAAATCGCCCTATTCAGACTCGCTTTCGCTGCGGCTCCGTAGCTTAACTACTTAACCTTGCTGCATACCGTAACTCGTTGGCCCGTTCTACAAAAAGTACGCGGTCGTTCATAAAAAGAACTTCCACTGCTTGTAAACATAGGGTTTCAGGTTCTATTTCACTCCCCTCCCGGGGGTTCTTTTTCACCTTTCCCTCACGGTACTATGCGCTATCGGTCACCAGGTAGTATTTAGCCTTGGGGGTGGTCCCCCTGCTTCCCCTAAGGTTTCACGTGTCTCGTGGTACTCTGGAGTATACTCAAGCTAGACTTTTGTTTCGCCTACAGGACTATTACCTCCTATGGTGGGCCTTTTCCAGACCTCTTCGGCTACAAATTCTTCGCTCTTATGAGTATATCCGCAACCCCTAGAAAAAAATTTTTTTCTAGGGTTTGGGCTAATCCCCTTTCGCTCGCCGCTACTTAGGGAATCGAGTTTTCTTTCTTTTCCTCAGGGTACTTAGATGTTTCAGTTCCCCTGGTATGCCTCCTCACTACCTATGGATTCAGTAGCGGGTACCTAAGTATTACCCTAGGTGGGTTTCCCCATTCGGAAATCCCCGGATCAAAACTTGCTTGCAGTTCCCCGAGGCTTATCGCAGCTTACCACGTCCTTCTTCGGCTCCTGGTGCCAAGGCATTCACCCTATGCTCTTTATAACTTGACCAAAAATTGTATTTTATGCATTGTTCAGTTCTCAAGGTACATGAAAGATTTAAATGGTGGAGACGAGGGGGATCGAACCCCTGACCCCCTGCGTGCAAGGCAGGTGCTCTCCCAGCTGAGCTACGTCCCCAAGCTTAATCCTTCAAAACTAAACAGTGTAAGTTAAGCCTTTCTCCTTAGAAAGGAGGTGATCCAGCCGCACCTTCCGATACGGCTACCTTGTTACGACTTCACCCCAGTCATTGGTTTCACCTTCGGCAGCTTCCTCCAAATGGTTAGATAGCTGACTTCGGGCGCCCCCAACTCCCATGGTGTGACGGGCGGTGTGTACAAGACCCGGGAACGCATTCACCGCGGCATTCTGATCCACGATTACTAGCAACTCCAGCTTCATGTGGGCGAGTTGCAGCCCACAATCCGAACTGAGACTGGCTTTTAGGATTTGCTCCGGATTACTCCTTCGCTTCCCGTTGTACCAGCCATTGTAGCACGTGTGTAGCCCAGAACATAAGGGGCATGATGATTTGACGTCATCCCCACCTTCCTCCGAGTTGTCCCCGGCAGTCTCTCTAGAGTGCCCATCCTAAATGCTGGCAACTAAAGACAAGGGTTGCGCTCGTTGCGGGACTTAACCCAACATCTCACGACACGAGCTGACGACAACCATGCACCACCTGTCTCTCTGTCCCCGAAGGGATTTCCCACGTTACTGGTAATGCAGAGGATGTCAAGTCCTGGTAAGGTTCTTCGCGTTGCTTCGAATTAAACCACATGCTCCGCTGCTTGTGCGGGTCCCCGTCAATTCCTTTGAGTTTCAGTCTTGCGACCGTACTCCCCAGGCGGAGTGCTTAATGCGTTAGCTGCGGCACCGAGGGTGGTACCCCCCGACACCTAGCACTCATCGTTTACGGCGTGGACTACCAGGGTATCTAATCCTGTTCGCTCCCCACGCTTTCGTGCCTCAGCGTCAGTTACAGTCCAGAGAGTCGCCTTCGCCACTGGTGTTCCTCCTAATATCTACGCATTTCACCGCTACACTAGGAATTCCACTCTCCTCTCCTGCACTCAAGCCAATAAGTTTCCAAGGCTTACTACGGTTGAGCCGTAGCCTTTCACCCCAGACTTTATCGGCCGCCTACGCACCCTTTACGCCCAGTGATTCCGGATAACGCTCGCCCCCTACGTATTACCGCGGCTGCTGGCACGTAGTTAGCCGGGGCTTCCTCCTAAGGTACCGTCAGTTTTCTTCCCTTAGGACAGAGCTTTACGACCCGAAGGCCTTCATCGCTCACGCGGCGTTGCTGCATCAGGCTTTCGCCCATTGTGCAATATTCCCCACTGCTGCCTCCCGTAGGAGTCTGGACCGTGTCTCAGTTCCAGTGTGGCCGATCACCCTCTCAGGTCGGCTACTGATCGTCGCCTTGGTGAGCCTTTACCTCACCAACTAGCTAATCAGACGCAGGCCCATCCTATACCGATAAATCTTTGACTCATGTATCATGCGATACTAGAGTTTTATGAGGTATTAATCCCGGTTTCCCGAGGCTATCCCTCTGTATAGGGCAGGTTGCCTACGCGTTACTCACCCGTCCGCCGCTAAGCTTATACAACTTCATCCGAAGATTCTGTCGTATTCGCTTCGCTCGACTTGCATGTGTTAGGCACGCCGCCAGCGTTCATCCTGAGCCAGGATCAAACTCTCAAATAAAAATTGGCGTTTTGCGCTTGCGCGCTTTTATGCTGGCTTAATTTCTTACACTGTGTAGTTTTCAAAGATCAAACTTATTTCGCCATCGTGCTGACGACTTTTTTATGTTATCATATTTCATCAAAGTTGTCAACTGTTTTTTTATTTTTTTTAGTTTTTTATAATCATCTAATAGCGACGACAAGATATATATTATCATCTTTTTTATTATAAGTCAACTAACTAATTATTCCAACTTATATATCCTTGCCCCTTAAAATTTTTCATTTCCTAAATACTTATATGATAGATAGAATCTTCTACTGTGAACTACCACCAAGGCATTAAGCGATGGCTTCGTGAGAGGTTTGGTATTTAAGTTTTCACCTTAACAGGCAACCCTTACTCTCAGCGGGGAGGACACACTCCATTTATCCCTCATAGTTTGCACTATTTCAGGAATACATTTAAATCTAATAGCCAGATTAGTAAATATAATTTCATTTTTCTATTTTCCATATTTTTGAATTTAGGTAGTTTAGGTAATCCCTTATATTTATGTGGATTTACTTTAAAGTCTTTAATACTTGCAAAATATGATTTCCAATTCTATTCTAATACTTTAAAAGTCTGTTGTCTTGTATGACTATGAAGAAAATCACAATGCCAATTAGATTTAAACATCTTTTCTATATCTACATAAGATTTAAAACCATTTTCTCTCGATTCATAATTAACAATGTTGTAAAGTTTTGTTGTATGAAAAGATAATTCTTCTATAATATTTAACTGTTTTACTGTAAAACAAGGTATGAAGTATGTCATTAAAAAATACACAAACCAAGATAACAAGCCACAGTAAATATAACACCAATTATCATATTGTTTTCTGTCCTAAGTATCATCATAATATTTTTAAAGATGAATTAGAATATGAATTGTCAAAATGTTTTAAAGTAATATGTCATTATTATAGTTATGAACTTACCCCACAAGAGATAATGCCTGACAATGTTCATCTTTTTATATCTGCTCCACCAACTGTTGCTCCAGTAAATATAGTAAAAAAACTAAAAAGTATATCTGCTAATGAGGTATTTAAAGGATTTCCAAAATTAAAACAATCTAAATTTTGGGGTAGTGGCTTGTGGAGTGGAGAATATTATATTGGTACTGCTGGCACAGTATCTTCTGAAACAATTCAAAAGTATATACAAAACCAAAAGAATATTTAATTTTTAGACATTTAACATAAAAATTAAAGGCACAATTCATCCTCCGAGATAAACAACGGAGGTTTTCTTGTGCCAATTCCTATAAAATATTTGTTTTCTATTTACAAAAATAAAATATTTTTATAAAATTATTTGTATAAATATTCATTTTTTTATCTTAAACAAAGATAAACAATATCAATGAACGTTTTTTTTATTTTTCTTCTTAAAATTATTTATCTATATTTTGTTTTCAATATTTAGGAGGGATAATCATGAAAAAGAATTCTATTGAGAAAAAAGATACTTCCCTTAAAAAAAAGGATTTCGCAAACAAAAACGCTAAATCTACTTCAAACCATTATGATGTATCTATAAAAAGTAGTACAATTATGGAACAAAATAGACTTGAAAGAATCAATAGTTTCAAAAATTAGAGAATAACTTTAAAACCTATCTTAAAGTTTTTGTTTTCAAATTCTGTTTCATTATATATCATTAAATAGAAGCCAAAAGCTACATTACCATTTGAGGTTTTTGGCTTAATTTTTTATTCTATGAAGGAGGTCTCTCATGTTATCTTCAAAATTAAAAAACATTACGCCTTCTTATACTATAGGTATAAGTACAAAGGTAAAAGAACTAAAAAGTCAAGGACAAGACATTATTAATCTAAGTATTGGCGAACCAGACTTTTTTACACCTATAGCTGCTAAAAATAGTGCAATTGAAGCAATCCATATGAATAAAACAAAGTATGACGCTGCATCTGGATTATTAGACTTACGTAAAGCAATTCAAAACAAACTTCAAGTAGAAAACAATATTTCTTATGCACTAGACGAAATAATTATATCAAGTGGTGCAAAGCATGCTATTACAAATACCCTTATAGCCTTGTTAGATTATGAAGATGAAGTAATTATTCCAAAACCTTTTTGGGTTAGTTATCCTGAAATGGTTAAACTCGCAGGTGGTAAGCCTGTTTTTGTGGATACACAAAGAGAAAATAATTTTAAGGTAACCCCTCAAGATATTCAAAATGCTCTTACTCCTAGAACAAAAATGATATTTATTACAAATCCTTCAAATCCAACAGGAGCAATATATTCAAGAGAAGAATTAAAAGATATTGTTGATATCTGTCTAAAAAATAACATTTATATCTTGGCTGATGAAATATATGAAAAAATTTGTTATGTAGATTCTTTTGTCAGCATTGCTTCATTATCAGAAGAAGCTAAAAATATAACAATTACTATAAACGGACTTTCCAAATCTGTTGCTATGACTGGATGGAGAATTGGCTACTCTGCTTCAAATAACATATTGGCAAAAGCTATTTCTACAGTACAAGGTCATCTTGTATCTCACCCTAGTACGATTTCTCAATGGGCAGGTGTTTCTGCTTTAACATCCTGTCAAAAAGAAATGATTGAAATGGTTCATACTTATAAATCAAGAAGAGACATAGCTGTAGAAGAGCTAAAACAAATCAAAGACATTGACTTTATTTATCCAGAAGGAGCTTTTTACTTATTTATAGATATCTCTGCTCTTAAAAATAAACTAACATGGAGTGACAGTTTTTCCGTAGCATTCTCAAATATCCTATTAAACCAAGCAAAGGTTGCAGCTGTTCCTGGAATTGCTTTTGGAATGGATGATTTTATTCGAATTTCCTATGCTTGTGACACCAAAGAATTATTAGAAGGAATCAATCGAATTAAATCCTTTATAAAAAATCTATAATAAAAGCCGCTCAAATTGAGCGGCTGAACTTGTTGACAAAGTTATATTTATAAATGAATTAAAAAATAACGTTCATAAACAAATCTTTAGAGAAAACTAAGATTCATAATTTAGAAAAATCCTAACGCACCTAATAAAGACATCCTGTCTTGTAGGATGCTAGCTTAGCGTCCATGCTAAGCCTACGGATTTTTCTGAAATTTTTCATCAAGTTTTCTTTACTAAAACTTTGCAATTACTCGCTTTTATTTTTTAATCATAATAATTTTATCTACAGTCTAAGCCGCTCGATTTGAGCGGCTTTTTTATATTATACACAAAATTATCAATCTTTTTAAATTCATATGTGTATTATGTTATTTTGTTGTGTATAACTTATCAAATATATAAAATTTATCAACAGTATATATAGTTTATTAACAAAATAAAAAGACCTAAAACGAATCCTTTTCGTTCTAAGTCCTTCACCAAACCAGCGACGACCTACTCTCCCAAGGCGTCTCCGCCTAAGTACCATCAGCGCTGAAGGGCTTAACTTCTGTGTTCGGTATGGGAACAGGTGTGACCCCTTCGCTATTGTCACTGGATTAGAGGTTGTACCCTCAAAACTGAACAATGCATATATTTGGTCAAGTCCTCGACCTATTAGTACCTATCAGCTTAAGACATTACTGCCCTTACACCTTAGGCCTATCAACCAGATGGTCTTTCTGGGGTCTTACTGACTTACGTCATGGGAAATCTAATCTTGAGGGGGGCTTCGCGCTTAGATGCCTTCAGCGCTTATCCCGTCCGTACATAGCTACTCAGCCATGCCGCTGGCGCGACAACTGATACACCAGAGGTACGTCCATCCCGGTCCTCTCGTACTAAGGACAGCTCCTCTCAAATTTCCTGCGCCCACAGCGGATAGGGACCGAACTGTCTCACGACGTTCTGAACCCAGCTCGCGTGCCTCTTTAATGGGCGAACAGCCCAACCCTTGGGACCTACTTCAGCCCCAGGATGAGACGAGCCGACATCGAGGTGCCAAACCTCCCCGTCGATGTGGACTCTTGGGGGAGATAAGCCTGTTATCCCCGGGGTAGCTTTTATCCGTTGAGCGATGGCCCTTCCACTCGGAACCACCGGATCACTAAGCCCGACTTTTCGTCCTTGCTCGACTTGTAAGTCTCGCAATCAAGCTCCCTTCTGCCTTTACACTCTACGCGCGATTTCCGACCGCGCTGAGGGGAACTCTTGGGCGCCTCCGTTACCTTTTTAGGGAGGCGACCGCCCCAGTCAAACTGCCCACCTGACAGTGTCCCAAAGCTGGATTCACAGCTTCTGGTTAGAACTTCAGTATTACAAGAGTGGTATCCCAACGGCGACTCCACACATACTGGCGTACATGCTTCTAAGTCTCCCACCTATGCTGTACATGTAATACCAAAATCCAGTGTCAGGCTACAGTAAAGCTCCACGGGGTCTTTCCGTCCTGCTGCGGGTAACCGGCATCTTCACCGGTACTACAATTTCACCGAGTCTATTGTTGAGACAGTGCCCAAATCGTTACGCCTTTCGTGCGGGTCGGAACTTACCCGACAAGGAATTTCGCTACCTTAGGACCGTTATAGTTACGGCCGCCGTTTACTGGGGCTTAAGTTCAGTGCTTCACTTACGTTAACACGTCCCCTTAACCTTCCAGCACCGGGCAGGCGTCAGCCCCTATACATCGTCTTTCGACTTAGCAGAGACCTGTGTTTTTGCTAAACAGTCGCTTGGGCCTATTCTCTGCGGCCACCTCGGGCTTTAACACCCTACCGTGGCACCCCTTCTCCCTAAGTTACGGGGTCATTTTGCCGAGTTCCTTAACAATAGTTCTCTCGCTCGCCTTAGGATTCTCTCCTCACCTACCTGTGTCGGTTTGCGGTACGGGCACCTAGATCTCGCTAGAGGCTTTTCTCGACAGTGTGGAATCAGCAAGTTCGCTACTATATTTCGCTCCCCATCACCTTTCAGGATTGCCTGCGCGGATTTGCCTACATAGACTCCCTACGGGTTTAGACGCACACAACCAACGGTGCGCTTAGCCTATCCTCCTGTGTCACCCCATTGCTCAAACGATTTTCGGTGGTACAGGAATTTCAACCTGTTGTCCATCGCCTACGACTTTCGTCCTCGGCTTAGGTCCCGACTAACCCTGAGCGGACGAACCTTCCTCAGGAAACCTTAGGTTTTCGGCGGGTAGGATTCTCACCTACCTCTCGCTACTCATGCCAACATTCTCTCTTCTATACAGTCCACCATTCCTTTCGGTATGACTTCAGCCCGTATAGAATGCTCCCCTACCCCTGTCGTAATATGAATACTAACTTTAGAGCTTTGTTTGAGCTTTTTGGTTATTTGGCCGAAGGCCTTTGCTTGTATCCGTAGGATACCTTCGGCAAAGCTTACCTTCTTCCTTTGCTCTTTTCTAAAATCAGTATTCATACTACGACAAGCCGTAGCTTCGGTGACAGGTTTGAGCCCCGGTAATTTTCGGCGCAGGATCACTCGACTAGTGAGCTATTACGCACTCTTTAAATGAGTGGCTGCTTCTAAGCCAACATCCTAGTTGTCTATGCAATCCCACATCCTTTTCCACTTAACCTGTACTTAGGGACCTTAGCTGACGGTCTGGGCTGTTTCCCTCTCGACTATGAATCTTATCACACATAGTCTGACTCCCAAAGATATGATTACGGCATTCGGAGTTTGATAGTCTTCGGTAACCGGTGAGGGCCCCTAGGACATTCAGTGCTCTACCTCCGTATCACTAACTTTGAGGCTAGCCCTAAAAGCTATTTCGGGGAGAACCAGCTATCTCCGAGTTCGATTGGAATTTCTCCGCTATCCACAAGTCATCCCAGCCTTTTTTTCAACAGACATGGGTTCGGTCCTCCACGAAATTTTTACTTCCGCTTCAACCTGCTCATGGATAGGTCACCCGGTTTCGGGTCTACGGCATACAACTAAATCGCCCTATTCAGACTCGCTTTCGCTGCGGCTCCGTAGCTTAACTACTTAACCTTGCTGCATACCGTAACTCGTTGGCCCGTTCTACAAAAAGTACGCGGTCGTTCATAAAAAAAGAACTTCCACTGCTTGTAAACATAGGGTTTCAGGTTCTATTTCACTCCCCCTCCCGGGGTTCTTTTTCACCTTTCCCTCACGGTACTATGCGCTATCGGTCACCAGGTAGTATTTAGCCTTGGGGGTGGTCCCCCTGCTTCCCACTAAGGTTTCACGTGTCTCGTGGTACTCTGGAGTATACTCAAGCTAGACTTTGTTTCGCCTACAGGACTATTACCTCCTATGGTGGGTCTTTCCAGACCTCTTCGGCTACAAATTCTTCGCTCTTATGAGTATATCCGCAACCCCTAGAAAAAATTTTTCTAGGTTTGGGCTAATCCCTTTCGCTCGCCGCTACTTAGGGAATCGAGTTTTTCTTTTCTTTTTCCTCAGGGTACTTAGATGTTTCAGTTCCCCTGGTATGCCTCCTCACTACCTATGGATTCAGTAGTGGGTACCTAAGTATTACCCTAGGTGGGTTTCCCCATTCGGAAATCCCCGGATCAAAACTTGCTTGCAGTTCCCCGAGGCTTATCGCAGCTTACCACGTCCTTCTTCGGCTCCTGGTGCCAAGGCATTCACCCTATGCTCTTTATAACTTGACCAGAAATTGTATTTTATGCATTGTTCAGTTCTCAAGGTACATGAAAGATTTAAATGGTGGAGACGAGGGGGATCGAACCCCTGACCCCCTGCGTGCAAGGCAGGTGCTCTCCCAGCTGAGCTACGTCCCCAAGCTTAATCCTTCAAAACTAAACAGTGTAAGTTAAGCCTTTCTCCTTAGAAAGGAGGTGATCCAGCCGCACCTTCCGATACGGCTACCTTGTTACGACTTCACCCCAGTCATTGGTTTCACCTTCGGCAGCTTCCTCCAAATGGTTAGATAGCTGACTTCGGGCGCCCCCAACTCCCATGGTGTGACGGGCGGTGTGTACAAGACCCGGGAACGCATTCACCGCGGCATTCTGATCCACGATTACTAGCAACTCCAGCTTCATGTGGGCGAGTTGCAGCCCACAATCCGAACTGAGACTGGCTTTTAGGATTTGCTCCGGATTACTCCTTCGCTTCCCGTTGTACCAGCCATTGTAGCACGTGTGTAGCCCAGAACATAAGGGGCATGATGATTTGACGTCATCCCCACCTTCCTCCGAGTTGTCCCCGGCAGTCTCTCTAGAGTGCCCATCCTAAATGCTGGCAACTAAAGACAAGGGTTGCGCTCGTTGCGGGACTTAACCCAACATCTCACGACACGAGCTGACGACAACCATGCACCACCTGTCTCTCTGTCCCCGAAGGGATTTCCCACGTTACTGGTAATGCAGAGGATGTCAAGTCCTGGTAAGGTTCTTCGCGTTGCTTCGAATTAAACCACATGCTCCGCTGCTTGTGCGGGTCCCCGTCAATTCCTTTGAGTTTCAGTCTTGCGACCGTACTCCCCAGGCGGAGTGCTTAATGCGTTAGCTGCGGCACCGAGGGTGGTACCCCCCGACACCTAGCACTCATCGTTTACGGCGTGGACTACCAGGGTATCTAATCCTGTTCGCTCCCCACGCTTTCGTGCCTCAGCGTCAGTTACAGTCCAGAGAGTCGCCTTCGCCACTGGTGTTCCTCCTAATATCTACGCATTTCACCGCTACACTAGGAATTCCACTCTCCTCTCCTGCACTCAAGCCAATAAGTTTCCAAGGCTTACTACGGTTGAGCCGTAGCCTTTCACCCCAGACTTTATCGGCCGCCTACGCACCCTTTACGCCCAGTGATTCCGGATAACGCTCGCCCCCTACGTATTACCGCGGCTGCTGGCACGTAGTTAGCCGGGGCTTCCTCCTAAGGTACCGTCAGTTTTCTTCCCTTAGGACAGAGCTTTACGACCCGAAGGCCTTCATCGCTCACGCGGCGTTGCTGCATCAGGCTTTCGCCCATTGTGCAATATTCCCCACTGCTGCCTCCCGTAGGAGTCTGGACCGTGTCTCAGTTCCAGTGTGGCCGATCACCCTCTCAGGTCGGCTACTGATCGTCGCCTTGGTGAGCCTTTACCTCACCAACTAGCTAATCAGACGCAGGCCCATCCTATACCGATAAATCTTTGACTCATGTATCATGCGATACTAGAGTTTTATGAGGTATTAATCCCGGTTTCCCGAGGCTATCCCTCTGTATAGGGCAGGTTGCCTACGCGTTACTCACCCGTCCGCCGCTAAGCTTATACAACTTCATCCGAAGATTCTGTCGTATTCGCTTCGCTCGACTTGCATGTGTTAGGCACGCCGCCAGCGTTCATCCTGAGCCAGGATCAAACTCTCAAACAAAACTTTCGAGGTTAAAAATTATTGCTGGCTTAATTTCTTACACTGTATAGTTTTCAAAGATCAAACTTCGCTCATTAGCGACGTATTCTAATATAACATAATCAAAATATGTTGTCAAGCATATTTTGATTTTTTATTGAAAGTTAAATTTCCAATAAAATGGTGCCCAGAGGCGGAATCGAACCACCGACACGGGGATTTTCAGTCCCCTGCTCTACCGACTGAGCTATCTGGGCATCTTGGTCGGGGTGGCAGGATTTGAACCCGCGGCCCTCTGGTCCCAAACCAGATGCGCTACCAAACTGCGCTACACCCCGATATATTATGGCGGAGAGGGTGGGATTCGAACCCACGGCCCCTTGCGGAGTCACTGGTTTTCAAGACCAGCTCCTTAAACCACTCGGACACCTCTCCAAGGTTGGTGACCCATCCGCGGCTCGAACGCGGGACACCTTGATTAAAAGTCAAGTGCTCTACCAACTGAGCTAATGGGTCTTATATGGCGGGTCCACAGGGATTCGAACCCCGGACACACGGCTTAGAAGGCCGTTGCTCTATCCAGCTGAGCTATGAACCCATTTTTGGTGCGGGTGGAGGGACTTGAACCCCCACGCACAAGGCGCTAGATCCTAAGTCTAGTGCGTCTGCCAATTCCGCCACACCCGCATATATATGGTGGAGGAAGGTGGATTCGAACCACCGAAAGCTAAGCTAACGGATTTACAGTCCGCCCCCTTTGGCCTCTCGGGAATTCCTCCATATTTTGGAGCTGGCGAAGGGAATCGAACCCCCAACCTGCTGATTACAAGTCAGCTGCTCTACCGTTGAGCCACACCAGCAAATTTATTGGCGACCCGGAAGGGACTCGAACCCTCGACCTCCAGCGTGACAGGCTGGCATTCTAACCAACTGAACTACCGGGCCAAATTTAATGGTGGGCGCAATAGGGATCGAACCTATGACCCCCTGCTTGTAAGGCAGGTGCTCTCCCAGCTGAGCTATGCGCCCTTATTGGTGACCCATCCGGGAATCGAACCCGGGTTACCGCCGTGAAAGGGCGGTGTCTTGACCGCTTGACCAATGGGCCACATTGGTTGCGGAGGCAGGATTTGAACCTACGACCTTCGGGTTATGAGCCCGACGAGCTACCAACTGCTCCACTCCGCGATGTTATGGTGCCGGGGACCGGAATCGAACCGGTACGATCTGTAAGGACCGCAGGATTTTAAGTCCTGTGCGTCTGCCAGTTCCGCCACCCCGGCAAAATTGTTTTAATGGTGGGCGCAATAGGGATCGAACCTATGACCCCCTGCTTGTAAGGCAGGTGCTCTCCCAGCTGAGCTATGCGCCCTTATTGGAGCGGATGATGGGAATCGAACCCACGCTACCAGCTTGGAAGGCTGGAGTTCTACCATTGAACTACATCCGCATATTTTGGAGCTGGCGAAGGGAATCGAACCCCCAACCTGCTGATTACAAGTCAGCTGCTCTACCGTTGAGCCACACCAGCTCAATAATTGGTGACCCATCCGGGAATCGAACCCGGGTTACCGCCGTGAAAGGGCGGTGTCTTGACCGCTTGACCAATGGGCCACATTGGCTCCAAGGGTGGGACTCGAACCCACAACCTACCGGTTAACAGCCGGGTGCTCCACCATTGAGCTACCTTGGAACAATCAAACCAGCGACGACCTACTCTCCCAAGGCGTCTCCGCCTAAGTACCATCAGCGCTGAAGGGCTTAACTTCTGTGTTCGGTATGGGAACAGGTGTGACCCCTTCGCTATTGTCACTGGATTAGAGGTTGTACCCTCAAAACTGAACAATGCATATATTTGGTCAAGTCCTCGACCTATTAGTACCTATCAGCTTAAGACATTACTGCCCTTACACCTTAGGCCTATCAACCAGATGGTCTTTCTGGGGTCTTACTGACTTACGTCATGGGAAATCTAATCTTGAGGGGGCTTCGCGCTTAGATGCCTTCAGCGCTTATCCCGTCCGTACATAGCTACTCAGCCATGCCGCTGGCGCGACAACTGATACACCAGAGGTACGTCCATCCCGGTCCTCTCGTACTAAGGACAGCTCCTCTCAAATTTCCTGCGCCCACAGCGGATAGGGGACCGAACTGTCTCACGACGTTCTGAACCCAGCTCGCGTGCCTCTTTTAATGGGCGAACAGCCCAACCCTTGGGACCTACTTCAGCCCCAGGATGAGACGAGCCGACATCGAGGTGCCAAACCTCCCCGTCGATGTGGACTCTTGGGGGAGATAAGCCTGTTATCCCCGGGGTAGCTTTTTATCCGTTGAGCGATGGCCCTTCCACTCGGAACCACCGGATCACTAAGCCCGACTTTTCGTCCTTGCTCGACTTGTAAGTCTCGCAATCAAGCTCCCTTCTGCCTTTTACACTCTACGCGCGATTTCCGACCGCGCTGAGGGAACCTTTTGGGCGCCTCCGTTACCTTTTTAGGAGGCGACCGCCCCAGTCAAACTGCCCACCTGACAGTGTCCCAAAGCTGGATTCACAGCTTCTGGTTAGAACTTCAGTATTACAAGAGTGGTATCCCAACGGCGACTCCACACATACTGGCGTACATGCTTCTAAGTCTCCCACCTATGCTGTACATGTAATACCAAAAATCCAGTGTCAGGCTACAGTAAAGCTCCACGGGGTCTTTCCGTCCTGCTGCGGGTAACCGGCATCTTCACCGGTACTACAATTTCACCGAGTCTATTGTTGAGACAGTGCCCAAATCGTTACGCCTTTCGTGCGGGTCGGAACTTACCCGACAAGGAATTTCGCTACCTTAGGACCGTTATAGTTACGGCCGCCGTTTACTGGGGCTTAAGTTCAGTGCTTCACTTACGTTAACACGTCCCCTTAACCTTCCAGCACCGGGCAGGCGTCAGCCCCTATACATCGTCTTTCGACTTAGCAGAGACCTGTGTTTTTGCTAAACAGTCGCTTGGGCCTATTCTCTGCGGCCACCTCAGGCTTTAACACCCTACCGTGGCACCCCTTCTCCCTAAGTTACGGGGTCATTTTGCCGAGTTCCTTAACAATAGTTCTCTCGCTCGCCTTAGGATTCTCTCCTCACCTACCTGTGTCGGTTTGCGGTACGGGCACCTAGATCTCGCTAGAGGCTTTTCTCGACAGTGTGGAATCAGCAAGTTCGCGAACTTTTTTCGCTCCCCATCACCTTTCAGGATTGCCTACGCGGATTTGCCTACATAGACTCCCTACGGGTTTAGACGCACACAACCAACGGTGCGCTTAGCCTATCCTCCTGTGTCACCCCATTGCTCAAACGATTTTCGGTGGTACAGGAATTTCAACCTGTTGTCCATCGCCTACGACTTTCGTCCTCGGCTTAGGTCCCGACTAACCCTGAGCGGACGAACCTTCCTCAGGAAACCTTAGGTTTTCGGCGGGTAGGATTCTCACCTACCTCTCGCTACTCATGCCAACATTCTCTCTTCTATACAGTCCACCATTCCTTTCGGTATGACTTCAGCCCGTATAGAATGCTCCCCTACCCCTGTCGTAATATGAATACTAACTTTAGAGCTTTGTTTGAGCTTTTTGGTTATTTGGCCGAAGGCCTTTGCTTGTATCCGTAGGATACCTTCGGCAAAGCTTACCTTCTTCCTTTGCTCTTTTCTAAAATCAGTATTCATACTACGACAAGCCGTAGCTTCGGTGACAGGTTTGAGCCCCGGTAATTTTCGGCGCAGGATCACTCGACTAGTGAGCTATTACGCACTCTTTAAATGAGTGGCTGCTTCTAAGCCAACATCCTAGTTGTCTATGCAATCCCACATCCTTTTCCACTTAACCTGTACTTAGGGACCTTAGCTGACGGTCTGGGCTGTTTCCTCTCGACTATGAATCTTATCACACATAGTCTGACTCCCAAAAAATATGATTACGGCATTCGGAGTTTGATAGTCTTCGGTAACCGGTGAGGGCCCCTAGGACATTCAGTGCTCTACCTCCGTATCACTAACTTTGAGGCTAGCCCTAAAAGCTATTTCGGGGAGAACCAGCTATCTCCGAGTTCGATTGGAATTTCTCCGCTATCCACAAGTCATCCCAGCCTTTTTTTCAACAGACATGGGTTCGGTCCTCCACGAAATTTTTACTTCCGCTTCAACCTGCTCATGGATAGGTCACCCGGTTTCGGGTCTACGGCATACAACTAAATCGCCCTATTCAGACTCGCTTTCGCTGCGGCTCCGTAGCTTAACTACTTAACCTTGCTGCATACCGTAACTCGTTGGCCCGTTCTACAAAAAGTACGCGGTCGTTCATAAAAAAAGAACTTCCACTGCTTGTAAACATAGGGTTTCAGGTTCTATTTCACTCCCCTCCCGGGGTTCTTTTTCACCTTTCCCTCACGGTACTATGCGCTATCGGTCACCAGGTAGTATTTAGCCTTGGGGGTGGTCCCCCTGCTTCCCCACAAGGTTTCACGTGTCTCGTGGTACTCTGGAGTATACTCAAGCTAGACTTTGTTTCGCCTACAGGACTATTACCTCCTATGGTGGGTCTTTCCAGACCTCTTCGGCTACAAATTCTTCGCTCTTATGAGTATATCCGCAACCCCTAGAAAAAATTTTCTAGGTTTGGGCTAATCCCCTTTCGCTCGCCGCTACTTAGGGAATCGAGTTTTCTTTCTTTTCCTCAGGGTACTTAGATGTTTCAGTTCCCCTGGTATGCCTCCTCACTACCTATGGATTCAGTAGTGGGTACCTAAGTATTACCCTAGGTGGGTTTCCCCATTCGGAAATCCCCGGATCAAAACTTGCTTGCAGTTCCCCGAGGCTTATCGCAGCTTACCACGTCCTTCTTCGGCTCCTGGTGCCAAGGCATTCACCCTATGCTCTTTATAACTTGACCAGAAATTGTATTTTATGCATTGTTCAGTTCTCAAAGTACAAAGTACATCGCCAACGAAATTGTTCATTACTTCACAATTTCCGTTGCTCAAGGTACATGAAAGATTTAAATGGTGGAGACGAGGGGGATCGAACCCCTGACCCCCTGCGTGCAAGGCAGGTGCTCTCCCAGCTGAGCTACGTCCCCAAGCTTAATCCTTCAAAACTAAACAGTGTAAGTTAAGCCTTTCTCCTTAGAAAGGAGGTGATCCAGCCGCACCTTCCGATACGGCTACCTTGTTACGACTTCACCCCAGTCATTGGTTTCACCTTCGGCAGCTTCCTCCAAATGGTTAGATAGCTGACTTCGGGCGCCCCCAACTCCCATGGTGTGACGGGCGGTGTGTACAAGACCCGGGAACGCATTCACCGCGGCATTCTGATCCACGATTACTAGCAACTCCAGCTTCATGTGGGCGAGTTGCAGCCCACAATCCGAACTGAGACTGGCTTTTAGGATTTGCTCCGGATTACTCCTTCGCTTCCCGTTGTACCAGCCATTGTAGCACGTGTGTAGCCCAGAACATAAGGGGCATGATGATTTGACGTCATCCCCACCTTCCTCCGAGTTGTCCCCGGCAGTCTCTCTAGAGTGCCCATCCTAAATGCTGGCAACTAAAGACAAGGGTTGCGCTCGTTGCGGGACTTAACCCAACATCTCACGACACGAGCTGACGACAACCATGCACCACCTGTCTCTCTGTCCCCGAAGGGATTTCCCACGTTACTGGTAATGCAGAGGATGTCAAGTCCTGGTAAGGTTCTTCGCGTTGCTTCGAATTAAACCACATGCTCCGCTGCTTGTGCGGGTCCCCGTCAATTCCTTTGAGTTTCAGTCTTGCGACCGTACTCCCCAGGCGGAGTGCTTAATGCGTTAGCTGCGGCACCGAGGGTGGTACCCCCCGACACCTAGCACTCATCGTTTACGGCGTGGACTACCAGGGTATCTAATCCTGTTCGCTCCCCACGCTTTCGTGCCTCAGCGTCAGTTACAGTCCAGAGAGTCGCCTTCGCCACTGGTGTTCCTCCTAATATCTACGCATTTCACCGCTACACTAGGAATTCCACTCTCCTCTCCTGCACTCAAGCCAATAAGTTTCCAAGGCTTACTACGGTTGAGCCGTAGCCTTTCACCCCAGACTTTATCGGCCGCCTACGCACCCTTTACGCCCAGTGATTCCGGATAACGCTCGCCCCCTACGTATTACCGCGGCTGCTGGCACGTAGTTAGCCGGGGCTTCCTCCTAAGGTACCGTCAGTTTTCTTCCCTTAGGACAGAGCTTTACGACCCGAAGGCCTTCATCGCTCACGCGGCGTTGCTGCATCAGGCTTTTCGCCCATTGTGCAATATTCCCCACTGCTGCCTCCCGTAGGAGTCTGGACCGTGTCTCAGTTCCAGTGTGGCCGATCACCCTCTCAGGTCGGCTACTGATCGTCGCCTTGGTGAGCCTTTACCTCACCAACTAGCTAATCAGACGCAGGCCCATCCTATACCGATAAATCTTTGACTCATGTATCATGCGATACTAGAGTTTTATGAGGTATTAATCCCGGTTTCCCGAGGCTATCCCTCTGTATAGGGCAGGTTGCCTACGCGTTACTCACCCGTCCGCCGCTAAGCTTATACAACTTCATCCGAAGAATCTGTTGTATTCGCTTCGCTCGACTTGCATGTGTTAGGCACGCCGCCAGCGTTCATCCTGAGCCAGGATCAAACTCTCTCAAAAAATTCGTTTATTGCTTCGCAATAACTCATGACGCCAACGAAATTGCTCACCAATGTTCACAATTTCCGTTGCTTAAAATCTTCGAGGTTAAAAATTATTGCTGGCTTAATTTCTTACACTGTGTAGTTTTCAAAGATCAAATCACTTTACCGCCTTTCAGCGACTTTTTTATCTTATCATTTTTTGTCGAATCCGTCAAGCACTTTTTTTATTTTTTTGTTTGTGCTCTGTGTCAGCGACAAGATTTATATTACCATGTTTGTCGTTTTAAGTCAACTGGTAATTTTTCCTTGTTGCTCATTGCCCCTTTGAATGGGACAAGAAATAATATACCATCAAACGCATATTTCGTCAATATATTTTTTGATGGTATTTTTTGTTAAAATATGTTCTTTATTTTAATCTTTTAAGCATAAAACAAATACCTTTTGGTCATAATTTTAAATATATGGATTATACATTATGAAAGGAAGCATACAAATGGTTATTATTTTCATAAGAACCCTATTGTTATACTTATTCGTTTTGCTTTCTCTCAGGATGATGGGAAAAGGTACTTTAAGCGAAATGCAGCCCTTTGAGTTGGTCATTATTTTTATGATTGCTGAGCTTGCCTCACTACCTATGGAAGATACAGCCATACCTTTAATAAACGGCTTTATTTCTATTGCTGCTTTATTAATTATACAAGTAATCATTTCCTACATCAGTCTTAAGAGCGAAAAAGCTAGAAGCATCCTTTCCGGAAAACCTAGCATACTGATTAATAAAGGTATCGTTAACGAAAAAGAACTCAGGCGTTTAAGAATTAATATAAATGATTTAGTGGAACAATTAAGACTAAAAGACTATCATAATATGGCAGATGTTGAATTTGCAATCCTTGAAACCAATGGTGATTTAAGTGTAATTCCAAAGTCTAACAAAAAACCTGTTACTATAGAGGATATAAACAAAAAAGGTTCCTATGATGGCATACCTGTATTCGTTATTATTGATGGTCACATCAATAAAGAAAATCTAGAAAAAATAAACTGTACAAAAGATTGGCTTTTATCTCAATTAAAAAGCAAAGGTGTAAAGAACCCTAAAGATATCCTATATTGCTATGTAGACACAAATAAAGAAATATATATTCAAAAAAAAGTTAAGGTGTGATATTTCATGAGAACACTTATTGCAGCCATATTAGCAATATTTATAATCATCGGAGGATGGTTTTATCTTTATAAAAGCATTGAAAAAAATACTTTTGAATTTATAAATACTTTAGACACTATTTCACTTAACATTCAAAAGCAGGATTGGAATAGAGCCTTTCATGAATTTAACAAGATTCAAAAGAAGTGGAACAAAACAAGAAATCTATGGACCACATTGCTTGATCACCATGAAATTGACAATATTGATTTGTCTATGGCAAAAGCAGACCAATATGTAAAATCTAAAGACATATCCTTATCCCTTGGAGAAATAGAAACCTTAAAAAAATTGTTCAGAATTGTAAAAGAAAACGAAGCCCTTACATTAACCAATATATTATAAAGGCTTCGTTCTTTATCTAAAATTTCAACTGTCCAATAAGTTCTTTTATAGAGCTATATCCTTTTCTTTGTAGATAGTCCTCTAGTCCTTTTAAAATTTCCATACTCACTCTTGGATTTATAAAATTTGCCGTTCCTATAGAAATAGCCCCTGCACCTGCTAAGAAAAATTCAACAGCATCAGCATAATCCATAATACCACCCATTCCAATAACAGGTATATCTACTACCTTCGATACTTCATATACCATGCGAACAGCTACTGGTTTTACTGCTGGACCTGATAATCCACCAATTCCTCTTGCTAAAATTGGCTTTTGCTTCTCAATATCAATTCCCATCCCTATTAATGTGTTGATTAATGATATGCAGTCTGCCCCTCCTTTTTCTGCTGCCATTCCTATCTCTTTTATATCTGATACATTTGGACTTAATTTAACAATCAAAAATTTATTACAATTTTCTCTTACCTGTTTTGTCACTTTATATACCATATCAGGATCTGTTCCAAAGGCTACTCCACCCTCTTTTACATTTGGACATGAAATATTCATCTCTAATGCATCTACAGAAGTATTTGATAAAATTTCTGCCATTTTACAATAATCTTCAATGGTATTTCCATTAATATTTGCAATTACCTTTGTATCATATTGTTTAAGATATGGAAGTTCATTCTTTATAAAATATTCTACGCCAGGATTTTGAAGCCCTACACTATTTAGCATACCCATTGGGGTCTCTACAACCCTAGGCATTGGATTTCCTTGCCTTTCCTCTAGTGTCAACCCCTTAACCATTATACCCCCTATTTTATTCAAATCTACATATTCAGCATATTCCCTTCCGAATCCAAAAGTCCCTGAAGCAACTGTTATAGGGTTTTTCAATTTTAATCCATTTAGATCTACACTCATATCTATCTTATTCATGAAACATCACCTCATCCCCCCAAAATACAGGTCCATCCTTGCAAGTCCTTACATACTTTACGCCTTTTTCTTCTGCTTTTACCTTGCAAGTACATACAAGACACGCTCCAACCCCGCAAGCCATTCTTTCTTCAATTGATAATTGCGACTTTTTCTTATATCTATTGCATATATCTTGTACTTTCTTTAGCATAATCTCTGGGCCGCAAGCATAGATAATATCCACTCTATTATTTTTAATCTCTTCCTCTAATAAATCCGTAACATATCCTTTATAACCAAAGCTGCCATCCTCTGTAGCAACTTTCACCCCTTTTACCCATTGCTCAAAGTCATCTACCAAATAAGGCTCATCTCTATATCCTAATAACACCGCTATATCTTTTCCTTTTAAGCTTTTTACAAGTTCAAGAAGTGGTGCCGTACCAATACCTCCTCCAATAACAATAACCTTCTCTACTTCATCATCTATACTAAATCCATTTCCAAGAGGCCCTAACACATCTAAAGTTTCACCAACCTTTTTATCACATAAAAGTTTCGTCCCTTTTCCTGCCCTTCTAATAATCAATCCAATTCGATCTTTTTCTATATAACTAATACTAATAGGTCTTCTTAATAGCAACCCCTCTCCTCCACATTTTATGTGTAAAAATTGACCAGGCTTAATCTCTCCAAATCCATCAATTCTTTCTATCTCTAATTTATGAATATCCTTTGCAATCTCTACATTGCTTAACACCTTACAAAACATTCGATCTTTCAAATTTATTCCTCCTTACCAGTAGCATTTTCCGTTTGATTCTAATGCCTTATTAATAGCATCTCTCATATCTAGTGCTTCTTTTCTTGCAGCTTCTCCGTACTTTTCTTGAGTATATCCTTTTTCACTCTTTTTATAAGCAAATATAATTCCTCTAGATGAATTTATAACTGCTCCTAATCCATCTTCATTAAAACAATCTACAATATCATCTGCACTAGCTCCCTGAGCTCCATATCCTGGTACAAGGAAATATGATTTAGGCATTGATTTTCTTAATGTTTTTGCCTGTTCTGGATAAGTTGCTGCAACCACTGCACCAACAGAAGAATATCCACATGTTCCTAAGGTCTTCTGACTCAAGTTATCGACCATTTCTGCAACAACCTCATATATCCTTTTTCCTTCTACAACTAAATCTTGAAGCTGTCCTGAACCTGGATTAGATGTTTTTACAAGTACAAACATACCCTTACCAAATTCATTTATATCTTCTATAAACTCTTCTAAAGTATCTCCTCCTAAGTAAGGATTTACAGTAATTGAATCTACAGCAAAAGTTTCATGCTCTACTCCTTCTATATCTACATTTCCTAAATGGGCATTTGCATAAGCCTTTGAAGTAGTTCCAATATCGCCTCTCTTTATATCTCCAATAATCAATAATCCTTTTTCTTTAGCATATTTGCAAGTTTTTATATATGCATCTAACCCCTCAAGTCCATATTGCTCATAAAAAGCAATCTGCGGTTTTACTGCTGCTACAACATCACAAACATTGTCTATAATTTCTTTGTTAAATTCTAATATAGCTTCTGCTACAGCCTTTAGAGTTTTTCCGTACTGATTAAAATATCTGCCTTTCACTACTTCTGGAATAGATTCAATTCTTGGATCTAATCCAACAACCACATTACTTCTTTTTTCTTTTATTGCTTTTACTAATTCATCTATAAACATATTTTTTCCTCCTTTAAATTTAAAAAACCCTTCTGCTAGAGGCAGAAGGGTACAAAAATCCCATGACAAATGTAGATGTCTAAACTACATCACCATATCCCGTCCTTTCCGGCCTCTCTGGACCAAATTAAAGGCTCATATTCATTTTTATCATGTTACCATATCATTCGATAAGCTGTCAACCTATTCTTCACCTAAAAATTCAAATATATTATCATATTCACTGTTTACAAACTCATACAAAAGAGAATTATCCAAATCCATACATTCTTCTAATTCTAGCAGTTCTTTAAATATACTTTCTCTAAAATAACGTTCTATCTCGTCTATTTTGTCTTGAGAATAAGCTGCCACCACTAATTGATCTGATGTTGTAATATAGTATACTCCATAAATATCATTGTTTAAATAATATACCTGACTGTTTACATGGTCATTTGTAGGGTTAAACTCTGTATACAAAAATCCAAAATTATGACTATGCTTCATTGCATGAGGCTTTTCTTGTTCTAATAGCTTAATCACTTGTCCCGTATCTTTTACATAATAAACAAGCAAATGTTCTTTTCGAGTTAACCCAAAAGCTGCTTCTGTACTGGTAATCTTCATAATAGATTTTATTTCTGCCTTTTCTACCTTTAGTCCTTTTTCCGTGTTTGCCACCTTTATTTCCGATACAAACATTTTATAGTGATTTCCTACATCTACAAGAGATTCTGTAATATAAGAATCTTTATCTTCTTCAATAACATTTTTTAGTAATACAGAAGGTTTCACTACAGGTTTATAATCTATATGACCTTTAGATAAATAAGCCAAAGCTTCCTCATCATTTCCTACCGCTCTCATAACAAAATAATTAATCAAATGCATATATGATTTTATATCCTCACAAATTTTTTCCCACAATCTTAGCTTCTCTTCTTCTGATAAATAAATCTCCTCTTTTAGAATAAAATCATATTCATACTTAGGCTCAGGCAATACTTTATTCCATTTTTTATTCTTGTAAACAAAGCTTTGCACAAGATATTTTGCCTCTTTTTCATTTATAGAAACAAAATCTCCTCCTAAACCGCCCATCATTCTGGCAATAATCCTTTCAACCTCCTGCATATTTTCTCCATATATACTCATATAATCATCAAACCCATATTCTTCTGCATCTAAATGGAAAAACTGATGAAAAGTATCTCCATCTTCTGTTTTCCATAAAATATATAAGCCTATAACCCCCATGAGCCTAGTATTTGTTACATAGGCTTCTAAAAAGTGATATTTACTATTCACCCATTCAAATTTATTTCCTTTAATGACCCTAAATTTACTTTTGCTCATATTTATCTCCTTTTATGGATATTTCTTCTTTTATGTTTATTCTTCATCTATTTTACCACAAATATTTAATATATAAATGCATATAAAAAATACAGGATAAAATAGTACATTATAGTACTATCATCCTGTAGCAATCATACTAGATTTTTTATTTTATGGATTTTAATCTTGCAATATCATTCCAATTCTTAGAAGTAACCATTTCTACAGTATTTACATCCGTATGGATTTCTCTAAGTTCTTTATAAACTTGCTGTATTTCTTCTTTTAATTCAGAACGAGTCAATTCATTTTCTTTTGTAATTCGATCATCTAATTTTTTTATATCTGATTTCATTTCTATTATATCTGCTTGCATTTCTGTTATATCTGATTTCATTTCTATTATATCTGCTTGTATTTCTGTTATATCTGATTTCATTTCTGTTATATCTGATTTCATTTCTGCTATATCTACTTGCATTTTTACCTGATTCTCTTTTAATTCTTTTAACTCCCCTAAAATCTGCTCTAATATTTTTTCCATCTATCTCAACCTTTCTCATACTCGTTATTTATATTATATCAAATTATAATGAAAAAGTGTTGATGATTTCCATTACACCATTTTTTACATTAATTAATTGCTCTTTAGCATCTTCTAAGCTCTCTCCCATAACAGAAAAATAAATTTTAACCTTTGGCTCTGTTCCTGATGGTCTTACACAGAACCAACTATCATCTGTAAATGTAAAGTGTAATACATTAGACTTTGGAAGAGTCAAAATCTCTTCCTCTCCTGTTGATAGATTTATCCCTTTGCTAATATCATAATCTCTAAAAACTTTAATCTCTTTTCCTGCAATAGACTTTGGTGTATTATCCCTTAGATAAGCTAATATCCTTTGAATCTTTTCAAGTCCTTCTTTTCCTTTTAACGTAATAGATACCAAATCTTCTTGGTAATATCCATATTTTTCGTAAAGTTTCATTAAGGCATCATACAAAGTCATACCCTCAGACTTATAATATGCCGCCATTTCACAAATAAGCATTGATGCAATAACAGCATCCTTATCCCTTACAAAGGTACCCGCTAAATACCCATAGCTTTCTTCATAGCCAAATAAGAATGTTTTCTCCTTATTTTCTTCAAACTCCTTCATCTTTTCTCCAATGAATTTAAAACCTGTTAATGTATCCAAGGTTTCTACTCCAAAAGATTTTGCTATTTTTTCTCCCATTTTGCTTGTAACAATAGTCTTAATAATCACACCATTTTCAGGAATACTATTTCTTTCCTTCATGCTAGATAATAGATA
Organism: Crassaminicella thermophila; assembly: GCF_008152325.1. Lineage (GTDB taxonomy): Bacteria > Bacillota > Clostridia > Peptostreptococcales > Thermotaleaceae > Crassaminicella_A > Crassaminicella_A thermophila. The sequence goes on from NZ_CP042243.1 coordinate 2,647,238, forward strand.
ATCAATAAGCAATGCACCTGTTTGATTTCCTGTTAGTACCTGATATTTTCCTTCATTATTTTTAACAACAACCCCAACTCTATCACAATCAGGATCTGTTCCAATTATCACATCTGCCCCATGCTTTTTAGCTAACTCCATTGCCAACGTAAAAGCTTCATGCTCTTCAGGATTAGGAGATTTTACTGTGGAGAAATTCGGATCAGGAATTTCTTGCTCATTTACTACAATAACATTTTCAAAGCCAATTTCATTAAGTACCCTCCTTACAGGCATATTTCCTGTCCCATGAAGAGGTGTATATATTATTTTCATATCCTTCATACGCTCTATAACTTCTTTTCTTAAAACTAAGCTTTTTACCTTATCTATGTACTTTTTATCTACTTCCTCTCCAATGATTTCTAACAAACCTTTATCTAAAGCATCTTCTTTATTTATGTACTTAACATCTGCATAATCTTTAATATCTTGTATCTCTCTTATAATCTTCTCTGCTGTATCTGGTACAATCTGTCCTCCATCTTCTCCATAAACCTTATAACCATTATATTCTGGAGGATTATGACTAGCAGTAATAACAATCCCTCCTGCACAACCAAGCTCCCTTACAGAAAAAGATAATTCTGGCGTTGTTCTTAAAGATTCAAACAAATATGCTTTTATACCATTTGCAGCAAGTACTAAAGCTGCCGTTTCTGCAAACACATCTGATTTGTGACGACAATCATATGCAATCACAACCCCTTTATTTTTTACAGCCTCTACTGTTTTTAATAAATAATTGGCAAATCCTTGTGTAGCTTTTCTAACAACATATTCATTCATTCGATTTGTACCAGCTCCAATAACTCCACGAAGTCCTCCTGTACCAAACTCAAGATCTTTATAAAAACGTTCCTCTATTTCCTTCTCATCATTTTCTATATTCTTTAGTTCAGCCTTTGTTGCCTCATCAAAGTATGGATTACTTAACCAATAATTATACTGATCCTTATAACTCATCTCTATAACCCCTCTTTAATCATTTTTATTTTAAACTTATTATACCATCAGTTCATTGCATGAACAACAAAGTAAAGTTTTTTATAAAAAAACAGCCTCAATCTTAAATTGAAGCCGTAAAATTTTATTCTTTTTAACTTATTCTCGTATATGTAGGTACCATATGCTCAATATAATCTTTTACATCTTCATGATCACTCATAAGAATTTCTTTTAACCTAGTAAGTTCTGCTGTTAATAGTTTATAATCCATAAATATGGGTTGTCCAATAAATATCTTATTATGCCTTGTTTCCTGTAAACCTTCTTCATCCATTAACAATTCCTCATATAGTTTTTCTCCTGGCCTTAATCCTGTAATTTCAATATCTATATCTACATAAGGTTCAAACCCTGATAATCTAATTAAATTTTCTGCTAGATCTATAATTTTTACTGGTTCACCCATATCTAAAACAAATATTTCTCCACCTTTTGCCATTGCACCAGCTTGTATTACTAGCTGCACTGCTTCTGGTATAGTCATAAAATATCGAGTAACTTCAGCATGCGTAACAGTAACTGGACCACCTTTTTCAATTTGTCTTTTGAATAATGGAATCACACTCCCATTACTTCCAAGTACATTTCCAAACCGAACAGCAACAAATTCTGTTTTACTTTTTCTACTCATACACTGCACAATCATTTCTGCAACCCGCTTCGTTGCTCCCATTATATTTGTAGGATTTACTGCTTTATCAGTAGATATCAGTACAAACTTTTCTACTTTATATGTATCTGCACATTCTGCTACATTTAGTGTTCCAAATACATTATTTTTTATAGCTTCCTGTGGATTTGCTTCCATCAATGGTACATGTTTATGAGCCGCTGCATGAAATACTACATTCGGCTTATATTTTGAAAATATCTCTTCCATTCTTTTTCGATCTCTTACAGATGCAATCAACACTTCTAAGTTTAATTCAGGATGATTTCTGATAAGCTCATTTTGAATATCATAAGCATTATTTTCATATATGTCTAAAATCAAAAGTTTTTTAGGGTTGAAAGTCGCAATTTGCCTACACAACTCTGAACCAATAGAGCCTCCTCCACCAGTCACCAAAACCGTTTTATTTTGTAAATATACACTCATTTCCTCTAAATCAACCTTTACAGGCTCTCTTCCTAACAAATCTTCTATAGCTACATCTCTTATTTGCTTAATGCTTACATTTCCATCAATCAATTCATACATTCCAGGAACAATCTTAAGTTTGCATTTTGTTCTACTGCATTCTTCTAATATTGCTCTTATCTCTTTCTTTGAAGATGATGGTATTGCAATAATAATTTCATCTATTTTTTTTCTTTCTGCAACTTTTTTAATATGATATCGATCTCCTAAAACAGGTACCCCATTTATTTTTCTACCTAGCTTTGCATCGTCATCATCTATTACAGCAATAGGTATACTATTTAGTTCTTCGTGATTTTTTAGTTCCTGTATCACCATTGCTCCCGCTTGACCAGCCCCGACAATCATGACTCTTTTTAAGCCTTTCTTACTACCCATCCCATTATTTCGTATTCTTCTTGCAGCTCTATAACTAAATCTAATACCACCTATTAGAATAATATCTAATATAAAGGTTAAAATATAAATACTACGGGGTAAATGTTGTTGGATTATAAATGTATAGCTAAGTGTAGCAGCAGTTGCTACAAAAGATGTGGTAATAATTTGAACAAGTTCTTCTATACTTGCATATTTCCATAAGCTATTATACATACCAAAAATATAAAATATAATGAGTTTAATTCCCGTTAAAGTTAGTACATTCTGAATGAATACATCAAAATACTTAGCAGATTGTACTCCGTGTATAAAGTTGCCATCAAATCTCAATACAAAGGCTAATATAAACGCTAAATTTATTGCTATAATATCTGCAAGTATAAGTAAGGTACTATAAATTTTTTTACGCATATTGTCAACTCCAAAATTTTATATTCTATAAGTATACTATAGAATTTTATAAACATAATGTCAATATAGCATAGTTGATCTAGTATTTTCTGTTTACTTACCTTTTTGTTATTGCAACTTCATCTAAAGCAATATTCTTTGTTTCTTTTTCAATCACCTTTAAAAGATACTTTAAAAACTCACTTCTCACCGCAAAGCAAACTCTACCGTAGCTTCTAAAAATCCTAATTTATTTCCAACATCAATCCCGAATTTCATAACTTCGAATCTTCCTTTTCGGTGGTTTACCTTGCAAATAGCAAGCAGAACCTTTCGTATCCTGTAGATCTCTAGACCCGTACATTCACCCCCTCGTCAGACCTTTGTGGTCATTCTCACCATAGGTATCTTTTCAGCCTTCCGGCCTATCTCATACCATATTATTTTTCAAGAACTTAGGTATGATTCAGCCGACTTCACCTGGCTTCATACATAAATAATCTACTACTTATTTATGCATGCAGTAGTATTAGAGGAGTAGTTTCAACTCAACATGACGGCTTCGTTCCTACTCTCGATGAATCAGTTGCGATTTACAAGTTGTAAATCCCTCCCTTTCGTGCCTACGCACTTATAGGAGACGTGTCGCACCAAAATGGTCCTCTATACTTTTCTTATTTCGACCATTTATGATTAGTATCTCTTCTACACCTGATTTTACAGCTTCTTCAATAATATATTGAAGCGTAGGCTTGTCTACTATAGGTAGCATTTCTTTGGGTTGTGCTTTAGTAGCAGGTAAAAATCTAGTACCAAGACCTGCTGCTAGTATTATGGCTTTACGTACTTTTATAAGTATGTGAGACTTCTTTCATATATAATCTAATCTTATGATTTTTCCCAAACCTCCAATCATCCCAACATATTTCTTTAATTCAAATCTTTACCTTTCAATCAAGCTCTATTTCAGCTTTACTAGGTTCATCGTAGCAGGAAGCGATATTTCAGTACCTGATTAAGCAGTTCCTCTACCAAACTTTTTCTTAATTGCTCCAACAATCACGTCAACATCCTCGATCTTCATAAAGTAGATAATCACAAAGTATGATACTACTCCAACTCCGATGGCGATAAGGATTGATATATTTTGACTAAAATTAGTTGTAAGATAGTTAAAGCTTAATTTAGCAAACAATCCCATTAAAGAGGAAGCTAATAAGATTTTTAGAAATGAAATGGATATTTGCTTCATTCCAAATGGACCTATTTTTTTACGAAGACTAATGAATAGCATTACTGTTGTAAACGTTGCTGAAATAGAAGTTGCTAGCGCTAATCCGCCTATTCCAATATATCTAGAAAGTATAATATTTAGTATAATATTTAGTATCATTCCAACCGCTGCATTTTTTACTGGTGTTTTTGTTTCCTGCATTGAATAAAATGCTCTAGATAATACTTCCCTCAAACCTATTCCTAGCATACCTAAAGAATAAAACAATAATGCTGATGACGTTAAAGTTATTGCTTTAGAATCAAAAGCACCTCTTGCAAACAGCAACCTAACCAAAGGAACTGCAAAAAAGATTGCCCCAACTGTCGACGGTACAAGCAATATACTAATAGTAATAATTGATTCAGAGATAATTTTCTTAAAATCATCATTTTTTTTATCAGCTACTGTTTTTGACATCATTGGATAAATTGCAACTGATATTGACATTACAACGGTACTCAATATGAAAGAGTTCAATCTATCTGCATAATTTAATGCTGATATTCCTCCAATTGCAATTCGTGAAGCAAGAGTTTTATCTACTAAAACATTTATCTGACTAATTGATATACCAAAAATCAACGGCAAAGCTATCTTCCCTAAACTCTTTATATGCTTATTTTTAAAGCTTGCAATAAACCGTAAAGTCATTTTCTCTTTTAAAACAAAATATAATAGAAAAATGAACTGAACTAATAAAGCGATTACACTCCCTATTGATAATATAATCATGTCAGTTTTATAACTGAAATAAATTGATGCAATAATACATATATTATAAATGAATCCTAGGATAGCAGGTATAACAAATTTATCTTTTATCTGTAAAAAACCATTTAAAATCGTAATAATTCCAGTAAAATAAATACCAAAAACAGTTATTCTGGTAAAGTTAGTAGCTAACAACAGAGTATCTCCTTCAAATCCAGAAGCAAATATTCTCACTATCGATTCTGTAAACAATTGAACAACTAGTATAACTAACGTGCTAATAATAATCAAAATAGAAATTAAGTTACTAGTAAACCTATAACTTTCATGAGTACCTTCTTCTATTTCTATTTTACTATACATAGGGATATAACCCGTTGTAATCCCAACACCAATAAAAGAAAATATTACTACCGGTATAGTCAATGAAATAAAATAAGCATCACTTACATTTGACGCTCCATAAAAATAAGATAATATTATCTCTCTAACGAACCCCAACGTTTTAGATAATAAAGTAATAATCATCAATAATAATGCTTTTTTTTTCAACTTATCACCATCCGTATCCCTATTTCGAACTCTCAAATTTATTATTCTCTATACTTTATAATACGTGCTGGTACTCCTGCTACAACAGCATAGTTTGGTACATCTTTAGTAACGACACTTCCTGCTGCAACAACAGCACCATCGCCAATATTTACTCCTGACATAATTTGGGCTCCTGCTCCTATCCATACATCATTCCCTATTATAATATCTTTCTCTATATGCCCTTGATCTTTAATCAAAGTAAATCTATTTTTATAATTATGGCCATCTGTTCTTATATGTACATTATAGGAAATTAGGCAATTATCTCCAATAACGATTTTTCCTTTTTCACTGGCTTTAATAATCCCACCATTTATATAAGAATTCTCTCCTATAAAAATATTCTTTCCATATATTACTAAAGTTTTGTGATTTATAATTGATGGATTTTTAATATTTTTCTGCTTAACAGAATAAGAATTAAACTTAGTAATAATAGCCTGAAAAATTCTGATTATAATATTTATTCCTCTACCAATAATTAATATTAATATTCTAATTATGCTTTTCATATACAATTTCCTTTCAGTCAATTAAATTTCATTCTGTTTACTAAATGTGCTATAAATCGAAAGTTAATTGACAGATAAAACAAGTGCTCTCTTCCTAATTTTGAAAAATGTCAATAAATTTTTATGTTTGAATAGAAATCTTATTTATTTATATATTATTATTTAGTTTCTTTTTTGCAATAATTTCTTTATGCAATTTAATTTGGTCAAATTCCCATCTTTGTCTAACTTTCTTACTTGGAACACCAGTATAAACTGAAAATGGTGGAACATCTTTTGTTACTACACTAGCTGCTCCGATGATTGATCCTTCTCCAATTCTGACTCCTTTTAATATTGTCACATTTGCTCCTATCCAAACATCATTTTCAATTATTACATCTTTGTCTGTATTTTCATTTTTTTCCTTTACATCTATCATAAATTCACCAATTATATCTGTCCTATGATCTCCACCAAGTATCACAACATTAGGTCCAAACATCACATTATCCATAATTATAATATTACTATGTGTGCTTCTAAATATTGCATTAGGTCCAATATATACCTTATTGCCAATAATAATATTATCATATGAAAAACTTCCCCCACTAGCAATAATCACCTTTGTACCACAACTTTTAAACATGCTAAGTTCTAAATGCATATGTACTCTATTTATGACTTTCCTCATATTAGTAATACTTTTATACACACACTTTTTCAAGTATAAAAACATTTATTTTATCTTCCTTTCTCAACAAACTTTATTCTCTAAATTGACTCGATGTTCATTATTCGATATCCCTATTAAACTCCATATAAAAACAGATATAATAATATTATTCTGAATAATTGAAACTTCAAAAAAATCCCTCATTAGTAATCCAGAAAATATAACAAACGTTACTTTACAAAACTTATCACTTCTTAATTTGAATAATATCCGTATTATACTAAAAAATAGAAATATTAATAGAAATAATCCTATTACTCCCTGTTGAAATAAAACTTGAATATAAAGATTATGAGCACTTAAGCCTTTTCCATCTATCAAACTTGGTTCAACCCCAGTTCCATAACCAAACCAGTAATTCTCCTTCAATGAATTAACGAGCTTAAACCAGATATCTATTCTACCAGTCTCTAACCTTTTTCCAAGATAAACTGCAGAAAATCTTTGAAGATTAATATTATTTAAATAGCTAAAATATGGTAGTAATAATATAGTTAATATTAATAAAATCATGAATCCGATTATTAGCTTAATCATCTTATTTCTTTTTTCCAAGAAACACATATATATATATATATTTAAGCCAATAATCAAACCAACCCAACTTGCTCTTGAGAAAGAAAGTACAATTGCAGCTGCAGCTATAGATATTAGTAAAAAATATACTCTCTTCTTTAAATTATTCTTTTCCATTTCAAATTTGTATATTGGAAAAAACATATACGAAAGCAATATACCGCCATATAAATTTGCGTTTAAAAAAAAACCAGTCATGGGTTTTCCTAAACCAAATCCACTAAGGAATCCACATATAACCAATAATATTAGTATTTTCATACCAGATGATATGATTAAGTCAATATCCTTCTTATCCCACTTAACTGAACCTAAAATTATTATAAGCGTAAATAATCCTACTAGCATCACAAATTGCTCAAGACCTACATCTAGTCGATTAATTCTAAGAACAGTCCACAATAAGTATAAATAGAATGGAATTAAAATTTGGTTATTAAGTTTATACTTTGTATTTTTGTTTAATAAATTTATTGCAAATATGCCCAATAATAACAAATAAAGAGCAAATCTTACATAAATATTAGTACTCTTATTAAAGGTCCATCCTAGTAGTGGAGAAATATATAATACTAGTGATATAAATATCGATGAATATCTCGAAGATTTAGACACTTGCCCCTCCTCCAATTAATATTTGTAGTTTATCAAATATTTTACTTATTAATTTTGATACAATTTCTTATAAGATTTTAGTGCATCTATAAGCCTAACTTGTTTATTATTACGAAAAAATTTCTAAGTAATTTATCTCATCAGATAACTGTATCAATACATATGAATAGCTATACTTTTTTAAAATTTTTTTCATTCTAAAATCTTAAAGTTATTTGGCAATGGTATTATATAAATCAATATATTTGGAAATATATTTTTCTTTTTCATAATTGTTATTATTCTTGTTACTATAATCCTTTTGACTTTTAATTTTTTCTAAAAATTCATCAATATTTCTCGCCTTAAATAATATCGTACCTTCTGCCCTTTCACATACATCTGATGCAATAGACGGTACACCACATGATATTGCCTCAGCTACCGATATCCCAAAGCTATCTGTTGATGTAGGTCTAACAAAGACATCAGCGTATTTGAACAATGAAACTAAAGAAATATTCTTGTTATATATTAAAAATCTATTCTCAATGTTATATGTTTTTATCATTTCAAGGCACTTCTCAAAATAAACTTTATCCTCAATTATAGGAACACAAAAAATAAAACTTATATCTGGAATTCTTGCACAAGCTTCAATGCACATATCTAGTCCATATATATCAGTATTACTATGATCAAGATATAATTTATACGCATTAGCTACTACAATCTTTTTTGAATTATTGATAAATTTCATCAATTCATCAGGTACCTTTTCATTTAATTCTATTTCTGATGGAGGTAAATATGTGTTGAGAACAATAATTTTAGAATCAATTACTTTATATTGAATCAATTTTACCCTTATCATTTCAGAAGGGGCTACAAATACATCAATAAATTTTTTCCCAATATTAAAAAAAAGTCTTTGTATTAGTGAAAATTCTTCTGGTCTAAAACTATGAATTGTAGAAAGGACACATCCATCCACCAACTTACTTAATAACGATAAAATTGCAACTTCTATCCAATTATTTAACTGATAGTGCAAAATATTCTTCCGAGATAATTTTACACAATACAAAAAATTCCTAATGTATAATTTAAAGCTAAATCTACCACTATTTTTTCGAGGTCTAAGATTAATAAATGTATTATCTACTTCAATCTCATCTAGTAATGATATTAACCTTTTTGTATGTATGGTAACTCCTCCAATAGGAGGAGGCAAGGCTCCAGCAATAACAACTTTTTTCATCATATTTTTTGATAACTCCTCAACACGTGTATTTTTGAATGTTTTGTAGATAATAGTCTCCCCTGTAGTTTAGTTATTCTATTTGATACTACTGATCAAAAATCTATGACTTGCAAAAGCATCGTCAATAGAAGTATTGGAAATTTTAGCCTTTAATACATTATAAATATAATTATATTCATCCCTAATCCCTTTGTCTTGTCTAAGCTTTATCTTCGTATTTTTCATACTTCCATATTTATTCATTCTTATATAATTATTCATTTCATAAACTTGACCATTAGAAAACACCCTTAGTTGTTCTTTAGCATATTTTTTTGAGCCCATTGATGTATAAATAATATTACCAATAGCTCCTGACGAGAATTTTAATGTAATAATGGCATTATCTTTCTTTGGAAAAGCATCATTTTGTGCAAACGTAATATTTATAGATTCAAGATTACTTCCATCTAAATATTGTATAACATCAATAAAATGAATCGCTTCACCAACAATTCTTCCTCCACCAATTTTTTCATCTTGTGTCCAATGATCTTCTGGTATATATCCTGCATTAGCAATGTAGTCATATACAGCAGGAATTTTATCAGTAGCTAATTCTTTCTTAATTTTCTTTATAAGAGGAGCATGTCTCCTATTTAAACCTATAAACAATTCACCTTTAGCTACTTTATAAGTAGATTCAATTTTTTCAAGTTCATCTAGCGTTAAACACATAGGTTTTTCACAGTAAACATGTTTTCCTGCTTCTAATGCTTCAATAATAAATTTTGCATGTGTGTTATGTTGTGTTGAAATAACAATAAGGTCAATACCAGGATCATTCAGTAATTCTTTATAATTATTTGTTGTATAATCAAAATCAAAAACATCTTGTGCTTGCGCCGTTCCAACTCCACCAGTAGTAGCTAATCCTTTAAAATGATATAATCCTGTATCCTTCATGATAGGTAAAAGAGTATTCTTTGCAAAATTACCCGCTCCAATTAATCCAATTGAAATTTTATCTTTTTGAAATTTAGATTTTCCTTGATTATTTATCACCTTATTCAGCCATTTACTTTTATTCTGAGAATATTTAAGTAATATTCCAATATAATTCTCATTATTCTTATTTGTAGTAATCATCTCATATGCTATATCAGCTTTTTCAAAGTCAATTTCATGAGTAATTAAATCAGAAAAATCTACCCGATTTTGTGCAATTAAACGAATAAATTCCTCAAGATTACGTCCTTCAGTAAATCGAACATGCCCAATTGGATAATCAATTCCTCTTTCTTCATAGTTTGAATCATATCTTCCTGGGCCATAGGATCTAGCAATTGTAAAAGTTAATTCTTTTTCATAATATGGACGTCTATCAATACTCATCTGAGTAACACCAATCATACAAATAATTCCACGATCACGTGCAATTGCAGCAGCTAAATCCATAGGATCATTGCTATTTGTAGCAGCTGTTATAATTACTTTATCTACCCCTCTTCCTTTTGTTAAAGATTTCGTTATATCTTCAGCATTTTCATCATTTGATAAAATAAATAATTTTAATTTTGTCCCATCTAAGGATTTATCTTTGATGTCATAGCCTATAACATCACAACCATAAGCATTTAAAATACGTGCAGTTATATGTCCCAATAATCCTAATCCAATGACAGCTACAGTTTCACCTGGCTCAACTTTTGCTTGATGAATTCCCTGTAAAGCTATTCCACCTAATGCACATAATGCACCTTGACGATAGTCTGTAAGTTCATTAGGAATCTTAACAATTAAGTTTTTATTAACTCTATTTACTTCACTATGATAAGCCTGTCCTGCCATAGCTACTAAATCGCCTACTTCAACTTCTGTAACCCCACGTCCACACGCAACTACTTTGCCAACTCCTGAATATCCCATGGGCATTGGTTCTTTTAACCTAGTGAAAACTGACTCAACTGTTGTTAAGATTCCATCAGTAGCCATTTTCTCTAAAACTTTTTTTACTTGGTCAGGCCTTTCCATTGCTTTTTGAACTAAATTTTTACTGCCAAAAGAAGTAAGACTTCTCTCAGTCCCTGCACTTACAACTGAATATAATGTTTCTACCAGTACATAATTTTCTTTAACTTTTGGTACTGGTTTATCTATCAATTTAACTATTCCATCATTAACCATTAAAAATAATTGTTTCATACTATACCCTCACTTCAGTATATTTTTTTATTTGAAATATCTGCTTTAACTCATTTTACAACTTATATGCTTCATCAAAAGTGCAAACATTTTTAGTATCAAGTACATGTTTATCTCTTATAAGCTCCATATTATTTTTAATATGATCATGCCCCACCATGATAACAAGTATTTCTATCTCATTTAAAAAGTCCTCAAAATTCATAAATTGATGATCCACAATCCTTGTCTTAACAAATGGATCATATACTTTTACTCCGAATGCTAAGTGTTCATCCATTCTTTCTAAGAGTTGTAATGTCGGGCTCTCTCTTGTATCATCAACATTTTCTTTATACGCTAATCCGTATAAACCAATTTTCGATATATCAGTAATATTATGCTCTCTCATGATATCTCTAATCCTGCCAAGTACATGAGTAGGCATAGAATCATTTGTTTTTCTTGCTGTCAAAATTAAATTCGTTAGGTCTGGATAATCTCCAACTAAAAACCATGGATCTACCGAAATACAGTGACCACCTACTCCAGGACCTGGTTGTAAAATATTAACTCTTGGATGTTTATTCGCAATCCGAATAATTTCATATACATCCATATTATCAGCACGACAAATTTTAGCAAGTTCATTTGCAAATGCTATGTTGACATCTCTATACGTATTCTCAACAACCTTAGACATTTCTGCAGATCTAATATCAGTTACTACGATCTCAGCCTTACAGAAACTAGAATATAGTTCTTTTACTTTTTCGCCGATTCTAGAATCATCAGCTCCAACTGTTCTAGAATTATGTTCTAGTTCATAAATCATATTACCCGGAATAATTCTTTCAGGAGCGTGAACAAGATGAACATCTTCTCCAATCACAAACCCTCTTTTTTTAATTTCTGGACGAACATATCTATCAATTGACCCAGGGGATATAGTGGATTCAATGATTATAATTGCACCTTTATCACAAACATCTAAAACTGTATTCACAGCTGATATTACATACTTTGGGTCAAGTTTTTTACTGGAATTTAAATATGGTGTTGGAACAGCAATAATATAAGTATCTGTTTTTTGATATTCAGTAGTAAACTTAATTCCATTAGATAAAGCTTTTTTGAACAGTTCTTCTAATCCTTTTTCTTCAAAAGAAAGTTTGCCTTGAGATAACGAATCTACTAACGTTTTACTAATGTCAGTTCCAATAACCTCTACACCACTTTTTGCAAACATGAGTGCTGTTGGAAGTCCTATGTAGCCAAGTCCAATTACATTAATCATCTTTATTACCTTCCTTTAACTTCTAATTCATTAAAAAAGTTGTATTTCAAATCTAATATGACATTTTTGTTTTTCCATTTTTTTGTATATAGAAACTAGATTAATCTCTTCATTCTTTAAATAATATAAACTCCTAAATGCTCTCTTTACATCAAAATTTCCTATATTTATTATTCTAGCAATTACAATACCATCATCTAATAATTCAAAACCTCTATCTATCATTTTAACTTCACAGGGTGTGTGAAAACTTAATTTGCATTGATTTCCATCTCCATTTACTATATCTTCTATTAAGTATCCACCCTCTATTTTTTTGATACTTCTTGTATGAGAGTAACCATTTTTTGATATCATTGTTCCTTTAAATCTCTCTTTAGTAAATTCTACATCCTTTGCTTTAGACCAATCATAAATTAAAAATGGACCGCGCTTTTTCATTTGCTCTTTATCATCAACTTTTACTGTATTATGTGCTGCAGTTAAAGCCATTTCCTTTCCAATATCAGTTGCATATGAATATGTGCCACTATCACATAAAATGTTTTTCCCTTTATGCCATAAATCAATATGTAACTGATCCATTTGAGCAGGTCTTGTCTTAAAATTCTGAAGAACTGTCATTAAAAATCCATCTTTATGTCTTAGTGAATAAAATCCAGATTCTTTATATCCACTTGACTCTTTTTTTATATTGGCATATTCGCTTTTATCAAATTGTTCCTCAACAAACCATAACAGTTCTTCATCATACTCTCCAACTTCATACAATCTTTTATCATCCAATAAAAAATAAATTGTATTTAGAACTGGTCTAAAGTCTCTATATCCACAAGATGTAACGGGAAAAATCAAAGCCCCATCATTAGAACCATAGTTTGGTACATCTCCATTATCTTCTTGCATTTGATACATTAACAGAGCGCTCTTCTTTATTAATTCTTTACTAGTATCAGATAACGACCTTTTGGTTTTGTTACTTATCTTTAGTACAAACTCCATTATTTGAAGAGCAAACCTATGATAGTTAAAAGAGTATTGTATATAGCCCCCATCAGCTAAAAACTGATTTTTAATTTCTTTATCCAGCAATCGATATGCCTTATCTAACTTAATGTTATCTTTACTACACCATGCACCAATTATTAAGCCTGTAATCTCTGAAAGTGTGTGATTGTTTTTTATGCATTTATGCGCATAGAAGAAGTTAGATAAAACTTTCTTATAGCTTCCTTCTACTAATTTTTTAAGGTTAGCTTCATCTTCCACATTTTCTATTCCACATGACCTAAAAACTGAATATACAATTAATGCATTTATCATCCTAAGCGTTGCTTCTTGTCCACATTTATAATTAGGTCCATATGAGTATTGGTTATCCTCAATCCAGTTTCTAAGTTGCTCTGAAAAAGCTGTGTAATACTTATCATCTTTAGTTATAAGATATGCTCTTGCAAAATAGAAAAAGTGCGTAAATCTTGAAGCTTCCCATATTGCTTTTATATCGCCCCTATCAGGGTCAAAATCGAGTATCTTGTACCATTTTCTATTCTTATCTACTTCAGTTTTTGTTATTGGATTATAGTGCCAATTTATAGAGTTACCATAATCAAGCTCTATAGAAGAAAATGCTCTTATTTTACCTTCAATCGCTCTATCTGCAATTGTAATTACTTCTTCCTTTTTTTCGTCCGATAAATTTGAAAGAAATTTTTCAATTCTTTTTGCATCAATATCGAAAATATCTATTCTTTTTATACTTACATTTCTTTCAAACAATTTTTCTGTAGATGGTATTGTTCTCATCATTTTCAGCTTCGCTGAATATAGTGAGCGATTAATTACCCACAGCAATCCATATTCATTTATAAGTGATTTAATCATAACAACACCTCTGCTATTTTACATCTTCTATTACTTTTATAAGTTTCTTTGTTAAAACTTTAAAATCAAAATCTTTAGCTCCATTTTTAGCATTTTTTCCTAACTCTTGGTAGCTCTCTCTAGACATATTTTTTATTGTTAATATGGCTTTAGCTAAATCTCTACTAGAAGCATTTTCAAGTTCAATACCACATCTATACTTTTCTATCATAGAATATCCCATTTTAACAGTTGAAATAATAGGCTTCCCTGAAGCCATATACTCAAACAACTTGTTCGAACTATTGCCTCTAGTCCAGTTATATTGCGTTTGAGAATAATTAAGAATGTTTACTGATGATTTACTCAAAATATAAGGAACAAATTGTTTGTTAATAAAGCCTTTCATTTTGACATTAGATAGTCCTTCATCTTTTACTCTTTTGTCTAGCATCTCTTTTTGATTTCCATCACCATATATCAAGAACTGAATATCCTTTTTATCTTTTAATAAAGCTGCTGCATCTAGAATGTTACCCACATTGTTTACAGGTCTAATTGCACCCACATAAACAACATTGAACTTATCAGCATCTAAATCAACATCCTCAAATTTCTTTTCCTCAATAGATTTATTAAACGCTTCTACATCAACGCCGTTATTTATATAATGTGCTTTCTTTAGATTAATGTCTCCACCTTGTAAAGTATCCCACTTCTTTTCTTTTATATAATCTGTGTCACCTTCTTTAGTGAATATAAGGGCATCAGCTTTTTTGTAGATCCAATGTTCTCCTGCTATTAGTAATTTCCCCAATAAACTTTTTTCTTTAGCCTTATTGAATGCAAAGATTGCTTCTGGCCATAAATCGCGTACTTCACAAATACAAGGAACACCAAGTTTTTTCGCAACCTGAATCCCTGCAACCATTGTTAATGGATGTACGCTTGAAGCAAGAATAATATCAGGTTTACCATTAACTTGTACATATTCTTTTGCAACTGAGAGTAAATTTAAATAAAATAAGCTCATATTCTTAACTCTATCAATCCCATTACCAAGTGCAATTGTAGTTTTTACAAATACAAATGGAATGTTATTTATAACGTCTATAGCATACTTCTTATCACCTGTGTCAATGTATTCCGTTTTGTTATGGTATGTATTAGCACAAAAAATTATAGCTTCATAACCTTCATTCATTAAATTCTCTGCAAACCAATAATGACGTCCTCCTTGATTCTTATACATATCTGTCGCATAATGATTCCACAACCATATTTTTTTCTTCAATTTAAGTCCACCTCAGTTACACCAACATTTTTATTAATCTATCTTCCTCACTGGAACCCCAACATAAGTACCCGATTCAGTTATATCCTTAACCACCACAGAACCTGCACCAACTTTGCATCCATTGGTGATGTTTATGTTATTGCTTACTGCACTTCCAATACCAATCCATGAGCCTTTGCCAACCTTTACATTACCAGCTAGATTAGCTCCAGGTGAAATATGAACATAATCTTCTATAACATTATCATGATCTATTGTAGATCCGGTATTGATAATACAGCCTTTACCAATCCTTGTTGAACTATTAATTACAACACCAGCCATGATCACCGTCCCAATCCTAAGTTCAACCTCTGTTCCAATAACAACATTAGGGTGAACTAAAACAGGAATACTTGCTCCTGCAACTTCAAGTTTCTCCTGAATCTTTTCCCGAGTTGCATTATTTCCAATTGCTACGAATATGTCATAATCTTCTATATACTTTAAGGCATCTGCTGACTTACCTATTACTTCTAATCCCATAGATGATTTTATGGACTCGTTATTGTCAAGAAAAGCTATACTTAACCATTTATTCATTTTTAATGCAATGTCAGCAACTACTTTTCCATGTCCACTAGCCCCAATAATCAATAATCTATTTTTCACAATTTCACACTCCCTGAAGGTGACCCTCTAAAAGGCTCCATCGTAGCAGATGTATTTGAACTAATACCTTCCCTAACAAAAACCTTCTTTATAGTCAGAAATATAATCTTCCAATCTCCAATAAAGCCAACATTATCAACATACTCAACATCAAGATTAAACTTATCTTCCCAGCTAATAGCGTTTCTACCGTTTACCTGCGCTAAGCCCGACAAACCTGGTCTTACTTCATGCCTACGTTTTTGATAATCATTGTAGAGTGGTAAATATTGAACAAGTAATGGTCTTGGCCCAACAACACTCATATCCCCTTTAAGAATATTAAAAAGCTCTGGTAACTCATCTAAACTAGTAGATCTTAAAAAACTGCCAAACTTAGTCAGTCTAACACTATCAGGAAGTAACTCTCCGTTCTCATCTCGCTCATCTGTCATTGTTCTGAACTTGTACATAGTGAAGATTTTTTCATTCAATCCAGGTCTTTTCTGTTTAAAGATAATTGGACTACCTAACTTAATCCTAACAAGTATAGTAACTATCAAAAGAACAGGACTTAAAACTATGATTGCTATCAAAGCCAATATAAAATCCATTGGTCTTTTCAAAAACCTTCTATATATTCCACCCTGCTTTAAGGTTGGCTCAATTTTCATTTTAACCTCGGTTTGCATACTACTCCCACAACCCTTTTATAATTTCACAAACTCTCGTAAGATCCTCATCTGTCATCTTCGTATCAGAAGGCAAACATACACCATTCTCAAATAACTTCTCTGATACATCTCCACCAATATAATCATATTTAGCAAAGAACGGCTGCATATGCATCGGCTTCCAAATAGGTCTTGATTCGATATTTTCTTTCTCGAGAGCTTCCATAATATCCAGTGGATTAACTTTACCACTAAGTATCATACATGATAACCAGTAGTTTGGCTCATTCCACTCATTTATTGGCATGAACTTAACTCCTTCTAGCTGACCTAACTCTCTCTTATAAAACTCAAAGATATATTTCTTCTTCTCAATTCTCTGGTTCAAAATCTTAAGCTGTCCTCTACCAATACCTGCTACTACATTACTCATTCTATAATTAAAACCAAGTTCACTATGCTGATAATGTCTTGCTTGATCTCTTGATTGTGTTGCCCAAAATCTCACCTTAGCAATTCGTTCTTCATTATCTGAAACAAGCATCCCACCACCTGAAGTAGTTATAATCTTATTTCCATTAAATGAGAAAATTCCATAATCCCCAAAAGTACCAGTGTGCTTTCCTTTATAATAAGTACCTAAAGATTCAGCTGCATCTTCAATTAGTGGTACATTATGTTTCTTGCAAATCTCAACAATCTTATCAATATCTGCCGATAATCCATAAAGATGGACTACCAAAACTGCTTTAACATTTGGATACTTGTCAAAAGCCTCTTTTAAAGCTTTAGGACACATATTCCAAGTTTTATTGTCACTATCAATAAAAACAGGAATTGCATTTTGATAAATAATTGGATTAGCAGTTGCAGAAAAGGTAAGTGATTGACAAAATACAATATCCCCTTCTTCTACTCCTGCAGCTTTAAGAGCAAGATGAATAGCACTGGTTCCTGATGAAAGAGCTGCAGCAGCTTTAGATCCTACCTTAGCGGCCAGTTCATTTTCAAATTCATTTACATTCTTACCAAGAGGTGCTATCCAATTAGTATCAAATGCTTCTTGTATATACTGCATTTCATATCCTTCATCGCTTATATGTGGCGATGCTAAATATATACGTTTACTCATTTTAATCAACCTCGATTCATTTTCTATCTATTTTATGGTATACTATAAAACTGCTTCAAACACATATCAACCTCAGTTACATCAAGTGCTCTAGAGCTTTAAAATACTTTTTTGACTTTTCCTAACCCTATTAAAACACTTATATCCCTTAATATAACTGCATCTCGACTACTCCAACTACACTGAAAACTTGATTACAACAATCTACATATTTTCCACCTTATTCATATACGACTCCTGTAATCAAAATTGATACATCCATTACTTTTTATATGCTCTGAATAATACTAATACTTTTAACATTTATGAATTCATTACCTTTTCCTCTATGCACAATAATCACTCTCTGTTTTTCAGCTACTACATTATTCGGAACATCGATTTCTAGTACTGCTTTTGTAAAATCTTTAGTAGGTTTTATATTTTCTAATTTCGCTATCACTTTAGATTTATTTGATAGATCATATATGTATATATCGAAATCTTCAGACTTCAAAGTACTGCTATAATTTATTTCTAGCTTATACTTTTTCTCTTGTTGTAATGATAATTGATCAATAATCAATACCCCATAATCATTACCTGTGTTTGTAATAGATATATATCCATCTTGCTTTCGTACTTCTAAGTCCCCTTCTTTCGTATTCCATATCCTTATACCATCAGGAATTTTATCCTTGTCAATATCTAAATCAAATTTTTTATACAGAACAACCTTATCTAGTTTCTTTAACTGACCCGTATCCTCTTTGTTATCCATTAAGTACTCCAGTTTTTGAAGATTGTCATCTAAATCTCTATTGTATCTAAAAGGTTGTAATGAATTCTGGCTATGCTTATTTAGTAAAGATTTTATATTTGGAATTCTATCTATAACCATATCTATGCCTGTCTGGTCTTTTATATCTATAAAATACTTACTAAGAGCTAAATATACTTGTGTTTGATCTAAATAATTGTCTACATTCATCGGCTGAACTTCCACTGCTCTATCTATATATTCCAATCCTTTATCAAACTGACCTAATTCCATATATATTCGTGCAGATTTTTTAAGAATTTTAGAATTATATGGCTCTAATTCAGTAGCTTTTTCAATTTCTTGTATTGCCTTTTTAGTGTATAGATTTTCTTTTTTCCCTACTAATGCATATATAGTAGCTAAGTCAGTATGATAAGAACCTTGAAAAGGATCATATTTTGTAGCTTTTTCAAAATATTTAATAGCATTTTCTATAATATTATTCTGAACATATCCTACAGCCTTTTTAGTATATTGTTGCCCAAGCTGCAAAGACCAAGATCCTAATACTAGCAATAAAGAAATGATTATAGGAATAAATCTTATCATGTTATTCTTAATTTTTAGCTTTTGGATCGTAATGTTTGTTTGATTCATCATACCAAAAAGTGTCCATAAGAATATAGCCATAGCACCTAAAGATAAATCAAAATCCATACTACTGTGTATCAACAATGTCAACCATGCTGTACAAAGGGTGATTTGAAGTAGCTTTTCTTTAGTATCATCTGTATTTCTTGTATATTTGTATGTATAAAAGAACATCATTCCAACAAACCCTAAATATAAAATAAATCCTAATGTACCTATTTCGATCCACAATTGCATAAAATAATTATGCGTCTGCGTAGACCAATACATATAAGATTGATACATAAAATAAAGTGTTTGCCAAGCTCCCCCACCAGCACCAAAGATTGGATAATCTCTTATGATTTTAAAAGCATCTTGATAAAATGCAAATCTTCCTTGGACACTTCTTTCATTAGCAGTAAAACTATTAATTCTTGCAATGAATCTTTCAGGAATATACTTGTATTTCAATTTTATATCCTTAATCTTTTCACCTGTTTGATTATCGTATAAAATTGCATTATCAAAAACAACTTCCGTATTTGCATAATAATTTAAAAACCTTACTCTGATAGATTCTGTTGAATCCTTAGTAGAAAAATTTAACGCTAGCTTTTTACTCTCTACTATATTTTTATTTAGCAACGATTCTACTTTTTCTTCATCATTTATACTATATATATCTATTCTTCCAGCATAAGCTTTATTTTGTGGATTTTTTGCTATTGTATTTACTTCTAATCTATATTCTTTGTTTTTCAAAACATTTGTTACATTACGATTTACAATTTTATAAAGATCTTTTTCACTATCCATATTAGACAAGATCAATGGTTGGGTCGCATTTAGAGCAACCCCTCCCATTAAACCTATTATTATAATTATTATAGCTCCGACTGCAAAAATATGTTTATGTAATTTATTACTAAAATTCTCTATTTGTTTTTTACATAAATAAGTAATTCCTACTGTCACGAATATGGAAACAAGTAGTATTCCCCACTGTATTATTCCATACCTGTTTTCAATTCCCTTGGTAAACAATAATGAAAAAGCTGTAGCAGGTATAGCTGTGATAAATCCGTAAATAAAAGTTTTCAATTTATGATTACTTGGTACTATAACGAGATATATTCCAAAAATAATAGGAGCAAGTAGCCACATTCCTCTTGAAAAGGTAGGAATAAAAGTAAATATAAACAAATTTGAAAGACCTGCATAAAAACACTTTTCTTTTATGCTTTCACTATTTTGCAATAATCCTAATGCTAAAATAAATAATGCAAATAAATAAGATGCCAATGCATTTGGATACTGAAAAGTAGAATTAATACGTCCTGAAACAAAAGCTCCATTATAATGAAATGTTCCTATAGCACTCCCAATTCCAATAATAGAAACTATTGCTCCACTTAAAAGCAATACGTTTAATATTGTCTTTTTATTTTTTTTATCATCTACTGTAAAATCTCTTACAAGTAAATAGATCATATAATAATTAGTATACTTTAAAAATTCACCTATAGCCAGTCTAGTATTTACTCCATAGAAAATAGAAAGAAAATACATTCCAACAATAGCTAATCCTAATAGATCAGGTATGGAACGAATCATTCTATCATTCGATCTTATTTTGGTAAACATCCATATACACGCCAGTCCAAAGGTAAATATATGCGTAGGCAAAAGCTCCTTATCAAAGAACAATCCCCTGAAAAATGGTGGGTAGAATAATAATATACATAGTAATGTAAAGAGTATACTATTCTTCCCAGTTTCTTTATCATAATGCAATTTTCTTTTGCCTGTTAACTTTGTAGCCATAATAACCTCCAAATATTATCGGTAATTTTTATGATACCCCTTTGTTTGTAACTGCTGAATTTTTCCAGTATTCTTTAAAGAATGCTAAAAATACCCCTATCATAATTCCTAATACACCTGCAATAGCCATGTTTAACATTTTTTTAGGCCCTACCGGTTCTAACGGTACTACAGCCGGCGATACAATACTAATGGTTGCATCTCCAATGGCTGAGGATTTTGCTATTCTTGTTTCTTCATACTTTTCTAAAAAAGCGTCATAAGTCTTTTGTGCAACCTCTACCTTTTGCATAATTGTTTGTTCTTCATGCTGCTTTTCAGCTAAATCAACTTGTAGCTGTTCTAATTCTTTCTGCGTGCTTTCAACTAAATTTTTTAGATTGTTCTTTTCAGAAACAGTTTTGGCTAGTTCTATTTTCAATCTATCGATCTGCGTTTTTAAAGTTATATAAGCTTGATTAATTTCTTCCGTTGTGATCTGTACAGTATATAGTTCCACTGCATCTTTTCCTGTTTTATCTTTTATGATTTGAGCAAAATATGGATCATCTGATAAAGTCTTGATTAATGTAATTTTGTCAGGCGTACTAGTTAATGCCTTCTCAGCTACGCTAAGTGCTGCACTTAACTTTTTCTCTTCTATTTGAGCATTTACTAAATCTGTTTTGTACCTTGTAATCAATTCTAGCTTTGAATCTACTTCTTTTTGCAATTCTTCTTTTCCTTTTGGTTGTGAAAGATATTCTTTGTATTCTAATAATACACTATCTAAATTTTTCTTTTCTAATACTAATTGTTGCTTCATAAAATCTGATGACTTTGCATATTGTGTTTGTGCATTTTTTGATACAAACTCAGTAAATTTTTTAGCTATAGTATTTGCAATATCTGTAGCTACTTTTTTATCTGTATATTTTATTTTTATATTGATTAAGTTTGTATCTTTTATAGTTCCAAGTTCTATCATATTTTTTAAATCTCTTCTAGTTATATTGATTTTTTCAAGGTTTAATTCATCTATTGTCTGCTGCAATACATGAGGGTTGTTAATCTGTTCTTTGTATGTTTCTACACTCATCTCTGGATATTGTGCCATTACATCAAGTAATCCTTTAACACCTTCTTCTTGTTGCCTTAATTTGTTGTTCATGCTTGAAGCCATAAGTACTGCCTTTGCTTCATATACTGGATCTAATACGAAAAAACTTATAACAAATGCCCCAATTAAACATATAAGGGTAACCCCTATAATCAATTTTCTCTGTCTTAATAATATCTCTATTAATTCTCTTAAGCTTATTTCATCATACTGAGCTTGTTGCTCCATTATGCTTCCTCCATTCTATAACCTCATAATAAAATAATATTATTCTTGCTCAATCAATGCAAACTTTATAGTAGCCTTACAAGCCACTTCATCCCCTACAAAGGCAACAGCTTCTCCTTTTCCCATTCCTCGTCTTAAGCTAACCATCTCTACCTCTAGCCTTAATGTATCTCCTGGTACTACTTGCTTTCTAAACTTTGCATTATCTATTCCTGTAAATACAGCTAGTTTTCCTTTGTTTTCTTCCATTGATAATACAGATACTGCCCCTACTTGTGCTAATGCTTCTATAATTAGTACCCCAGGCATGATTGGGTTCCCTGGAAAATGACCTTGAAAGAATGGTTCATTGATTGTTACATTTTTGATTCCTACTGCTTTTTTTCCTGGTTCCATATCAATGATTTTGTCTACTAATAAGAATGGATATCTGTGTGGAATAATTTTTTGAATTTCTATGTTATTTAGCATTTTTTTACACTCCTTTTTTATAATCCTTAACTCTTTTATTTTACAAGAATATACAATATTAATCAATAAATTATAGGATTTTGACAAAATATACATGCTAAATTTTTACTATTATGTAAAAACAAAGAGTCAACCTTAGCTGACTCTTTCAGACTATAAACAAAATAGAATTATTCTGAATGAAAAATAAAAGCGAATAATTACAAAGCTTTAGCAAAGAAAACTTGATTAAGAATTTCAGAAAAATCCGTAGGCTTAGCATGGACGCTAAGCCAGCAGCCTACAAGACTGGATGTCTTGATTAGGTGCGTTAGGATTTTTTTGAAATTATGAATCTTAGTTTTTTCTAAAGATTTGTTTATGAGCATTATTTTTCAATTCATTGATAAATATAGCTTTATTTCTTTTTATATTTCATTGAAAGCTGTTTATACATCTCTTTTGCAATTCCTATCCCTTGCCCTTTTGAAGCTTCTTCTGCTAGCTTTTCATCAAGCATACCTTCAAAGATTTCTCTCGCATAGCTTTTCTTTATAAAACCATCTTCTTTAATAGTATTTCTCATATTTTTTAACATCATATTTACAAACATAGATTCAAACTGTCGACAAGCATCTAACAGTTTTTTATCATCCTTTGCTTTTTTTGCTTGCTCAAGTGCATTTTTAAAGCTATCTTCCTTTACTTTGCTTTTTTCGTATTGCCCTTTGTTTATAGGAGATAATGAAATTGGATTGATTTTCATATTGAATCATCTACCTTCTCAAATTATTTGCTTGTTCTAGCATTTGATCTGCTGTTTGAATAGATTTTGAGTTGATTTCATAAGCTCTTTGAGCAGTAATCATCTTGACCATTTCTTCAACCACAGATACATTTGATGCCTCTAAAAAACCCTGTTTTATTGAACCTGCTTCCCCTTCATATGCTTCAAAGGCTTCTCCAGAAGCTATAGTTTCTCTGTATAGGTTTTGTCCTATAGATTCTAATCCAGCAGGGTTTGCAAATCTTACTAAAGTCATCTGACCAATTTCTTCACTTTCTTCTTCTCCTTCTCTTTTTACATTAATCACGCCATTTGGTGAAACAGTAATTTCCTTTACATTTTCTCCTAATTCTATATCTCCAGCATCACATTGAACAAAGTATCCATCTGATGTAACTAGCCTTGCTTCATTATCCTCTACACTCAATTTAAAGCTTCCATCTTTAGTATAAAAAAGGTTATCATTCATATCACGTACAACAAAGAAGCCGTCTCCATCAATAGCAAAATCTAAATCATTATTAGTTTGTTCTGGGTTTCCTTTTGTAAATGAACGTAGTGTTGCCATAGGCATAACCCCATGTCCTACTTCTAAATTTACTGGTCTTCCTTCACCTTCACTAATGCTTTTGTTGTTTAATTGTTCATATAAAAGGTCCTTAAATTCAACTCTTTGCTTTTTATATGCTGTGGTATTTACATTTGCTAGGTTATTAGCTATTGTATCAACATTCAATTGCTGTGCTTTCATTCCAGATGCAGCAGTCCATAACGCTCTCATAATTTTTCCTCCTTTTTATTAAACTTTTCCAACCTCATTTACTGCTTTTCCTAAAGTATCATCATAAGCCTTTATAACTCTTTGTCCCGATTCATAGTTTCTAAATATTGTCATCATTTTTACCATTTCTTTTATTGGATCTACATTAGCTTTTTCTAAAAAGCCTTGATGAATAGTTCCTGTAAATGGAGCCTCCTTTATTTGTGCTCCTTCTGCCATTTTGTAAAAATTACTTGCTTCTTTTCGCAAATCCCCTAAATTCTCTATATTAATAACTTTTATTTTATCAATAAATTCACCATCTACAATGATTTCCCCTGCTTCTGAAACAGCAATCTCTGATCCTTCAATAACAATCGGACCATACTCTCCTATTACAGGATATCCATCTAATGTAACAAGCTCATTATTGTTATTTAGCTGAAAACTTCCATCCCTCGTATAGCGAATTCCATCAGGTGTCTCGATTTGGAAAAATCCCTTTCCTTTTATCCCTAAATCCAGATCATTTTCAGTTTCAAATAACTGCCCTTGTTCATAGTTTACAACTATCTTATCTACCGTAACCCCTGAATTTAGAGTACCAATCACTCCTGGCGGTGTAGGCATAACTAAACTATCTACAACATTTCCATCTACGAGTACTTGTCCACGTTCATTGACCTCTAACTGCCCATCTCCTACATATATAGGCCCTTTGTTTCCTAATACTAAGTATCCTCCTTGTGTATCTTTATTTCCGTCAGCATCCCTATAATATGTGCTCAGGTATCCATCCTTGTTAATAGTAAAATTTAAGCTTTTCTGATAGCTTATACCGTTTATAGTTTTTGTACGAAAAAATCCACTTGTTGTATTTACTGTATATAGTCCATTATCCTCTTTTACTTCAACCCCTTTAAATACTTCATTATTCATAAAAGGATTTGAAGCATTAATCTTTTTTATCAGAATTTCCGGAAAAGATTCTGAAATAAGTAAATCCTTTTTATATCCTACTGTATTGATGTTTGCAATGTTATTTGTAATAACCTCTAGCTTTCTGTTGTTTGTCTTCATACCAGATGTTGCTGTATAAAGCCCCCTGAGCATATATTTCAACTCCTTTTATACATAATACTACACTTTATATCGGCATTTTTACTAAAAAACTTTATAACAAATTAATAAAAATCTACCTTTACTCCTCATAAAGGTAGACTTCTAAACTTACCTAGATGCTCTAAAATTTCTACTACTCATCATACTCTTTTCTAAAATATGAATAGACTCTAGTGATTTTCCTGTCCCTTTCGCAACACATTCAATAGGATCCTCCGCAACATAAGTAGCTATCCCCGTTCTTTCTTCAATAAGCTTATTTAAACCATTTAGCAACGCCCCGCCGCCTGTCATAACAATTCCTCTATCACTTATATCCGCAGCAAGCTCTGGAGGTGTTCTTTCTAGTACGGCATGTACAGCTTCTGCAATTGACATAACTGGTTCTTCTAAAGCCTCTAGCATTTCTTCAGATGTGACCTTTATTGTTCTTGGAAGTCCAGATACCAAATCCCTTCCTCTACATTCCATAGTCACGTTTTTAAATTTAGGATAAGCTGTTCCTATATTAATTTTTAAACTCTCCGCAGTTCTCTCCCCAATTAAAAGATTATGTTTTTTGCGCATATATCTAACAATAGACTGGTCAAATCTATCTCCTGCACATTTTATTGATCTGCTTACTACTACACCACCTAGAGAAATTACAGCAATATCTGCTGTCCCTCCTCCAATATCTACAACCATATTCCCATCAGGCTTTGATATATCAAGGCCGGCACCAATCGCTGCAGCAATAGGCTCTTCTATAAGATAAGTAGTACCTCCACCTGCTTCCCTTGTAGCCTCAATTGCAGCTCTTTTTTCAACTTCCGTTACTCCGCTTGGCACACAAACAATTATCTTAGGCTTAAAAAATCTACTTTTTCCACAAGTTTTCTTTATAAAATAGCGAAGCATTCTTTCTGTCACTTCATAATCTGATATAACCCCATCTTTCAAAGGTCTTATAGCGACAATATTGCCAGGAGTTCTCCCTAGCATTCTTCTTGCTTCCTCTCCTACTGCTAAAAGCTTATTGGTATTTTTATCAATCGCTACTACAGATGGTTCTTTTAAAACTATCCCCTTCCCTTTTATAAACACCAAAACACTAGCCGTACCTAAATCAATACCTACTTCCATTCCTAATCCAAACATTTCGATCCCCTTTCTCTTAAAGGTTAAGTTTTCTTTTATGTTATCTATTTTATATAAAATAAACATTTTCAGGCTATAGACAAAATAGAATTTTATGAATGAAAAATAAAAGCGAATAATTACAATGTTTTAGTAAAGAAAACTTGATGAAGAATTTCGGAAAAATCCGTAGGCTTAGCACGGATGCTAAGCCAGCATCCTACAAGACAGGACGTCTTGATTAGGTGCGTTAGGATTTTTTGAAATTATGAATCTTAGTTTTCTCTAAAGCTTTGTTTATGAGCGTTATTTTTCAATTCATTGATAAATATAACTTTGTCAACAAGCTCATTTTGTTTTATTTACTATAAATATGTCGCATCCAAATTTACTATATTCTATATAGATTTTATAATTCCTTTTTAATTTTAAAGATTTTGACAGTATCTTTTTAGAGTAGTTATTTTCTGTTCTATTGATAACATCCCCTGCATAGTATTTATCAAGGAGTTGATTCAAAGGGGGGTTAAGCAAGTGAAAGACTATATAGAAGAAAGAGCCATAGAAATAGCTGAATATATTATAAATGAAAAAGCTACCGTCCGCCAAACTGCAAAGGTTTTTGGTGTAAGCAAAAGCACAGTACACAAGGATGTAACTGAACGACTTCCTAAGATAAACCCTCTAATAGCTAACCAAGTAAAGAAAATACTTGACAGAAATAAAGCTGAGAGACATATAAGAGGTGGCAGAGCAACAAAGATGAAATATAGAGGTATTCACGAATAGATAAAAACAGGGGAGCTCCCCTGTTTTATGCTGTTTAACTTATTATTTCATATGTAAATAATTGTTTGGATTTACGTTTTTTCCATCTACTAGTACTTCAAAATGCAAATGTGGTTCCTCAAGTATTTCAAACAAAGCAGTCTTTCCTACACCGCTAATAATTTGTCCTTTTTCTACTCGGTCTCCTACCTTTACCATACTGTCTGTACTAAGATTTGCATATTTTGTTATCATGCCTTCATCATGAAGCAAAGAAATAGTAATCCCTAGTTTAGAATCTCTAGTTACTTCTATAACTTCTCCTCCTAGAGCTGCAACAACAGGAGTATTTTCTTTTGCAATAATATCAATTCCATAGTGTGTCGTGTATTGATCTAGTGTTTTTGAGTATGTAAGGGTATCCACTGCATAGTCCATCCCTCTTTTTCCTACTACAGGAACCTTCATTTCTTCTTTTGTGCTTTTTTGTTGAGTTTTTATTTTTTCTACCTTATCCTTATGTTTTGATTCTAATATTTCTTCTTTTTTCTTTTTATCTTGTTCTGCTACAGATATAGATGTAACTGTTTCATCTTCCTCGATATCTTCAACCACAATAGTAGGCTTTTTTGGATTGTACTCTGTCATATCCAAATCATCAGCCATATCATTCTTATCTTCTAATGATGGGGGAGATATATCTTCCGTAGCAAGTTTGTCTATGTTTATTTTGCTAACCCATACGGCTGTTGTAGCAACAATGCATATACAAAGAAACAAGATGATATAAAAACCTTCCTTATCTAGTATTTTATAAATGCCGTTCTCTTTTGAAAACCATTTTTTCAAACCCATATAACTCACCTCCATCTAGTATTCTTGACACTTTGATGGATTTCATACATGGGTATGAAACATTTTTTACTTCATCTTACTAATCTCTACTCCTACATAATAATGCTTTAATATTTCATCAAAGGTATATCCTTTTTTTGCCATTCCATTGGCACCCCACTGGCTCATCCCTACCCCATGACCATAACCATTTGTAGTAAATCTCATTTTTTCTCCATAAATAGCTACTTTAAAATTCGCTGATCTTAATCCTAACAACTCTCTTATTTCTCTTCCTGTTAATATTTTATTCCCAACTTGCATTTTTAAAATTCTTCCACCATCACTTCTTTCTAATATCTTTAATGAAGATTTAATATTTGAAGCATTGATATTGCAATCAGGATATTTCTTTTTTATTTTTGATACAAAAGTTGCAATAGAAATATCCTGTTGATCTGTCAAGTGAGGGGCTTCCTGTTCATAAGGACTTTCTACACTTCTAAGGTATGGAACCCATGCAGCAAAAACATCTTCTGAATTTTCTGTTCTGCCACCGCTTGTAGAATGAAACAATGGTTGGTCTACAGGCTTATTATCATAAGTCATAATCAATCCTTTTGTTTCTTCTACTGCTTTCTCTATTTTAGGCCAATAATTTTTCATCCAGTTTTTTGATTTTAATTCTCTTAAACGTTCCTTTGACAACCAAACTTGACAATGAACCGAATCACATAACTCTGCTCCTGGATGACTTGGATGTCCATTTTTTCCGTATGCACGCATTCTAGATACAGCGTAACTCCTCGCTGCAACTGCTTGTGCTTTTAAAGCTTCCATCTCAAAAGCTGCTGGCATTTCTCCTGCCACTACCCCTTTTATGTATTCCTCTAAATCCAATGTTTTTATTTCCCCTGTTTCATGCATATATACATGAACAACCTTATTGCTTTCTACAATTTGCTGTTTCTCTATTTTTGGTTCAATAACACTGCATCTTTGGATCAATAAAACAGGAATCAAAATAGTAGTAATAAATACACTAAAAATTAAAACAAAAACATTTTTCATCCGTTTTCCCCCTTTGCGTCTTTCGTATATTACTCTAACTTGTACATTTTATGAGACGCAAAAAGGAAATATGACTGAAAAAAAATGTGTCGATAACCGACACATTTTTATAGCTTATTAAATTTATAAAAGCGGTAAACTTATGTTTCTCTTCTAATCTTAGCACCTAAGCTACGAAGCTTATTTTCAATATCTACATATCCTCTATCTATATGGTATATATCTCCTATTTCTGTTTCTCCTTCTGCTACCATCCCTGCAAGTATCAAGGCTGCACCCGCTCTTAAATCAGTTGCTCTTACTTGGGTTCCTTGTAATTTTTCTATCCCTTGTATTATAGCACTTCTTCCTTCTATTTTAATATTTGCACCCATTCTTTTTAATTCAGCTACATGCATAAAGCGATTTTCAAAAACCGTTTCAATAACAACACTTGTACCCTTTGCTACACTCAAAAGAGTCATAAATTGGGCCTGCATATCTGTAGGAAACCCAGGGTAAGGCAAAGTTTTAATGTCTGTAGCATTTATTCCATTCTTTGCTCGTACCTGTATACAATCACCATTTTCTATGACCTCTACGCCACATTCTCTTAATTTTGCAATTGTAGGCTTTAGATGATCTGATAATGCATTTTCAACAGTTACATCTCCACCGCTTAAGGCTGCTGCAACCATAAAAGTTCCAGCTTCAATACGATCAGGTATCACTGTATGCTTTGTCCCACCTAATGCTTCTACACCTTCAATCTTTATTGTATCTGTTCCTGCTCCTTTAATTTTCGCACCTAAGCTATTTAGAAAATTTGCCAAATCTACAATTTCCGGTTCTTCTGCTACATTTTCTATAATCGTTATACCTTCTGCCATCGTAGCAGCCATCATAATATTTTCTGTAGCTCCTACGCTTGGAAAATCCAAATAAATCTTATTTCCAATAAGCCTATCTGCAGATGCTTCTACATATCCATGTCCTACATCAATCTTAGCTCCTAAAGCATGAAACCCTTTTAAATGCAGGTCAATGGGTCTTGTCCCTATAGCACAGCCTCCAGGTAGAGAAATTCTTGCTTTTCCCTTTCTCGCAAGAAGCGGACCCATTACTAAAAATGATGCACGCATCTTTCTAACCAGTTCGTAAGGTGCTTCATAATTATCAATATAGGATGCATTAATTTGAATACATCCATTTTCTACATCTCTTTTAATATTTGCACCTAAAGATGCCAAAACTTCACTAATCACCTCTACATCTTTAAGTACAGGAATGTCTTCTAAAACACAATTTTCTTGACACAATAAGGATGCAGCAAGAATTGGTAATACCGAATTTTTTGCTCCACTTACCCTCACAGTACCCTTTAGGGGAGGGCTTTTTTCTACGATGATTTTTTCCAAATATCTGCCTCCTTTAAACTTAGTATTCAATAAAACAAACTTCAATTATATTTCTACATTTTTGAAAAATTCCCTTTAGGAAATTTTTGTAAATATCAATATCCTATTGTAATCAGCGGTGTTGCAATCCATAAATATGTTTTCTTTTCATAGGAATTATATCTTAAAGCTATATTTATGTTTACTTTATGACCATCATAAGAAATATAATCCTTTATTTTTTTGCTAAATCCAACGATACTGATTATATTTTCTTCTCGAAATCCTTCTATTTCTTCAGCTTGCAAAGATTCCATTATTTTTTTTGCAACCTTTTCTTTTTCTGCATCCTCCAATTCCCCTGCATAGCTTCCTGTAATACAAGATGTTATTATTACTTTTCCATAGCTGCCTAAAGCTTCTTTGATCTTTTCTGATAAAACATTCAAATCTATAAGTTTATTTTCTACAACATCTATCACTAAATTCGTTTCCTTTATATCTTCATATTCTGTTCCTTGAACAATAATCCGAATAGTTCCTCCTTCTTCACTTTTACCTTCTATATATATTTGGGTATCTCCTTCTGCTGATGTATCTTTTAAGGTTTCATCTTTTATTTGCATTTTTTTTGCTATTTCTAAACCTATTTTTTTCCCTTCTGAAGGTGTTTTCAATACATTGTTCATATTTACATATGCATTCATATTAACTTCTTCTACAGTAGCTTCACTATTTTTAAAAGCCTTTAGCATTCCTTCTTCTTTTGTCATTGCACTAGTATTAAAAAATTGTAGACATAATATGCTTATAAATAATAATAAATGAAGACTTATTTTTTTAAATTGAGCAAACATTTTTCCCTCTCCCTTGCATACAAATAAAAAAGGGAAGAGAATAAATATTCAAATATGTTAAAGGGGGACGAAAACATATTTTTCTACCCATTCTCTTCCCTTGTTATTAAAAGTATTGACAGAGAGAAAATTGAATATACATTTAAAACAAAAATTTTTTAATAAATTTTTAACAAAGTTTATATTAATCTATTTTATCACAAACACCACATTTTACACCCATAACTCTATCAAGGAATGTTATTTCTTGAAATTCATCCACAAACAAAGGTGCTTCTTCTTTAAGCATTTGCATATGTTTTTTACATAATTTTTTATTTTTTGCATTATAAAATATATCAGGTAATATAGGCATCTGCTTAATCAATACATCCTTCTCATCAACAGCTTCATTACTTGCTAATACTAAAGCTATTTCTCCTAGTTTATTTTGTGTATCAATCATTTTATAATCTTTATCATATTTACTTGCTAACTCCATGAATTTTTCAGCAACTGTGCTTTGCACATTATCTTCTAAAATAATTTTATCCACTCTTTTATCTTTACATTTTTCTTCAACAACCTTTAATGCTTCTTTCCTGTATATTTGTTCAAAGGTTAGTGCTAAAATCACTCTTTCTCGAAACTCTCCAAGCCAATATCGCTTTTCACTCCCCTTAATCTCTGGAACCCCTGCAATTCCGTATTCTACATATTTTTCTAAATCACTTTTTTGATTCATTATCTATTTCCTCCATTACACACTTAATCTTTATTATAAACAAGCAGCTTTCCCTTTTTTAAGTTTATTATATATATTTTATCCATTTATAAACAAAATTCGCATATTCTCATTTCATATTTTAAAAAACTTTATATGGATAAGCAATATCAACATTAAAAAAAGAAATACAAAGACACGTGAATGACTTTGATAACTTTTGTAAAGCTAAAAAAACTTACTGAAATTGCATGAAAAAATACGTTAAGAACCTTCATTGTTTGAACGCAGTGAGTTTTGAAGGTTTAGTATTTTTTCATGTAATGAAGTTTAGTTTTTTCAAAAGTTATCTGGAATGAACATGTCTTTATATTTCTTTTTTAAGTTATTTCTCTATACTTTCTAGAAAATTCTAAAATCCCAAATCAAATGATTTGGGATTTTTGCTAATCTTTCTTTGCCACTCTCAATCTTGTTAAAGATCTTTGCAATGCTGCCTGTGCTCTTTTCATATCAATATCAGATCCTGGGCTTTGAAGTCTTTTTTCTGCTCTTTCCTTCGCTTTTTCTGCCCTCTTTACATCTATTTCCTCAGGCCATTCCGCTGAATCTGTGATAATAGTAGTTTTTTCCTCTTTTACCTGTATAAATCCACCTGCACATGCAGCTTCTTTATATTTTCCATCTTGTTTTATTTTTATCACACCAATTTGCAAAGGACTAACCATAAACATATGGTCTTTTAAAATCCCTTCATCTCCTTGGCTTGTTCTTACAACAAGCCGCTCAACACTACCCTCAAAAAACTTCCTATCAGGTGTGACAATTTCAAGTTCAAAAGTAGAAGCCATTTATTCACCTCCATAGCTACATACCCTAAAAGGGAATGTAAGCTGTTAGCAGTAATTAATAACTACTAACTTTCTCTCTTCGCTCTTTCAACTGCTTCGTCTATTGTTCCTACATAAAGGAATGCAGATTCTGGAAGATCATCATGTTTTCCTTCAAGAATTTCCTTAAATCCTCTTATAGTCTCTTTAAGCGGAACATACTTCCCTTCCATACCTGTAAACTGTTCTGCAACACTAAATGGTTGTGATAAGAATCTTTGTATCTTTCTTGCACGAGATACAACTAATTTATCTTCATCAGATAATTCATCCATTCCTAAAATGGCAATAATATCTTGAAGTTCTTTATATCTTTGCAATACTTCCTGCACACCACGAGCAACATTATAATGTTCCTCTCCTAAAATTGCAGGATCCATTATTCTTGATGTAGAATCTAATGGGTCAACTGCTGGATATATACCAAGCTCTGCAATAGAACGAGAAAGAACTGTTGTTGCATCTAAGTGGGCAAATGTTGTTGCTGGTGCTGGGTCTGTTAAGTCATCTGCAGGTACATATACAGCTTGAACAGATGTAATAGAACCCTTCTTTGTTGATGTGATTCTCTCTTGCAATGCACCCATCTCAGTAGCAAGGGTAGGCTGATAACCAACGGCACTCGGCATACGTCCAAGCAAAGCTGAAACCTCTGACCCTGCTTGGGTAAATCTGAATATATTGTCAATAAACAACAACACGTCTTGTCCTTCTTGATCTCTAAAATATTCTGCCATTGTAAGCCCTGTAAGAGCAACACGCATCCTTGCTCCTGGCGGTTCATTCATCTGACCAAATACCAAAGATGTCTTATCAATAACTCCTGATTCGATCATTTCATGGTAAAGGTCATTTCCTTCTCTTGTTCTTTCTCCAACCCCTGCAAAAACAGAAAGTCCACCATGCTCTTTAGCAATATTGTTTATAAGCTCCATAATTAAAACAGTTTTTCCAACACCTGCTCCACCAAACAATCCAACTTTACCACCTTTTGCATAAGGTGCAATCAAGTCTACAACCTTAATTCCTGTTTCAAATATTTGGGATGAAGTTTCTTGTTCTTCAAATTTAGGAGCCGGTCTATGAATTGGAAATCTTTCCTTTTCATTTACAGGACCTTTTAAGTCTATGGCTTCACCTAATACATTAAAAAGTCTTCCTAATGTTTCTTTTCCCACAGGAACAGAAATAGGCGCTCCTGTATCTAGAGCATCTGTCCCTCTAACAAGTCCATCAGTAGATGACATGGCAATACAGCGAACCGTATCATCTCCTGTATGCTGTGCTACTTCCGCAATAATTTTTCTACCTTCTACATTTATTTCTATTGCATTAAGCAGTTTTGGAAGATGTTCTGGATCAAATTTTATATCTAAAACTGGACCTATAATTTGAACGATTTTTCCCACATTATTCGCCATGTTCCTCACATCCTTTCTTTATGGCAAGAGCTACTTAAGCGCCTCTGCTCCACCAACAATCTCAGCAATCTCTTGTGTAATTGCCGCTTGACGAGCTCTATTGTAATTAAGCGTTAATTTTCCAATCATTTCCTCAGCGTTATCCGTAGCATTTTCCATAGCTACTCTTCTTGCCCCTTGTTCACTGGCTGAAGATTCTACTAACGCTCCATAAATTGTACTCTCTATATATTTAGGTACTATATAATTTAACAATCCTTCTGGTGATGGTTCATAAGAAACATATTCAAACATTTCTTTTTTCTCTGTTTCTTTCTTTTCCATACTCAACGGAAGGAGTTTTATTATTTCTGGTTTTTGAGAAACCGTACTAATAAATTTGGTATATACAAGGTAAACCTCGTCTATCATTTTCTTTTCATAAAGCTTTAGTACAAGATTGCTTATTTTTTTAGCATCTTCATACCTTGGAGTTTCAGAAATATTAGTAAACTCTCCATCTAATTCATATTTTCTGTTCCTAAAATAATCGCGAGCCTTTGATCCTATAGCTACAACCGATACAGAAGGCTTTTCTTTCATACCTTCTAAAGCCTTCTTTATTGCATTAATATTATAGCCTCCACACAGGCCTCTATCAGCTGTTATTACGATATAACAGCTTTTTTTCACTTCTCTTTGCTCTAAAAATTCATGCTTTAAGCCGTCAGTATTTGAAAATATATCTCGTACCGTATTTTGTATAGTGTAAAAGTAAGGCCTACTCTTTTCAGCTCTTTCTCTCGCACGTCTTAATTTGGCTGATGATACAAGTTCCATCGCCTTTGTAATTTGTTTTGTACTGTTTACACTCTTAATTCTGCGCTTGATATCGCGCATACCCATTCCTGCCATGTATTCACCTCCATACAACGGGGTCAGTCTTAAATGTTAGCCGTCGCAGGCTTTTAAGCTTATTCTTCTATTTTGAAAATTCCTTTAAATTCTTCAATGGCAGCTTTTAATTTCTCTTCAAGCTCATCGCTTAATTTTCCTGTATCCTTTATTTCAGCCCCTATCTCTGGATGGTTATTATCCATAAATGTAAAGAATTCAGACTCAAATCTTTTAATCTGTCCAACAGGAATATCTCTTAAGTATTTATTAATAGCCGCATAGATAATCATTACTTGGCGATCTACCCTTACAGGAGCATATTGAGGCTGTTTTAAAATTTCCATCAATCTTTCCCCTTGCTCAAGTCTTTCTCTTGTATCTTTATCAAGCTCAGAACCAAATTGAGCAAAGGCTGCAAGTTCTCTATACTGCGCTAATTCAAGTCTTATTTTACCTGCAACTTTTTTCATTGCCTTAAGTTGTGCATCTCCACCAACCCTTGATACAGAAATTCCAGAGTTTACAGCAGGTCTCTGTCCTGCAAAGAATAATTCAGATTCTAGGAATATCTGTCCATCTGTTATTGATATAACATTTGTAGGAATATAAGCTGAAACGTCTCCAGCTTGTGTTTCAATGATTGGTAGTGCTGTTATAGATCCACCGCCTAAATCATCATTTAATTTTGCAGCACGTTCTAACAATCTACTATGTAAGTAGAATACATCTCCTGGATAAGCCTCACGTCCTGGTGGACGGCGAAGCAATAATGACATTGCACGGTATGCCACCGCATGCTTTGATAAATCATCATAGATTATCAATACATCTTTTCCGTTGTACATAAATTCTTCACCCATAGCACAGCCTGCATAAGGTGCTATATATTGTAGCGGTGCTAATTCACTAGCTGTAGCTGATACAATAATTGTATAATCCATTGCACCTCTATCTTCAAGGGTTTTTACAATTTGTGCTACTGTTGATTTTTTCTGACCAATGGCAACATAAATACAAATCACATTTTCTTCTTTTTGGTTTAGGATCGTATCAATTGCAATAGCCGTTTTACCAGTCTGTCTATCTCCGATAATCAACTCACGCTGACCTCTACCAATAGGTGTCATTGCATCTATTGCCTTAATTCCTGTTTGAAGTGGCTGATGAACAGACTTTCTATCAATAACACCCGGTGCACTCGCCTCAATTGGTCTAAACTTTTCTGTTTTAATAGGCCCTTTTCCGTCTATAGGTTGGCCTAATGCATTTACTACACGACCTATTAAAGCTTCTCCAACAGGAACCTCAACAATTCTTCCTGTATGCTTTACTATATCTCCCTCTTTTATGTTTTCATCTGAACCCAAAAGTACACAACCTACATTATCTTCCTCTAAGTTTAGGGCCATACCATATACCCCTCCAGGAAACTCCAAAAGTTCTCCTGCCATACATTCTTCTAATCCATGGATTCTGGCAATACCATCACCCACCTGAATAACAGTACCTACATCTGTAACTTGTATCTTTTTTTCATATCTTTTAATCTGCTCTTTGATTACTGAGCTGATTTCTTCAGGTCTGAGATTCATTTTTATCACCGCTCTCCTAAACTATTATTTCTGCAAAGCTTTTTTGTAATTCATTAAGACGATTTTGTATTGTACCGTCTATCACCTTGTCTCCAATTCTTACAAGTATTCCTCCGATAATGGATGGGTCAATTTCATTTTTAAGCTTTATTTTCTTCCCTGTCATAGCAGAAAGTTTGTTTTCAATCTTTAACTTATCTTCATCTTTTAAAGGAACTACAGTAACAACTGTACCTTCCACAATATTGTTATGATCATTGGCTAAACGGCCATATTTATTGACAATTCCTTCAAAAGCTTTTGTTCTTCTTTTATCGATAAGAATTTTTAAAAAGTTCATCAATTCTATACTTACTTTGTCTTTAAAAACTTCTTCAATTACTTTCTTTTTTTCTTCTTTATTTATTTGAGGTGTATTATACAATTGATAAAATTCAGGATACTTTTTAAAAGTTTCTAATACAAAGGTTAATTCTTCTTTTATTTTTTCAAGTTGATTCCCTTCAACGGCTACTTCAAACAGAGCCTGAGCATAGGTTTTTGCAACTAATTCTGCCATCTGGCGTCCCCTACCTCATCTATGAATTCTTTTATTAATCCATGATGCTTTTCTTCATCAAGGCTTTTATCAATAATTTTTCCAGCAGCCATTATAGCTAGACTAGCTACCTCATCTTTTAACTGATTCATGGCTTTTTCATTTTGTCTTTTTATTTCTGCTTCAGCTCTTTCCATCATCTTAGCAGCCTCTTTTTGTGCTTCCTTAATAATCTCTGAAGCTTTCATTTCTGCTTTTTTGGTAGCCTCTTTTATAATTTCTCTTCCTTCTTCTTCTGCAAAGTCAAGCTTTGTTTGGTATTCTTTCATTCTACGCTCTGCTTCTTTATTTTTTTCTTCAGCTTCTTTCATTGATGCAGCAATACCATCTTGCCTTGCCTGCATAAATTCACTTACAGGCTTGAAGAGTACCTTTCTCAATGCCAAAAACAATATAATTGTATTTACAATTTGAAATACAAAAGTCCAGCTAAATTCCACTAATCCTGCCTTCATAGCTTTATACTGCCTCCTTTCTGAAAAAATAATTTCAGACTATAAAAGGTTGATTAGTGGATTTGCAAATAACAAGATCAACGCAATGATCAATCCGTAAATACCTGTTGTCTCTGCAACAGCTGCTCCAAGAAGCATTGTTCTGATAATATCTCCTTGTGCTTCAGGCTGTCTTCCAACTCCCTCTGCTCCTTTACCTGCAGCGTATCCTTGTCCAATACCAGGTCCGATACCTGCTATCATTGCTAAACCTGCTCCAATTGCAGAACATGCTAATACTAATGCTCTTCCTGTAATAGGTTCCATATGTATATTCCTCCTTCATTTTTACAAAATATTACAAATTTTAAATTTATAAAAGTTTTATTAATGGATTTGCAAACATAAGCACCAAAGCAATAACTAAAGCATATATTCCTGTTGTTTGTGCTACTGCCTGACCAAGAATCATTGTTTTAATAATACCTGATTGCAATTTTGGCCTCTTTCCAGTAGCTTCTGTTCCCTTTCCTGCTGCATATCCTTGCCCTATTCCTGGACCTATACCTGCTATCATTGCAATACCAGCACCTAATGTTGATGCTGCTAAAACAATAGCAGCTCCATGTCCAGATACCAATGGATTTGCATACATTAAAATCAAGGAAATTACCAATGCAAATATTCCTGATGTTTGTGCTACGGCTGATCCTAACAGCATAACCAATGTTGATGGTCTAGATCCATCAGGATTCATACTTGCCGCTTCTGCACCTTTCCCTGCTGCATATCCTTGTCCTACTCCAGGACCTATACCTGCTATCATTGAAATCCCAGCAGCTATGGCAGATACAGCAATAACCAAACCATCTCCTTCTTGTACTACCAATGGATTTCCAAATAATAAAATCAATGCAATTACCAATGCAAGTATTCCTGATGTTTCTGCAATACCTGCTCCTAATAACATAATCATTGTAGAATGTTTTGCAGCTTTTGGATTTATACTGGTTGCTTCTGCTCCCTTTCCTGCTGCATATCCTTGCCCAATCCCTGGACCTATCCCTGCAATCATTGCAAAACCTGCACCAATTGCTGATGCCGCAAGGATTAAAGCTTTTTTATCAAAGCTTAAAAGCCAATTTAAAAATAAAACGATAAAATTGGTATTCTCCATCTGTTCACCTCCTATTCAAGTTGAGATGGATTAATCCATAGCGATGGAAACAAATACCATCGTTAGCATTGAGAATATAAATGATTGTAATACACCAGCAAACAAATCAAAATATAGATGCAATGGTGCTGGAATAGCAGCTTGGAATATAGGTATACCAATTCCCAGCTTTAAACTTAAACTTTGAAGCCCTCCATATAATAAATTCATAATGATAAGGCCTCCTACAATATTCCCAAAGAGACGGAATGATAGTGAAATTGGTGTCGCTAACTCCCCAATTATATTTAAAGGTAACATTACTGGAAATGGATCTAGAAAACCTTTCAAATAACCTCCTACACCTTTTCTCTTCATTCCAAAGAAATGAATCATTACAAATGTAATAATCGCAAGTCCCATGGTCGTATTGACATCTGCTGTAGGTGGTCTTAATCCAAATAGCCCTGATAAGTTTGCACATATCAGATATATAATGATTGTGCCTATATAGGGTGCAAAAGCAATTTTGTCCTCACCCATGGTTTGAGCTGTAAGATTGTAAATGCCATCTACCAATAACTCAACAGCATTTTGTAATCCTTTTGGTACACGCTCAAATTTTCTTGTCACAATAAATGAAAATCCAATGAGCAGGACCATTATTAACCATGTGTTGGTTACTGTTTCTGTAACCGGAATTCCTCCAGGTAATGTAAAAACAATTTTGGGACCAAATCCTCCTTCCACTACTCTTCCTCCTTCCTTATAAAGATTCTTTTAAAATATGATTTATCATTAAATAGGTTTGTAGCGAGAATAACTACTTTAATCATCACTAAACCTATTATTACCCCAACTACATTTAAATAATCTGCTTTTATACCAATAAAAATTACAATGCCGTTTATAATAAATCTTATAAAATATCTGCTAGATGCATAAACTTGTGCTTGTCTTGGTGCCATGCACACAGCTTTTTCCAGCGTTAATGCCAAGGTTCTAAAGTTTAGCATACTAATAAAGGTTCCAAACACCAATCCTAAAATCATAGGAAGCGGATTTTTTATGAAAACTGCAAATCCAACAACAATAACCATCATCGCAATTGTTGTAATTTTAAAAATCTTAAGCTGTAAGTTCCATGTATACCCCAAAGGTTTACACTTCCTTTCCATTTTAACTACCTCTATAACAAAATCATAGCAACAGCAAATATACCAAAATATTGCAACGAGAAATTGCTTCTATCTTCCAATTTCAAATGAATTGTAATATTGTGACATTTCAATGTAAAAATTTTTTATTTTTTCTTTATATCTTTCATAACGATCTTATATACATTCAAAAAAGAAGATGCCACTCCCAACAATATCCCTACAATTAAAAAAATATGATTCGTTCCCAGTTTTTCATCTGCCCAATTTCCTAAATAAACAGCAGCAAGAATTGGTACGATCATCGCAACGCCTATGTAAGTGAGGAGTGAAAGATTCCTTAAAATACGTGTATAGTTTTTTTGCATGAAAAAAATTCTCCCCCTTATATCATTATACCACTTATTTGAAAATATACAATATATTAAATATACAAGTATGCAGTAATTTTTTGTAAATAACGCGTTGGAAATTTTCATTAGATTCAGAATAAAATTTATTATAGTATAATTCTATCCCTTTTTCCTATTTCCTTCAAGCTTTTTAAAAAAAGCAGCCCCTTATTTAGAGCTGCTTTCTTAAAATTATATCTCCATTTTCTTTAAATCATCTGCAATTATTAATTCTGCTTCTGTAACTTTCTTTACATCTTCCAATGTAAATTCAGGGTTGATTTCTGTAAGTACAATTCCTTTATCCGTTACTTCCATTACACCCATTTCTGTAACAATCATATTTACTTGCCCTTCTGCTGTGAGAGGTAGAGTACAATCTTTTAATATTTTTGCTTTTCCTTTTGCCGTATGAGTCATAGCAATAATTACTTTTTTGGCTCCAACAACTAAATCCATAGCACCGCCCATACCTGGTACCATTTTTCCTGGAACCATCCAATTTGCAAGATTTCCTTTTTCATCTACTTGCAAAGCACCGAGAACTGTAACATCTACATGTCCTCCTCTTATGATACTAAAAGACATGGCACTATCGAAGAAAGCTGCCCCTGTTAATGCTGTTACAGGCTGCCCTCCTGCATTTACTAAGTCCATATCTTCCTCTCCTTCTTCAGGTGCTGGTCCTAATCCAACAAAACCATTTTCAGATTGGAAAGTAATGTCTACTCCTTCTGGAATGTAGTTTGCTACCATTGTAGGTAGTCCAATTCCTAAATTTACTACGTCACCATCTTTTAATTCTCTCGCTACTCTTTTTGCAATAATCTCTTTTACGTTCATGTACTACACCTCCACAATGTAATCTACGAAAAGTGCTGGAGTCATTACATCATTTCCATCGATTTCTCCGACTTCCACAATTTTTTCTGCTCCTACAATCACTACATCAGCTGCAGTTGCAATGAGTGGGTTGAAGTTTCTAGTTGCTTTATTATAGTAAAGATTTCCTTTTTTGTCTGCAATACTTGCATGCACTAAAGCAACATCAGCTCTTAATGGCTTTTCTAAAAGATATGTTTTTCCATCTACCTCAATTTTTTGTTTTCCTTCTTCAACAACAGTTCCAACTCCTGTTGGCGTTAATATTCCGCCAAGTCCGTTTCCACCTGCTCTAACCTGTTCAGCAAGTGTTCCTTGAGGTACTAATTCTACCTCTAATTCTCCTTCATTCATTTGTCTTCCACATTCAGGATTCAATCCAATGTGAGAAGCAATCACTTTCTTTACTTGTTTATTTGTAACCAATTTACCAATTCCTCGATCTGGCCACCCAGCATCATTAGCAATAATCGTTAAATCCTTTACTCCTTTTTCAACCAATGCATCCATAAATTTTTCTGGAGTACCACAAGCCATAAATCCGCCGATCATAATCGTCATGCCATCTTTTATATGACTCATCGCTTCTTCTAATGTTACAACTTTGTTCACAAAAAACACCTCCGTAAATTACCCTGCCTAGCCAATTTCATTTTACCATATAATTACTACCAATTGCTCATTTTATTATTCATTTTCTACATTTTTTTATTATAATCCTAATATTTTTCTTGCTTCATCAGGTGTTGCAATTTCCCTTCCTAGTTCTTTTGCAATTCTTACCACTCTTTCTACAAGCATTGCATTACTTGCTAATGTTTTTTTGTCGTATTTTATGACATCTTCTAAACCTGTTCTTACATGGCCGCCAAGAAGTATTGCCATTGTAAGCATTGGTACTTGAGAACTTCCAATTCCTGATACATTAAATGTAGATCCTTCTGGCAAAATTTCTACCATGTGTAGTAAATTCTTCGGATTTCCTGCAATAGCTCCTGGTACATTCATAACAAGATTAAAATGAAGGGGCCCTTTTAGGATTCCTTTTTTCAATAATCTCTTTGCATTATCAATCATCCCAACATCAAAGGCTTCAATTTCTGGTTTGATTCCATTATCATACATTTTCTTTGCTAAAGCTTCAATTAAATCTGGTGAATTAGCATTTACGCTAGTTGGGAAGTTTGAAGAACCAGTCGATAAACTCGCCATTTCTGCATTTTTTAAATCTAGCATTTGACCTCTCCATGCA
The DNA here is from genome assembly GCF_008152325.1 of Crassaminicella thermophila. GTDB lineage: Bacteria > Bacillota > Clostridia > Peptostreptococcales > Thermotaleaceae > Crassaminicella_A > Crassaminicella_A thermophila. Next base: position 2,690,524 of record NZ_CP042243.1, read on the forward strand.
ATGGTATTTTCTCCCCCTCTTGCTCCTGTTGACACCTGCTTGATTATATCTACTCTTTCAGCATCTAATCTGTCTAATACTTGTTTAAATAAAGCACGATCACTCGTTGGTTTTCCTTCTTCATCTCTTACATGAATATGTGCAACAGATGCCCCTAATTCCCTACAAGCTTTAATATCTTCTACAATTTCATCTATTGTAATCGGTGTATTTGGATTTAATTCTTTTGTAGGAACATTTCCAGTATGTGCAAGGGTAATGATTAATTTTTCCATTATTTTCTCCTCCTGAATATAATTGTCTTTTTCCTACAGATGGAAAATCTCTTGTGTTGAAAGGCCGTAAAACTCTCAACAACAAGAGAAATATTCCCTGTTTCAAACAATGCCCAAATTTTAAATTTCGCCCATTAAATTTTAAAAAAATTCGCCCATTAAACTTTAAAAAAATATTGATTATTAAACGTTAATCATTTCAACTGTTTTTTGAATTCCTTTTTCTAATGCATCAAAATATGAATCTACTTCTTCTCTTGTTATAGTAAGTGGAGGCGTTAATAAAACATGGTCTCCTCTTACCCCATCGACAGCTCCACCACCAGGATATATGACTAACCCTTCCTCTAGGCAGTTTACTGTAAGGATATTCTTTACTTTATCGCCTACTGCAAACGGTTCTTTTGTTTCCTTGTCTTTAACAAACTCTATCCCATTCATTAAACCTCTACCTCTAATGTCTCCTACAATTGGATACTTATATAATTCTTGTAATCTTTCCTTAAAGTACTCTCCCTGATTTTTAGCATTTTCAACGATATTTTCTCTTTCCATAATTTCCATAACTTTTAATGCGATACCACAAGATAATGGATTAGATGCATACGTATGTCCATGAACAAATTCTCCAGAACCTTCAACCATTATTGTATTAAAGATTTTTTCAGATGCTACAGTTGCTCCAATTGGTGTATATCCAGCTCCCATTCCTTTTGCACAACACAAGATATCTGGAACTATATTGTACTGATCTATAGCAAATTTTGTACCAGTTCTACCAAATCCAGCCATAACTTCATCAACAATCAATAATACATCATATTTATCACAAATTTCTCTTACCATTTTAAAGTAAATTGGATGTGGATTTACCCCTGGTGCTGCAGAACCCACTACTGGCTCTGTAATGAAAGCTGCAACATTTTGAGGACCTTGCCTTAATATTTCATATTCTAAAGCTTCAGCAGCCTTAATAGCTGTTTCTTCTTCTGTTTCACATCCCCATGGATTTCGATAATGATAGAACTGAGGAATCTTAGGAAATTGGATTAGCATAGGATCATATGGCTTTCTTCTTCCTGGAATACCCGTCATAGATAAAGAACCTAGTGAATTTCCATGAAAAGAATTCCATTTTGTTATTACTTTCCACTTACTAGTATTTTGCCCATCTCTTTCAACAAAGTATTGTCTAGCCATTTTCATCGCAGTTTCAGTTGTATCTGAACCATCTGATACAAAATATACATGATTTAGATCCCCTGGTGCCCACTCTGCAACTTTTGCTGCACATTCTTCTATAGTATCAACAGTCCATCTTGAAAGATGTGTAAATGCAACTCTTTCAATTTGTTCCTTTGCAAATTGAGCTATTTCTTTATTCCCATGACCAATATTAACAACAGATGAGCCTGAACATCCATCTATATATCTTTTTCCATTTTCATCATATAGGTAGATCCCTTCTCCTCTTACAATTTTGGGATAATGCCAGTTTTGACTTCTGTAAAATACATTATTTTTAGGTGCTTTATTCAAACTCATTTCCAAAACCCCCTTCTTTATTTTTAAAATTAAGCAGCTTTATTTTGTTTCGCAACAATCGCATCATTATTAAATTTTCTTCTATCTAAATCCCCTTCCATACCTGCAACAGTAGTAGCCACAACTAAGTCACCAAGTGCATTTGTAGATGTATGTGCTTGGTCTACAATTCTGTAAATTCCTGCAACCAATGCAATTCCATCTAGTGGTAATCCCATACTTGTAAGAAGTGCAATACTAATTAAAAGTCCTACTTGTGGTACAGCTGCACAACCTACAGAAAGAAGTGTCGCTTGTAATACTAGTAATGCTTGCATTTTAAAGCTTAAATCAATACCATAAATTTGTGCTGCAAACAAAACGATAATACCAAAGTAAATAGATGTACCATTCATATTTGCTGTAGCTCCTAAAGGCAATACAAAACTTGCATTTTCTTTTGGTATCCCAAGCTCTTCATCTGCAATTCTCATTGTCACAGGAAGGGTTGCCATAGAACTACATGTACTAAAAGCAACTAACCAAGTTTGGAATGCTTTTTTGAAGAATTTGATTGGATTTACTTTACCAAATACAGCTAAAACCAAACTATATACAACTGCAATATGTATAAAAGATGCTAGATAATCTGTAAGGATGAATTTTGAAATTGGTCCGAATATGGCCAATCCGAATTTTGTAGTAGCTTTTGCCATTAAACCGAATACACCGTAAGGCGTAAATTGTACCACAATATCTGTAATCTTAAACATTACTTCAGAGGCTCTATCAATCAAATCAATAACAGGTTCTCCTCTTTCTCCCATCATAAGAAGTGCAGCTCCAATAAAGATACTAAACGATATAATGTGTAACATTTCTCCTTTTGCCATAGATTCAACTGGATTGCTTGGAAAAAAGTTTAAGATTGTCTCAGCAACTCCCGGAAGCTCTTTTACTTGTACTTCACTAGCTGCCTCTCCTAGGGTTATACCTGCTCCTGGATTAATGATATGTGCTAAAACAAGTCCAATTGTTACCGCACAAAACGCTGTTCCAAAGAATAATATAATTGTCTTAATCCCAATACTTTTAAGCTTTTTAAGGTCTTTTAAGTTTGCAACGCCACTAATAATTGAGAAAAATACCAAAGGTACAACAACCATCTTGATGATTCTTAAAAACAAATCTCCTAAAAGAGAGAATACTGGTATCATCTTTACTACAAAAGCGTTGTCTTCTCCTCCTATAGAACTAAAAATAAATCCTATAACAGCTCCAAAAATGAGCCCTAAGAAAATTTTGTGAAATAATTGTAGTTTGAATTTTTTCATCAACTTTCCTCCATTTCTTGATAATTTTTTGTTTGTTTATTATACTTTACCCTTTCGCCCTCCTTTACTTCATTGATTTTGATAAAACTTTTGAAGTAATGCAATCTATGAAAACAAAAAATCCAGTACAATAACGCTATATAAAACATTGCGCATTTGTACTGGATTTCACTCACTAAGTAAGAATGGGTTACATTATTACTGTAAGTAAAGCAGTTTTTATTTATTTGTATTTTCATTTCTCCATGTAATATACTTTTCATAAGTGCCTTTAATAGCCACACATATAGCCTTTTGTGATGATCCATGAAATCGATACTTTACCTTTTTAATCAAAGCTTCAATGCCATTCTCATGAAGATTATAACCTACAAGAACCTGCTTTAAAAAGCTTCTTGCTTCCTCTGTAATAAGCGTACAGGATGTATCTTCAATGATTCCTGTGTCTATATTGATAACCATCCCAACCCCTACAACTCTATGCATATTTGCTGCAGAAATCTCTGTTGGCAACTTAGCATAGGAAATAAAGTAAACTGTATTTTCACTATATCTCTTCATTTCATCACCACATCTCTTTAAGTTTATTTTATAAAAAAACTTCCTTCTTGGCAATTACTATTTTTTGTCGATTTTGTGAATGTTTTATTATTTTCTGTATATTTTGGATATATTCTTCTAAATTCTTTAAATTTCTAAGGAAAACGTTATCAGTTGTACCTATTACCCGCTGGAATAAAATATTTTTTAATACTTTCTACAATTCTTTCTGCTGCTTTTCCATCCCCATAAGGATTTATAGCATTTGCCATTTCATTATAAGCTTTTTCATCATTGATTAACTCATTAGTAAGTGAGAAGATTTTCTCTTTTTGTATACCTGCCATCTTTACAGTCCCTGCCTTTACCGCTTCTGGTCTCTCTGTTTCTGTTCTTAGTACAAGTACAGGTTTTCCAAGGGATGGTGCTTCTTCCTGAATTCCTCCTGAATCTGTTAAAATCAAATGGGCTCTTGCCATTAAATTTGCAAATGGTTCATAATCTAGGGGTTCAATTAAATTAATCCTATCAATATTTCCTAATATTTCATAAGCTAAATTTCTTACCTTTGGATTTAAATGAACAGGAAATACCACTTCTACATTTTCATTCTTTTCAACAATTTCTTTTATAGCAGAAAAAATATTTACCATTGGCTGCCCTAAATTTTCTCGTCTATGAGCTGTCATTAAAATCACTTTTTTATTACTATAATCAATGCAGTTTAATCGTTCATCTGAAAATTTATATTTTTTATTTACCACCTGAAGCAATGCATCTATTACCGTATTTCCTGTTATAATAATATTTTCTTCATTAATTCCTTCTTTTAACAGATTCTCCTTATTTCCTTTAGTAGGTGCAAAATGAAGGTGGCTTAATTTGCCTGTAAGGGTTCTATTCATTTCTTCAGGATAAGGAGAATACATATTATGACTTCGTAGTCCTGCTTCCACATGTCCTACCTTTACTTGTTGATAAAATGCAGCTAATGCTCCTGTAAAAGTAGTTGTTGTATCTCCATGAACTAATACCATATGAGGTTTTACTTCCTTTATAATCTTCTCAAGCCCCATTAAAGCCCTAGAAGTAATTTCACTTAAAGTTTGGCCTGCCTTCATTATGTTTAAATCATAGCCTGGTTGAATATTAAATAATGTAAGTACCTGATCAAGCATTTCTCTATGCTGTGCCGTCACACAAGTAATAGACTCAATAAAATCATCTTTTTCAAGACTTTTCACAACAGGAGCCATTTTAATAGCTTCTGGCCTTGTTCCAAATATAGACATAATCTTTAGCTTCTTCATGCCTCTTCTCCCCTTTTAATTTCCTATTTAAGCAAAAAACCAGGAAAATCATTCCTGGCATTATTCTTTATGACTACTTTTTTCTTTCTCAAATCTCTGCATACCCATACTAATATACATAAGAGCACTCGCAGCAATAATAAGAAATAGAGAATCCCATGATTTGCTGCTGCTCATAAGGGCTGCACTTACTCCAAAAACACTACTGATTGCATAAAGAATTAAAACTGTTCTTTTCTGCCCCATTCCTGTTGAAAGCAACTTATGATGAAGATGTCCCTTATCAGGTTGCATAATAGGTCTTCCATTGATAGCTCTTCTCAAAATAGCAAAAGTTGTATCAAAAATAGGAAGTCCTAATGCAAGTACAGGAACTACTGTTGCAATAGCTGTAGCCCCTTTTATTAAACCGTCTATAGATATAGCTGCAAGCATATATCCTAAAAAAAGAGAACCTGTATCTCCCATAAAAATTTTTGCTGGATTAAAGTTATAAGGTAAAAATCCCATCGAAGCACCAGCAATTGCCAAAGTCATAATTGCTGTCTCATATCTTCCGTTTACATATGCTACATAAGAAAGGGATAATGCTGCAATAATCGCAACTCCTGCAGCCAATCCATCTAATCCATCAATTAAATTGATTGTATTTGTAATTCCCACAATCCAAAATATTGTAACAGGTATGCTAAGAAGTTGAAACTTTATTTGTATATCTGTAAAAGGAATATTCAATTTTCCGATTTTCATACCACAATAAACCAAAATAATGGCACTAATTAATTGGCCAGCGAGTTTCGTTTTTGCAGACAAAGGTTTTATATCATCAACAATTCCCATAAGGACAATAAGTGTTCCTCCAATAAGCATGCCTATCATTTTTTTATCTAAAGGCAAAGCTACTAACACACTGACTAAAAACCCTAAATAAATAGCCAGTCCACCCATTCTTGGAATCGGACTTTTATGTACACGCCGATCATCCTTTGGTACATCTATAGCTCCAAGCTTATAAGCAAGCTTTTTGGCTAATGGCGTCATCATAAAGGATATGACTGTCCCTATAAAAAATACAAAAAAGTATTTATTCACAAAAAACACTCCTTAATTTTCACATGTACATAGTCATTTTACAGCAAAAACCAAAAAAACTCAATGGCAAAAACTACTTGTCATCAAATTGTATTAATTCTATTCCTGCTTCTTTGAGTATATTCATAGAAAGCTCATCTGGATAAGTCCCTTTGAAAATAATTTTTTTAATGCCTGCATTAATAGCCATTTTTGCACATAATATACAAGGCTGTAGCGTTACATATAAAGTAGCTCCTTCTATGCTCACACCATGATATGCTGCTTGAATAATAGCATTTTGCTCTGCATGAAGTCCTCTACAAAGTTCATGTCTTTGCCCAGATGGAATCTTTTGTTCTGCTCTCATGCATCCTATGTCTAAACAGTGAGCAGTATTTGTAGGTGCTCCATTATAACCTGTAGATAATATTCTTTTATTCTTTACAATCACAGCACCCACCTTTCTTCTTAAACAAGTGGATCTTGTTTTTGCTATTTCTGCCATTTTCATAAAATATTCATCCCAATTTGGCCTCATCTTCTAATCCTCCTCTTATGTAGGTTCATATCCTAAACTCTACTTTTAATATTCTACATATTTTTATGTATTTCCTTTAAGTTTTTTAATTTGAACGAAGTGAATTTTGAAGGTTTAGTATTTTTTCATGGAATGAAGTTTTGTTTTTTCAAAAGTTATCTGGAATGAACGTGTCTTTATATTTCATTTTGAAGTTGTTTATCTATCATAGAATGTATATACTTTTTTAAAAAAGTGCCATTACATTATAATATGCATCTAACACTTATTTTGATACACTTTATTTAATCAAAAGTTATCCACAGATTTTAAATTTTATAATTTCCTAACTAATAAAAAAGAATAGATTTCGATTAATCTACTCTCTATTCTTTAAATATTTCTATTTTGTTCCGAATAATCTATCTCCTGCATCTCCAAGCCCTGGTACAATATAAGCATGATCATTTAGCTTTTCATCCACAGCAGCTACATAGATTTCTATATCAGGATGTGCTTCTTTAACAGCTTTTACTCCTTCTGGCGCAGCGATTAAACACATTAATTTGATGCTTGTAGCCCCTCTATCTTTAATAAATTGGATAGCTGCATTTGCTGATCCTCCTGTAGCAAGCATCGGATCTACTACAATCAAATCTCTTTCATGTATATCAACAGGAAGCTTGCAGTAATATTCAACAGGCTCTAAAGTTTCTGGATCTCTATAAAGTCCTATATGACCTACTTTTGCAGCAGGAATTAAACTAAGCATTCCATCAACCATCCCAAGACCTGCTCTTAAAATAGGAACTATTCCTAATTTTCTTCCAGCTAATACCTTTGATTTTGTTTTGCATACTGGTGTTTCGATTTCTACTTCTTCTAAAGGAAGATTTCTTGTTACCTCATATGCCATAAGCATTGCAATTTCTTTCACTGCTTCTCTAAATTCTTTTGACCCAGTATTTTTATCTCTTATTAAAGTAAGCTTATGTTGGATTAACGGATGATCCATTATAAATACCTTTTCCATCCTGCGCATCTCCTCTCAATATTATTTTGCATATTTCTTTTCAATATCACCAATTAGATTTACTCTTCTTTCATGTCTTCCACCAGCAAATTCTGTATTCAACCAAACTTCTACAATTTTTAGGGCTAATCCTTGTCCGATTACCCGCTCTCCTAAAGCTAATACATTAGCGTTGTTATGCTCTTTTGACATTTGTGCTGAAAAAGTATCAGAAACAACAGCACATCGAATGCCAGGCACTTTATTTGCTGATATGGATATACCAATTCCTGTTCCACAGCAAACAATCCCTCTTTGATATTCACCTGAAACTACCGCTTCTGCCACCTTCATACCGAACTCTGGATAATCTACAGATTCTGTAGAATTTGTTCCAAAATCTTCATACTCTATACCTTTTTCCTCAAGATACTTCTTAATGGCTTCTTTTAGGTTATATCCACCATGATCACTACCTAAGGCGATCTTCATATGCAACCCTCCATTCGTTATTTGCCGTTCTGATTTTATGCTACAATCCTTTCATTGTCAAGTCTTTTATTGATATTCATTTTTATTAAATTTTACCTATTATCTTCTTAACCAATACTTTTAACCCTTCCTCTATTTCCTTTGCACATTCTCTGTATACGCAAACTGACTGCCCAAAGGGATCTAGGATATCACCTAGTTCTCCTGCATATTCCTTTAGTGTATATACCTTTTCTTTTGCATTAGGTGCTATTTGAAGTATTTGATTTTTATGATTTCTTGTCATAGTCAAAATCAAATCTGCTTCTTCAATCAACTCCCTTGTAATAGGTGTTGCTTCATGCGTATTTAAATCAATTCCTTTTTCCTTCATTACCTCTATTGCATTTTTAGAAGCTTTTAATCCTTTCATAGTAGCTGTTCCAGCAGAAATAACCTTAATTCCTTTTGTTTTTTCTCCAGCTTCTTTAAGCATTTTTTTAAACATTCCTTCTGCCATACTACTTCTACAAGTATTCCCAGTACATACAAAAAGAATAGTTTTCATACTTTCACCCTCCAATCTTTATTACATTATATCCTGCAGCTTTTACCATACGATTCATAACTGCATGTCCTAAAAATTTTTGTTCAATACTTTCTGCAAATATAATATCTACTCCTTCTTCATCAAAACGGCGAAGCACTGCAAAAAGATTATTTGCAATAGATGCTAAATTTTTTCTACTTCCCATAGATAAAATTACTGCGTCTTTGTAGTTTTCTTTTGTTTCATCCGTACACATAATTCCTACACGAAATCCTTTATTTTCTTTTTCTTCCTTTAGCTTTTTAATATGTTCAACAACCTCATCAATATTGCCTGATATAATAACAACATCTGCTTGAGGTGAATAATGTGTATACTTCATTCCAGGTGATTTTGGTATAAGATGCTCATGGCCTTCTTCTATGGCTTTATCTACTTTCACTTGTCCTAATACTTCTTCTAATTGCTCTTTTGTAACACCACCAGGTCGTAAAATCATCGGAACATCTTCTGTTACATCGACTACAGTAGACTCAAGTCCTACATTACAGCTTCCTCCGCTTATAATTGCATCTACTTTCCCTTTTAAATCTTTTATGACATGCTCTCCTTGCGTTGGACTCGGTTTTCCAGATAAATTTGCACTTGGTGCTGCAATAGGTACACCTGCCATTTGAATTAATGTTTTTGCAATAGGATGAGAAGGCATTCTAATAGCTACCGTATCTAATCCTGCAGTAATAATATCTGGTACCTTCAATGACCTTTTAAAAATAATTGTCAAAGGACCAGGCCAAAACCTTGCCATTAATTTTTTTGCATTTTGGGGTATTTCTTTTACCAAATATTTTAGATCTTCTAATTTAGCAATATGTACAATAAGGGGATTATCTGAAGGTCTTCCCTTTGCCTCAAATATTTTTTTTACAGCTTCTTGATCAAGAGCATTTGCTCCTAACCCATAAACGGTCTCTGTAGGAAAGGCAACAGTTCCCCCATTTTTCAATGTTTCTGCTGCAAATACTAACCCATCTTTTTGAATGTTTTCAGGGTCTATTTCAAAAATTTTTGTTTGAATCATTTGTATCACCTCATATACATTAGGGCTTAAATATCTTTCATTATTATACACCAATTTCTTACTTCTTAAAATTACAATTTCTTTGATATGACAATTCCTACGATAAACCCAATTAAAAATCCGAAGCTTGATGCTCTTTTAAATTTAAAACAAAGAGACTTTGGTATTAACTCCTCACAAGTAATATAAAGCATAGTTCCTCCAGCAAATGCCAGACAAAAAGCTATAAAATTTGTAGATATTTCTCCTAAAATTGCTCCAATAAAAGCACCTAATCCCATAGGAATACCAACTAAAATAGTATACAAAAAAGCCTTTACTCTACCTATTCCCCCAATGCGCATAGGAGTTGCCATGGATATTCCTTCAGGCATATTATGAAGTGCAATAACAATAGATATGCCAATCCCTAATTGTTTTGTAGCCATAAATCCTGACCCAATTGCTAATCCTTCAGGAAAATTATGCAGTGCAATTCCAATCCCTAACAATATCCCCATTTTTGCAAAACTCTCACTATTTTCCGGAAGAATTGTATCTAGACATACAATCGCAAAAACCCCTGCTATAATCCCTCCTATACCTACATATAATTGCCCAATCTCAAAAGCTTCAGGCAATAAATCAAAACACACCACTGCCAGCATAAGTCCACTAGAAATTCCTAAAATAAAACTTAAAAATTTGTTACCAGGATTTCTTATAAAAAAAGCAATCAGTCCTCCTAAACCCGTTCCAATCATTCCAACAATCAAACCGATTAGTGCAATAAAAAATATTGTATCCATCCTTTTACCCCCAAAGAAACTTTTTTCTATATATATTCCTCAAGCTTCTTATATATACAAAAGCCTGCAAACTTATTGTTTACAGGCTTTTATTTAAGTAGCTTTTTGTTTTTCTTCCTCTTTAAAAGAAGCTTTCAGCAAAGAAGGAGTTATTAAAGTTGTAAAAATCACAAGTACAATAGCCGACGCAAATTCTTTATCTCCGATTAAATTCATTTTCAAACCAAGACTAGCAATAATCAAAGAAACTTCCGCTCTAGGAACCATTCCAATCCCAACTTGAAAAGCATGTTTTGCGCTAAAACCTGTTAGTTTTGCACCCCAACCACACCCAATAATTTTTCCTATAATTCCTAATGCGAGCAGCAACATGCTAAAAGCTAATCCATACCCAATAGTGCTTAACTCTACGCCTAATCCAATAGCTACAAAAAATATAGGGGTAAATATAGTATTAGAAACCAACTCAACATCATGAGATATTTTATGTCTATAAGGTGTCATAGAAAAAATAACCCCGGAAAAATATGCTCCTGTAATCGCTGCAACTCCAAGTTCTTCTGATATAAACGCAAGTATTAAGCAAGTTATTATTGCATAAGGCACAATTCTTCTTCTCACATTAACCCTATCAGATATTTTAAATAATATTTGCACTAAAATATATCCTATAACAATAGTTATTAGGAAAAACAAAAGAATTTTTAAAATAACAATAAAGACATTACTACCAGTCCCTGGTCTTACCATACCTACTACAATTGTTAAAAGAATAACACCGATAATATCATCTATAATAGCTGCTCCTAAAATTGCTACCCCTTGCCTTGTCTTTAACTGGCCTATTTCTTTAAGGGTTTGGACAGATATACTAACACTTGTGGCAATAGAAATAAGACCTAAAATAATACTACTTATTAAGTTTCCACTGATTAAATAAGCTGCACCACTAACCAAAATCAAGGGAGCCAATACACCTGCTACTGCAATTGCTGTAGAAGATTTTCCAGAAGCCCTCAATTCATTGACATCCGTTTCTAGCCCTGCAATAAACATAAGAAACACTACGCCAATTTCTGCTAAATAATGGACCAACTCTGTCTTTTCTAAAATCCCCATCCCTAAAAACATCCCTGCCAAAATCTGTCCTAATACAGCAGGCTGCTTCAATTTTTTACTAATAATTCCTCCTATATTAGCTCCTAATAAAAGAATCCCAATGTGTAATAGAAAAGCTACTTTTGACTCCACTTCTACCCACTTCTTTCCGCGTTAATGTTCAGAAACAAAATATCATTTTCAAATAATTAATTATTTGTATTTTTCTGAAAATATATTATAATTTAATAGTTTACCACTCTCATATTTATTTTGCAAGTAAAAATAAGTATATCTTTAAGAAAAAAATACTGAAGGACAACACCCTTCAGTATTCAAAATATCTTTATACAACTTGTTTTAATTTTTCTGCTTGATCTATAGTAATTAATGCATCTAAAATTTCATCAATATCTCCATCTAAGAAATAATCAAGCTTATATAGAGTCATGTTAATTCTATGGTCTGTAACACGTCCTTGAGGGAAGTTATAAGTTCTAATTCTTTCGCTTCGATCTCCTGTCCCTACTTGACTTTTTCTTTCCTCTGCAATTTCTGCTTGCTGCTCTGCAAGCATCTTATCATATAATCTAGCCTTTAATATTTTAAACGCTTTTTCTTTGTTCTTAAGCTGAGATTTTTCATCTTGACAAGAAACAACAATCCCTGTAGGCATGTGTGTAAGTCTTACAGCAGAGTCTGTTGTATTAACACTCTGACCACCATTTCCAGATGAACGGAACACATCCACACGAACATCATTTGGATTGATTTGAATTTCAATATCATCTACTTCGGGAAGTACAGCAACCGTAGCTGTTGATGTATGAATTCTTCCTCCTGACTCCGTCGTAGGAATTCTTTGTACTCTATGCACACCACTTTCATATTTTAGCCTTGAATAAGCACCTTTTCCTTTTATCATAAAAACAACTTCTTTTACACCACCAACCCCTGTTTCGTTTAAGCTCATCATCTCTACTTTCCAACGATTTCTTTCTGCATATCTAGTATACATTCTTAGCAAATCTCCAGCGAAAAGTCCTGCTTCATCTCCACCAGCACCTGCTCTTATCTCAACAATAACATTCTTTTCATCATTTGGGTCCTTTGGTACTAAAAGCAGTTTTAATTCATTTTCTATAGGCTCTATTTTATCTTCTAGCTCTCCTAATTCCATTTTTGCCATTTCTCTTAATTCTTCATCATTGCTTTCCTCTAATATAGCTTTTGCTTCTTCAATACCTTCTTTTACCTGTTTATATTCTTTATACTTATTTACAATAGGTTCTATTTCAGCAAGCTCTTTTATATATTTCTGCCATTCTGATTGTTTATTGATAACCTCAGGGTCTGAAACTTTTTGGCTTAGATCATTATACTTATCCTGCAAAAAATCTAATTTATCGAACATCTATTTCACCTCGCAATTTTATTCTAACAGCTTATTATATCATTTTTCTTGTATTTTCTCAATGGAGGAGCTTTCCTGTCATTATTTTATTTCCTTTATTAGGAATTATTCATAATCCCAGTTACAACCCTCTCAATTCCTGCTAAATCCTTTATCTTTTTAATATTCTTATAGCACCTTTTTCTTTCCATCATATTCTTTACTGCCTCTGCTTGATCATGACCTACCTCTAGAGCAATAAGTCCATCATTTCTTAAAAAGCAGCTTGCTTCATCAATAATCCTTCTATAATAATCTAATCCATCGATCCCGCCATCTAATGCAAGTTTTGGTTCATATTTTGAAACTTCAATCTGGAGCTTTTCAATTTCATTCTTTGGAATATATGGTGGATTTGAAACAAGTATATCAATCCTTCCTTCTAGCTTTTCTTTTCTTAAAGGTTCAAATAAATCTCCTTCTAAAAAAGAAATATTGCTTGCATGATTAGAAGCTGCATTTTTCTTAGCAATTTTAAGAGCCTTCTTAGAAATATCTACCCCATATACAAAAGAATTAGGGATGTATTTTGCAATACTTACTGTAATAGCACCACTACCTGTACCTATATCAACAACATTTATCCGATCATTCTTAATATTTTTTGCCCACTCTATTACGGTTTCTACTAATATTTCTGTATCAGGCCTTGGTATTAAAACACCTTCTTCTACATAAAAATCTAATCCCATAAATTCCTGTTTATTTATAATATATTGTACAGGCATGCCCATTAATCGCTTCTGAATAAGTTCTAAAAATCTGCTGTACTGCTCATCTGTAAATACATAATTTCGGTTTGTATATAAAAATAATCTATCTTTTTTCAAAACGTGACACAAAAGCACCTCTGCATCTAACAGAGGTGTTTGAACACTAGTTTTTTCTATTTTATCTACTGCTTCTTTTAGAGCTTGTTGGATATTTACTGCCAAAGGTCCTCCTCCTTGTCATCAATCAATACATTTTTCATAGCAGCAATAGCTACCTCTAGCTGACTATCATCTGGTTCTCTTGTTGTTAGTTTCTGTAGGTATAATCCTGGATAACTGATAATACGTACAAATTTAGATTGACTTTTTCCTGCCCATCTTATAATCTCATAAGATATTCCTGCAACTATTGGCATCAAAATGAATCTAGATAAAACCCTTACCAAAGGATTCGGCCATCCGATCATTGAAAATAATAATAAACTAACGAGCATTACAAAAACCAAAAAGCTTGTACCACATCTTGGATGCAGAGTAGGAAACTGTCTTGCATTTTCAACTGTTAAAGGAAGACCGTTCTCATAGCAGTGAATAGTTTTATGCTCTGCCCCATGATACTGAAATACTCTTTGAATATCCTTCATTCTAGATATTAAACTTACATACCCTATAAACAACAGAATTCTTAATATACCCTCTGCCATATTCAATAACCAAGGGTTTTGTACTTTTGTCTTTAAAAAATTTATTACAACAGTAGGAAATATTATAAAAATTAGCATACCCATAAGGATTGCCATAAATACAGAAAAATAAATCAATATATCACTAGCCTTGTCTCCAAAGGTTTTCTCTACCCACTTTTCAAATTTTCCTTTTTCTTCTTCACCACTTTCTTCCTCAAAAAATTCTGCAGAGTATGTGAGTGACTTTACACCTGTTACCATAGAATCAAGTAATGCAATCATTCCTCTAATAACAGGCGTTTTGCTTAAAGTACTTTTTGTCATTCCCTTTACTTGCTCTTTCTTTATAACAATCTCATGATCTGGTTTTCTAACAGCAATAGCAATATCTTTCGGGCTCTTCATCATAACTCCCTCAATCACTGCCTGCCCACCAATATTTGTTGGTTTAGCCTGCTTTACAAAAATTTTTTCAAAATCCAAATTGATCTTCCTTTCAAATTTTACATTTTCAACATATGCAACAAAGGTTAGAGATTGCTATCCCTAACCTAAAATTATCAAAAATCATTCTATTATTACTTGATACCGTATTTTTGTTTGAATCTTTCAACACGTCCACCTTGTGTAACAAACTTTTGTTTGCCTGTGAAGAATGGATGACATGCTGAGCAAATTTCTACCCTGATTTCTTCTTTTACTGAACCTGTTTCAAATGTATTTCCACAAGCACATTTTACAACCGCTTTTTTGTAATCTGGATGGATTCCTTGTTTCATGCTATTCACCTCTTTCTTTTGCCTTTCATTATATATCAATAATTATTCATCTTAATTTTCAACTATTACATTATAGCATAGCTACTATAATAGTTCAAGGACTTTTTTTTAAAGTTTACTCCTCATTTTTTCCACAAATTCCATATTTGTCTTGCTTTCTGTAAGCCTACTAATTATACTTTCTGTTACTTCTTGTATTGGATTATTAGACATAGCTCGTCTAATATTCCAAATCACTTCTAACTCTTTTTGGTTTAAAAGAAGTTCTTCTCTTCTCGTACCTGATTTATTCAAATTAATAGCAGGGAATATTCTTTTTTCTGAAAGCTTTCTATCTAAATGAAGCTCCATATTTCCTGTACCCTTGAATTCCTCAAAAATTACATCATCCATACGGCTCCCTGTATCAACCAAAGCTGTAGCAAGAATTGTTAAACTTCCACCCTCTTCAATATTTCTAGCTGCACCAAAAAATCTTTTTGGTTTATGAAGCGCTCCAGGGTCTAAACCCCCTGACAAGGTTCTTCCAGTAGAAGGTATTGTCAAGTTATAAGCACGTGCAAGCCTTGTAATACTGTCTAATAAAATAACAACATCTTTTCCATGTTCTACAAGTCTTTGAGCTCTATTCAAAACCATTTCTGCAACCTTTATATGATGGCTTGGAAGCTCATCAAAGGTAGAATATATAACTTCACCATCAATAGATCTTTGCATGTCTGTTACTTCTTCTGGTCTTTCATCTATTAGTAGTACAATAATTTCAATGTCTTTGTGCTTTTGAGATATACTATTTGCAATTTTTTTAAGCAATATTGTTTTTCCAGCCTTAGGTGGGGCTACAATAAGACCTCTTTGTCCTTTTCCTATAGGTGCAATTAGGTCAATAAGCCTTGTAGACAGGTCTGTAGGATTATATTCAAGTGTCATTCTTTCATTGGGATAAATAGGTGTGAGATTATCAAAGTTTGGTCGCTTCGCAGCAATTTCAGGATTGTCATTATTGACTTTTTGTACATATAGAAGAGCTCTAAATTTTTCGCCACTTTTTGGTGGTCTTGTAATTCCTAATATTTTATCTCCAGTCTTTAAATTAAATCTTCTTATTTGAGATGGTGATACATATACATCTTCATCACTTGTAAGAAAATTATAAAACCTTAAAAAACCAAACCCGCCGTCAGTAATTTCTAGTACTCCCTCTACTGTATCCACTTCTGCACTATTGTTGATTTCATTGTTAATCTTTTCTGGCAGTCTATCACGATCCATATCAATCTTTTTATCTTCTGCTTCTCTTTCTTCTTTCGGAAAAGCAGTAATCAATTCAATTAGCTCCTGCTTTTTATATTTCGTGACATTTTTAATACCAAGCTTTTTTGCTATCTCTCTTAGCTCGTCCAGCTTCTTTTTTTCTATATCAAATAAATCCAAAAATCGCACCTCCGTTAATATGCACTTGAAGGCTGTATCCAGCCCTCAAGTGTGATTTCATACATAAATAGAAAAACCTTTAGTTGTTACAATTGTATATGGCGCAATTTTTATTGTCAAGACCTTTCTAATATTTTACTTTGCATATTCAGGCTTTTGATCTAATTTATGAATTGCTTCAATAAATCTAATAGTGCCTGTTTCTGCTCTCATAACAACAGAATGAGTAATTGCCATATTGTTTCCATAATAAGTAACCCCTTTTAATAAATCTCCATCAGATATTCCTGTAGCAGCAAAAAATACTTCGTTTCCTTTTACCAAATCATCCATTCGTAGTATTTTGTCGCAGTCAACACCCATTTTTTTGCATCTTTCTCTTTCTTCTTCCTCGTAAGGTACTAACTTTCCTTGGAATTCTCCACCTAGACATTTTATTGCTGCTGCTGCAATAACTCCTTCTGGGGCTCCTCCTATACCAAGCATAACATCTATTCCTCTATCTTCAAAGCAAGTAGCAATAGCAGCAGCCACATCTCCTTCTTTGAATAGCTTAATTCTTACGCCTAGTTCTCTACAATCTTTTATAATTCCTTCATGTCTTTCTCTATCTAACATAGTAACAGTCAAATCTGTAATGTTTTTATTTAGTGCCTTAGCAATATTTACTAAATTCTCTTTTACAGATGCATTTAAATCAATTACTCCCTTCGCCTTAGGACCTACTGCAATTTTATCCATATACATATCTGGTGCATTAAGTAAATGTCCCTCTGGTGCTACAGCTACAACTGCTACAGCATTCGGAAGACCTTTAGCAACACAGTTAGTTCCATCAACTGGATCTACTGCAATATCTACCTTTGAACATCCATCTCCTGCTTTTCCAATTTTTTCTCCAATATAAAGCATAGGTGCTTCATCCATCTCACCTTCACCTATTACTACAGTACCATCAATGTTTAATGTATCCAGCATACTTCTCATACCATCTACCGCTGCTTGATCTGCAATATTTTTATCTCCTCTTCCCATATATTTTGCTGCACCTAGTGCTGCTGCCTCCGTAACCCTCGCTAAATTGAGCGCCAAATTCCTATCCATAAAAAGATCCCCCTTATTTATGTTTTGCTAATGTCTCCTTCAAAATATCATTTTTATCTAGCCTATGAACAGCATCAACAAATCTTATAGTTCCTGTTTTTGACCTCATTACAACCGATTGGGTTCTTGCCCTGTTGTTTTCTAAATACGTTACTCCCTTTAACAGCTCTCCATCCGATACCCCAGTAGCTACGAATAAAACATCATTAGACTTCACCAAATCATCTAAAGTAAGTACTTTATCAACATTTTCCTTGTCCCAACCTAATGCTTCACATCTTTCCATTTCTTCATCTGACATTGGATTTAGTTTTCCTTGCATCTCTCCGCCCATACATTTGATTGCTGCAGCAGCAATAACACCTTCTGGAGCTCCTCCGATGCCCATAAATATATCAACTCCAGTATCCTCAAAGCAAGTAGCAATAGCAGCAGCCACATCCCCATCACTAAATAATTTTATTCTACACCCTACTCTTCTTATTTCTCTGATTAAATCATAATGTCTAGGTCTATCTTGAATAATAACAGTTACATCATTTATATCTTTATTTAATGCTTTTGCAACTGCCTTTAAATTTTTTTCAACAGGACCGTCTATGTCAATAAGCCCTTTTGCTTTTGGCCCTACTGCAATTTTTTTCATATATGTATCTGGTGCATGTAGCAAAGTTCCCTTTGGCGCCATGGCAATAACAGCAATAGCGTTTGGCAATCCCTTTGCAATCAAGTTCGTCCCTTCAAGAGGATCTACAGCAATATCTACTTCTTTATCATCAGGTCTACATGTACCTACTTCTTCCCCAATATAGAGCATTGGTGCTTCATCTAACTCTCCTTCTCCAATGACAACAGTTCCTTTAATAGATACAGCAGAGAAAGCCTTTCTCATACCATCTACTGCTGCTTGATCTGCAGCATCCTTTTCTCCCCTACCCATATATCTTCCACATGCTAATGCAGCCGTTTCTGTTACTCTTACAAGCTCTAAAGCCAGATTTCTATCCATTTTTTTACCTCCATTTTTTATATCTGCTATCTTTTTATCCTTATATGTACCATACTATTATAACATATATTATATACTATCTACTATTCCAATCAGCCTTAAACTTCTCTATTCCTTTATCTGTCAATGGATGCTGAAGCATTTGCTTAAATACTTTATAAGGAATAGTAGCAATGTCTGCACCTGCAAGAGCTGACTCCATCACATGAGCTGTATGTCTGATACTTGCTGAAATAATTTCTGTAGATATTCCATGGATATCAAAAACGTTTACAATATCTCTAATTAAGTCCATTCCAGGATTTCCTATATCATCCATTCTTCCTACGAAAGGACTGACAAAGCTTGCCCCTGCTCTTGCTGCAAGCAATGCTTGATTTGCTGAAAATACCAAAGTTACATTAGTTTTAATTCCTTTTTTAGAAAGCTCACTCACTGCTTTTAATCCTTCAGCTGTCATTGGGATCTTAATTACTATATTTTTATGTAATTTTGCTAACTCTTCTGCCTCTTGAATCATCTCTGGTGCTGTATCCCCCATTACCTCAGCACTAATCGGTCCATCCACAAGAGCTGTAATTTCTTTTAATACTTCTTCAAAGTTTCTTCCTTCCTTTGCAATTAAAGTTGGGTTAGTTGTTACACCTGCAAGTACGCCCCAAGTACTTATTTCCCTTATTTCATCTACATTGGCAGTATCAATAAATAATTTCAATTTTATTCCTCCCCTTATTTTTTTCTATATTATATTATATACAAAAGCCTTCTATGTTAAAAGAAAGAAATATAAAAGATAGCTCATTCCTGATAACTTTTGAAAAAAAAGTTATCAAAGTCATTCACTTATCTTTTTATATTTCTTTTTAAAGTTATATCTATATATAAATATAAAAACAGACTGTAGACAAAATAGAATTATTATGAATGAAAAATAAAAGCGAATAATTTCAAATTTTTAGTAAAGAAAACTTGATGAAGAATTTCAGGAAAATCCGTAGGCTTAGCATGGATGCTAAGCCAGCATCCTACAAGACAGGACGTCTTGATTAGGTGCGTTAGGATTTTTCGAAATTATGAAACTTAGTTTTCTCTAAAAATTTGTTCATGAGCGTTATTTTTCAATTCATTGATAAATATAACTTTTTCAACAAGCTCAGATATAAAAAGACCTCTTTTTAATAGAATTTCTATTAAAAAGAGGTCTTTTTTATAATTGAAAATAATTATCTTATATTTAATGGTTTTAATCCTAATATTTCTCTAGCCTCAGCTGGAGTAGCAATTTCTCTTCCTAGTTCTTTTGCAATTCTAACAACCTTTTCAACAAACTCTCCATTGTTTTTTCCTAATACACCTTTTTCGATGTAAATATTGTCTTCAAAGCCTACTCTTACATGCCCTCCCATAGCAATTGCTATTGCTGCCATTGGGAATTGATTTTTTCCAATACCAGCAACTGTCCATGTAGAACCGGCTGGAATACTGTCTACCATAAATGCCAAATCTCTTGCTGTAGCTGACATTTGAACACCTAGTACAAAATCAAAATGCATTGGTGCTTTAATATATCCTTTTTTGTGCATTCTAATCGCAATATCGATCATACCTTTGTCAAACACTTCGATTTCAGGTTTTACTCCTCTTTCAATCATTATTTGACCAAAGTTTTTGATAGTATTGTCTGTATTGATGAATACTTCATCTCCACCAAAGTTGCAGGTCCCGCAATCTAGTGTCGCCATCTCTGGAGCTTTTAAGCCTATAGCTGGTTCTTCAACTTCTGTAGATTGAAGTCTTTCCATATCTGTCATACCAACTGCTCCACCTGTCGAAGGCTGTATGATTACATCAGGACAAAGCTTTCTAATCGCATCGATACATTCTTTAAATCTATTTTTTTGTCTTGTGTCGGTGTACCATCATCATTACGTACATGAAGATGAATAATACTTGCTCCTGCTTTATAAGCTGATTCTGCTTCTCTCGCAATTTCTTCTACTGTATACGGAATATTTGGATTGTGTTCTTTTGTAACCTCTGCTCCACATATAGCAGCCGTAATAATTAGTTTTTCCATCTTGCGCTTCACCCCTTAAAAATAATTTTTACTTTCTTTGACAATCTTTTGGTGTCACACAAGTTCCGATTGCTGTAGCAACAACAATTGGTTCTTCTAATACATCAGCTGCTGAAGCACTAATGTCTTTTCTTGAAGTAACAACTTTTCTTGCTTCAAACTTCATTTTTCTTGAAGTATTTCCTTCTTTTATGATTTCTCCAACTACTTCAATATAATCTCCTGCATAAACTGGTGCTAAGAATTTTACTTCTTCATATCCTGCAAAAAGACCTTCATCTCCGTCTCTCATGATTAGTAGCTCTGTAGCAACATCTCCGAATAAATGTAGCATATGTGCTCCATCTACTAATTCTCCACCGTAATGTGCATCTTTTGCACTCATTCTTACTCTTAACATTGTTTTTATTGTTTCCATTCTAATTCCTCCCGATATCTTTATTTTCATAAAGATATTGAAAGCCTAAAAATATACCTTTTACCTATGCCTATATCATTATACCATTAAAAACAATTTTTTGACAATGTATATAAATAAATAACATCACCCTTTTAATAAAGAAATATATAAAAGATAAGTGAATGACTTTGATAACTTTTGTGAGTAAAAAAACTTACTGAAATTACATGAAAAAATACGTTAAGAACCTTCATTGTTTGAACAAATGTGAGTTTTGAAGGTTTAGTATTTTTTCATGTAATGAAGTTTAGTTTTTTCAAAAGTTATCTGGAATGAACATATCTTTATATTTCTTTTTAAAGTTTAATATCTATGATAAACAACATAATCCTTTACTTAATCTGAATTATCCTATTTGCAACAAACATATCATCTTCAAAATGTCCATCAATTAGTACCTCATCATCTTCATCTAAGTTTCTAAGTCTGATTTCTTTTCCTTCTGTTGAAATAATCTTAGTATCGTCTGTTATAAGAACAGATATAGTTTTATAATCCTTATCATATTTATCGAAATATTTTACTCTTAATTGATCATAATCATCATAAACTCTTACAATCTCTCCTGTAATCATATCCTTACTAGAAATTTTGTCTGCATCTATTCTATAAACCTTACCATTATCAATGCGAAGCTCTACTTCATAATGGATATCTAAATCCTTTAAAGTATACTTGTCTCCTTTATCGTCATCATCATCTCCATCAATTCGAACCTCTACTCCTTTTGAAATATAATAAGTAACAGTTTCCTTATCATCATCATTTACTATTGTAATAGTAGAAGGATCCCCAATAGTAATCTGTTTTATCACTCCCTCTACCTTACTTTTTCTATCAGTACGAGCAATAGCTTCAATATCAGTAACTTTTCCATATTTCATTTTAAATGTAACAATATCGCCTTTTTCTAATTCATCTAAATATGCATTGCTTCCATCACGTTCAACATCTGCATCCTCATCAATTTCAAATTCTTTTACCTCTCCATCATTCATTCTCACCTTTAAAATAAGCCCATCTCTAAACAATACTGAAGATTCTAATATTCCATTATACGTTCTTTCTTTTTCGTATATCTCTATTTCAATAGCTCTATCTCCTATGTGTTTTATATATACTTCCATACCTTCCATTAATTTATTAGGCTTTACTTCATCGTCATCATATTCAATTTTAGTATCTTCATTTATTCTTAATTCTTTTTTAATTATCAAATTCTCTTTATCACGAACAGTCAATATGTAAACGTCATCTTCTATCTCTTTTAAACTCACAACACGTCCTTCCATACTTGTAACAGTGTTGTCTACTAAAACCTTGTCAAGCTCTCCCTTTTTATCAAAAACAAGCTTGATTTCATCTCCTTTATTCAAATCATCAACGTGCTTTGACCTTCCATTGATTTTAATAGATACCCCTTTTAGTTTATAAACTTCTATATTCCCTTTATCATCTTTTACAACAATCATTTTTGTATCTTCATCTACATAATCAATTATTCTTTTTTTCTCGCTAGGTATAGAAATATCCTCTGATGGAGTTTTACTATTTTTTACTTCAATTTCTGTCAACTCTCCATTACTTTTAAAAGTCAATTTTACACTATCTCTTACAGATAAATCACTAATAGTTATGGATTTTTCATCTTTTTTAATAGATGTATTTTTTAGTGTATAAGCTTTTTTATCTCCTTTTGTATCTTTCACAATAATCATTTTTGCATCTTTAGAAACATACTCTATAGTTCCTTCTAAATATTTAGATACTACTGGTACGATTGGCTCCTTGATTAATAAATCATAAGTCTTTGAGCACATAGTAGCCATTACTGCACGATTTATAATACTATTTGGATTAAATTTTCTTTCATTATCACCACTTACAATACCTTTTTTCTCTAAAAGATCTACATAAGGAAGAGCTGCACTTATAATAAGCTCCGCATCAACAAAGTCAAGAACAGGAAGTGGATCTAACTGATCCTTCATGTCTAAAGCCTTTCCTATAAATACCGCTACATCTACTTTTTTTGCATAAGCTTGTTTTCCATTTTTCACAAATACCTTTATCTCATCTGGATGCAAAATACCGTACTCAAGTCCATATGCTATAGGCTCATATGCCCAGCTTGGTATTTTATTTTTCGCTAATGTTGTCTTATATTTTGCCACAAGACCTGTTGTATCTTTTAGTTTATTTGCTGCTTTTAAAGTATTATAAAGCATAGTCATAGCTTCTACGTAGGATACTGGATTATTTGGTTTGAATGAAACCTTTAAGGTTTTATCATCAAAATATCCATTTATAATCTTCTTATCAGCCATTTTTGCAATATAGTCCTTTGCCCAATGAGTACTAGGAACATCTGAAAAATTTACTGCTGCAAAGCTAGCTATTGTACTCATAAGCATCATAAGTATTATAAGCATACAACTTATTTTTCTTTTCATTTTATTTTATTTCCTCCTTTATCTACATTTTCTATCCAATTTCGCATTTCGTTTATGTATATTCTATAAATTGGTTTAAAATCCTTTTATATCTCGTAAATGTAATAAAATAGTAATATAAGCCCAAAAGACAACCTATATTGGTTGGCTTTTGGGCTTATAACTGCATTTTTATTTTAGACTACTAAAAGCTAGCCAAGGCTTTTCATATAAAGTTGCTTTATCATTATAGTTCATAACAATTTCATCTAACTGCTTTTTCAATTCTTCAACTTTAAAGCTTGCAGCCTTTACTTCTAATTCAATAGCATTTCCAACTTCAAAATTTAATTTTACTACATTTAGATCATCTTCTGCCTTTTCTAATGCAATTTTAGTACTTTCATATTGCTTTTTCAGAGTTTCCAAACCCGTATGCAATTTTCTTAGATTTTCTTCATAGGCTTGCTTTAGGTTCGAAAGATCAATATCTAAAGTTTTTCTATCTATTTTAGTTGCTTCATAATCCCCATCATAATTGAATACAAATAAGTCTAACCCCAATTGAGCTAAATCTATTTTCTTTTCTAATGCCCATATCTGTGGACTTTTGTTGATCATAGTCGGAATATGAGAATCTATATCTAAATCTACCTCCGGTATTTGATCAAACACTATTTGACCTTCCAAAGTATATCTTTCATCTGGATTTAAACCTACTAAATAATTCAATGCTTCATAAGCCATGTCTAATGCCTTTTGGCTCATTTCATACTTTTTCTTAGCTTCTTCATATTCTCTTTTGGCTTTATTTTTTTCATATTCACTAGCCATGTTCTGCTCATATCTTAAATTTGTATGACGCATCATCTCACGTTTGATTTCTAATCCTAGTTCTGCTAGTTTTTTATTATTTTCACTTTTTAATACATCATAATAAGCGTTTTTTAAATCATAAGCAATTTTTTCTTTCATTGTTTCTACATCTTTTTCAGCTTTTTCTAAAGCAAATCGTTGAGCTTTCAAATTCCTATAAACCAAATGTTTTTTTCCAGCTACATCTGGGTCTGAAGTCATCTCTCTAGGAATCGTATTTGTCCTTTTAAACTTATCTGTTGCATCATCTTCCAACTCTTCTGCCTTTTCTACAAGCATTTCAGCTTTCTTTAAATCCTTACTACTTTTTAAAGCTTTCTCTAATAACTGGTCATAATTATAGTCCCAAGTAACTTTTTCTTCCTTTTGTTCGACTAAATTATTCTCTGTTAAAACAGTAACCGTTCTTGCTATACTATTCCACTTAATCTCAATATCAAGGGCCTTTGCTATATAGCTTACTGGAAGCATAGTTCTTCCATTTACTATTTCTGGTGCTACATCCATAATAATTCTTTGCCCATCTTTTATTAAAGTGTTGTTTCCAATACTCATTTGAATAATGCTATTTTCTTTAAATATAGTAACAGTTTTACTAGCTCCATCCCACGTAATATCCTTTGAAGCTACACCTATTACTTCTCCTACGTATCTTACTGGCAACATAGTCCTGCCATTTTTTATATATGGTGCAATATCTATATCCTTAATAGTATCTCCTACTTGATATTTTGCTTGCCCTATTGTAAATACTACTTCATTTAAGGATTTCTCAGCTGCTAAAGCAGTACTGCTAAGTAATGTAAATATTGATAGTCCTATTCCAATTTTTTTTATTGCACTATGCATTAGTCCATCCCCTTTCTCTATCAATTATACCACAGTAACTAGCTATTAATTCTTAATTTTTTATAAATATTTAATGAATATAAATTCATTTATTTTAAGTATAATCTTCTTTACATTAAAGGTCAACCCTTTTTAGCAGATATATTCAAAAAGAGGCAGGCATTCTAGAGAATACCTACCTCAATTAAAAAAGGGAGATCCATAAAGGATCATCCCTTTTTATAAGCTTATTACTTAATAGTAACTGTTCTTGTAGCTCCGTCCCACTCAACTTGTGCTCCAAGAGCCTTAGCTACGAAGCTTACTGGAAGCATAGTTCTTCCATCTTTGATTTCTGCTACTGTATCCATAGTGATTGTAGCTCCACCAACCATTAATTTGTTGCTTCCGATTTGTACTTGAGCAATTCTATCTCCTTTGAAGATAGTAACTGTTCTAGTAGCTCCATCCCACATGATGTTTTCATTAGATACTCCCATAGCTTCTGCAACGTATCTTAATGATAACATTGTTCTACCATCTTTGATGTATGGAGCAACGTCAGCAGTCTTAACTTCATCTCCAACTTGGTACTCAGCATTTCCGATTACGAATTTTGCTGGCTCAGCAGCTTTAGTGTCTGCATCAGCTGGAGTGATTACGTTAGCTACTTCTACTTTTGCATAGTAATCTTCATTAAATAGACCATAGTAATCTAATAAATCTGATTTTGAAAGTTTTTCACTAGTAGTACCATCATTATATTTTAATTCAACTTCTTTATCATATCCGTTTTGGATTAATGCGTCGCCTTTAACTTCTACATCAATTCTTCCTTCAGCAATAGATCTGTCTACTTTTACTTCACCATTTGTAATTTCAATCACAGATGGCTCTGTACTTTCATCTGTCACTTCAATAGTTAAGATGTTATCTTTTACATCAATATCATCTTCTTCAATTTCTAAGTCACCTTTTACTACTTTAACTGTAGGCTCATCGTCCCATTCCATATCTTTGTCTAATTCTAATACGATATTGCCTTCTTGGATTGCTCCTGCTTTAGCTTCTGTAATTGTAATTTTACCAATTTCTTGGTCTCTTACTCCAGCTTTTATCTTAGCAACTTCTGCTTCAACTTTTACTGGTGCAATAGCTTTTCCTAATACTACTTCATATTCATCATCTAGAGCTTTTCCAGATACTTTAGCAGTGATGTCTCCAGACTTTCCTGCTTCTACAGATACGTAGAATTCTAATCCTACTTTGATTTTTCCATTTGGATTATTTACTTCGAATTCATAAACATTTTCATCGATTTCTTCTTTAACGATTTTATCTCCTTCATCTTCAGATCTTTCAACACCTAGAATTTTTACCCAACTTGGGAATTCAACTACAACAGTCTTGTCATGTGTCCAAGAACCGTCTACTTTTTCTTCAATGATTAATTTTTGTAATTCATGTTCTTCATCAGTTGTTAAAGATTCTAATTGAGTATTTCCACTTACTAATTCCTTAGTAGTTGCTGTGAATTCATTATTATTATTTAATGCACCTTCAAATCTTCCTGAGAAGATTTCTTCTGCATCTCCATCAGCTTTTACTTCTACTTTGTATTCAGCATATTCACCAAGCTCTAACTTAGTACGCTTGATTTCGTTCATATCTGAAGAAACTGTTACATATACTTTTCCTTCTTTAGCATCTCTTGTTGGTCTTACTTGCAATCCAGTAATTTCAATATTACCAATAACACCATTGTCACTTAATAATGCATAACCTTTAGATGCACCATTTTTAGTACCATGTACATAAATTTTTAATTCATTGTCATCTAATTCATAGTTAGCAGCTACACTATTGATTGCTACTTCATTAATTAAATCTCCACCGATTTTAGCATTATTATCTAATATCCATTTAAAATCTTTATCTAAAGTTAATTTAATATATTTTTCTCCGATATCACTTAACTTAAATGTACCGATTGCGTTTTCTTCAATTACGATATTTTCAATTAGCTTAGTAGTTGAGAAAGTCACTGTATCTTCTATCTCTACAGTTGTATCTCCACTTTTACCTTCTGCAAAAATTTCTGTAGTTTCAGTAATTAATCCACTCTTAGATTCAATACTTACTTTACCAACCTCTCCATCCATTTCAACCCACATAGGAATTCTAACTACTATATCTTCATGGATTGGATTAGTTACTACAGTTCCATTTTCTGTAGCTTTAAGAGTTAATATAATTCTAGAATCAGATTTTCTTTCTACTGTTGCATCTACACCATATACAACTCCAGAAACTGTTACTGTTTCAGTTGCACTTTCGATTGCTGTTGCTAAATCAGAATTGAAAGTATTTATACCTTCATCTCCATCATCTAACCAATCTGCACCTTCTAATTTTAATTCGATTTTTTCTGTGCTACCCCAGTCTCCACCATCATTTTCAATTTTCAACTCTGGTGCTGCAGCTTTTAATTTTGCATCGTCTTTCACTTTTACTTTTCCTGACACACCATTGTCAGAACCAGCAAAAGCACTCATTGGCACTAATGAAATCATTAACGCTAGCACCAATAATAAAGAAAGTTTTTTCTTCATTATACTTTTCCTCCTTTTATTTTTTAAGTTTTTAATGTTAAGGATATGCCCTTTGGGTCATTATCCTTTGTAATCACACTATCTCTAATGTGATTACAAAGAATAATGTCCTTAGAATACATTACCGATTATATCAATGTTTTCTTTCATAGTCAATATTTTCTATTTTTCTGTAATATAAGTGTAACATAAATCATTTTTTCAAATTTGTATAATCATTTCATATATAGGTAGTTTTTTCTAAGTGCTAATCATATTATATAGAAAATAAGAATAAATTACCATTACAGAAATGTTACAAATCTTTACGTGTTTTTTACAAAAAGATGATAATCAAGCTAATAAAAAGAATATCCCTCTGGGGTTATTTTCCTGGAGGGATTATTTGTCTACAAACTAATCTGAGTATTTTAAAACACTCAGATTATAATGAAACTAATATTAAATCATCTCTATTTTTAGATACTTCAATTAATTGATCAATAAATCCTGATTTAGAAAATAGTATATAGTGTTCTTTTCTAGTATCTTTATTCAAGTTTATATATTTAGCTTTTTCAACTAGCTTATAGAATATATTTGCATCTACTTTAGTGTTTAGGTACTTGCATTCTCCTATTAAAATGTCTTTAGTATCTTCATTTATACCTACAATATCAATTTCATTTGAACTATCCCACCATTTACCTAACTTTAAAACTTTAAAATTAAGTTTATTTTGTTTATTTAAATTCCAAACTTCTTCTTTGCATACCTCTTCAAAAACAAAGCTTACATGATTATCTATAAAATTATCTTTTATTTTTTTAATAACATATTCACTATCTTCAATTTCTATATAGCTTCTATATGGATAAATGAATTTAAACCAAAACTCAATGAAATTATCTTTTATATAATAAAGACCTTTTTTGCTTTTTTCAGGATTACTTTCTGTTATTGGAACTATTCGGTCTACTAAATCAAGATCTATTAGTATTTTTAAATATCTAGTTAAACTCGTTTGATTAACTCCAAGTACACTTGCTATTTTACCTAGCTTATGATTACCTGCAGCTATAGTTTTTATTATAGAAAAGTATGTTCCAATATCTCCAACTTCCTGCTCAAGTAAAAATATAGGTTCTTCGTATAAAAAGCTTTGTTTATTTATTATATTTTTTTCAATAGAATCAAATATATTTTCTTCTTCTTTGAAAATCTCTATATACTTAGGAACTCCACCAGTTACAGAAAAGTATTCTATGAGCTCTGATTTTGATTTTTCTTTGAAAAATTCACCATAATGATTAAAGCTAATTTGCTTCATTTTTATTTGTCCTGTTCTTCTTCCATAAAGAGGAGAAGAATAAGATATTGTATTCATTATTTAAAAATTCTAGTTCGCTATTTCTATTTATGAATTTAGTTGACATTATATATCACCTCATAAAAGAATAAAAAATAGATAGAGCCAATTGGCTCTATCTATTTTTTATTGGATTTATTTACTTGATTGTTACTGTTCTAGTAGCTCCGTCCCACTCAACTTCTGCACCTAGTGCTTGTGCAACGAATCTTACTGGTAACATTGTTCTTCCATCTTTGATTACTGCTACAGTGTCCATAGGAACAACTGCACCGTTTACGAATAATTTGTTAGATCCGATTTGTACTTGAGCAATTCTATCTCCTTTGAAGATAGTAACTGTTCTAGTAGTTCCATCCCACATAATGTTTTCATCAGATACACCAACAGCTTCTGCAACGTATCTTAATGATAACATTGTTCTTCCATCTGTAATGTATGGTGCAACATCAGCAGTTCTTACTTCATCTCCAACTTGGTACTCAGCTTTACCGATTACGAATTTTGCTGGAGCAGCAGCTTTTGTATCGTCATCTGCTGGAGTAATTACGTTTGCTACTTCGATTTCTGCATAGTAGTCATTATCGAATTGATCATCTGCGTCTCCATCATTTTGATATAATGCATCTCCTTTTACTTCTGCAAGGATTGCACCTTCAGCGATTGATCTGTCTACTTTTACTTTAGCATCTTTGATTACGATTGTAGATGCTTCATCACTTGTATTATCTACTTCTATTTCTAATGTATATCCATTGTCTAATACATCAACATCATCAATTTCTAAGTCACCTTTTGTTACTTCTACTGTAGGTTCTCCATCAAACTCTAAATCTTTGTCTAATTCTACTACTATTTTTCCTTCTTGGATTGCTTCAGCATCTGTTTCAGTAATTGTAATTGTACCGATTTCTTGATTTCTTACACCTGCTTTTAATTTTGCAGTGTCAACTTTTACTTCTACTGGAGCAATTGCTTTTCCTAATACTACTTCATAGTCTTTTTCTAATCCTCTAGATTCAACTTTTGCTTCGATATCTCCAGATTTTCCTGCTTCTACAGATACATAGAATGTTAATTCTACTTTTTTATCTGTAGCTTTTGTGATTTCGAATTCAAATACATTTTCATCGATTTCTACATCTGTGATTGCATCTCCTGTTGAATCATAAGCTCTGATTTTTACCCATTCTGGGAATTCAACGTATACTGTTCTTCCATCTACTAAAGAGCCAGCTACATTTTCTTCAATGATTAACTTTTGTAATTCATGTGCTTCATCTTTTGCACTTTCATATCTGCCTGAGAAGATTTCTAAAGCATCTCCATCAGCTTTTACTTCAACATCATACTCTGCATATTTTCCTACTTCTAATTTTGTTGTTTCGATTTCGCTTACATTAGAAGAAACTTTTACATATACTGTTCCTTCATCTGCATCTCTTGTAGGGTTTACTTTTAATCCACTGATTGTGATATCTCCTAAGTAAGATACGTTCTTAAGAGCATCTTCTACATCAATTTTGATTGTGTAGTCATTTACTTCTGTTACAGCACTCTTATCTAAAGTACCGTTGATTAAATCTCCAGTTACTTGGATTGCATCGTAATCAAATTCAAAATCTTTGTCTAATGTTAATTTGATGTACTTTAATCCACTTTCGTATACTGTTCCTACAACAGTTTCTTCGATTTCAATGTTTTCCATATCTGCTTTATCTGCAAATGTGATTGTATCTTCGATTGTTACTAAAGTATTTCCATCTGTAACCTTTGCAAATGTATAAGTACCTTCAGTTACTGCTCCAGACTTAGATGTAACTTCTACTTTAGCCGCTCCGTTGTCTACAAAGTCTACATCTAATGTAACTTTAACAACAGTACCTTTTGCTGCATTTGTTACTGTTAATACAGCTTTTGTATCTGATTTTCTTTCTACTGCTACAGAACCAGTTCCTTCAACAGTAGCTGTTATAGTGTCTTTCCACTCAGCATTGTCTAATGTTAATTCAATTACTTCTTTAGCTGCCCAGTCTCCACCATCATTTTCGATTTTTAATACTGGTGCATCAGCTCCTAAATCTGCGTCTTCTTTTACTGTGATTACTTTTGTTAGACTGTTATCAGATCCAGCAAAAGCACTCATTGGTACTAATGAAATCATTAATGCTAGTACCAATAATAGAGAAAGTTTTCTCTTCATTTAAAATACCTCCTTTAAATTTTGTTGATTTTTGTCGAAGTTTGTAACTCTTTGTTACATGTTGATTATATAAATTCTACTTTTATAAATCAATGCATTTAACGGTTCTGTAATATTAGTAAATTATTCCTGCTAGTAATTTAGCCACTTTGAGGGGTTTTGAGATAGATATGTTACAAGGATATTACATACTTTTGTCATGAATAATGTGTTAAAATATTGGTATTGCAGATACGATTTTTTCTAATGAAAGGAGTTTTTCTATGGAGATACTATTTGGTCTTGTAAAAACTATGCGACCAAAGCAGTGGACAAAAAATTTACTACTGTTTGCCGCTATATTGTTTTCAAATAATCTGTTTAATTTTTATCTGCTCAAATTGAGCATTGCAGGATTTATGCTATTTTGTATGATTTCTGGAAATGTTTATATACTAAACGATCTTGTAGATAAGGAAAAGGATAAATTACATCCTAAGAAATGTATGCGACCTATCCCTTCTGGAGAAGTAAGTATAGGACAAGCTATTGTTTTTTTGTTTATCAGTGTTTTGTCTTCATTTTATATGTCGTATAAAATCGGTTTTTTATTCTTTTTAGTAGGTCTTATTTATTTTTTATGGGTTACCTTATATTCATTTGTACTTAAGCATGTTGTCATACTAGATGTGATGAGTATATCAATAGGTTTTGTTCTAAGGGCTGTTGCAGGAGCTGTACTTATAGGGGTTAGGATTTCTCCATGGCTATTATTATGTACGTTTTTATTATCTTTATTTTTGGCACTTCATAAAAGAAAAAGCGAGATGGAATTAATCCTTAGTGGAAATAAAACATCTCGAAAAATATTAGAAGAATATACTCCTGAGCTTTTAAATGATATGCTTCATATAGTAACATCATCAACAGTAATGGCTTATGCTTTATATACCTTTACAGCAAGTCACTCAATCTATATGATGGCAACTATTCCTTTTGTAATCTATGGAATCTTTAGATATCAGTATATTATCCATAAGAAAGGCCTTGGAGAAAATCCAGAATTGGTACTCTTAAGCGACAAGCCATTGATTATTGATATTCTTCTATGGGCATTTTGCTGCACCATTATACTTTATTTTATTTAAGGAGGTTTTCACTTGGATTTTTATAAAATAAAGAAGGGGCTTTTTATATCTTTAATTATTGGAATTATAGTTTTTGCAGGTTTGTCGATTTATTCTGATATAAATGATTTGATAAATGTATTTGTAGCTTTTAAATAT